>DATAHR010000049.1:0-4558 GCA_036263035.1 Gaiellales bacterium | reverse complement strand
GGCCTGCGGCCGCGCCCGAACCGGTCTCAAAGCAGAGGCCGTGGCGTTGGTGCTGCCTCGTGGCGAAGTCGTGACCGTCAACCGCATGGCCAGGCGGTTCCCGCCTGGCCGGTCTCAAAGCATGCCGTCGGCCGCCGTCACGCCGTCGTGACGCCGAGCGGCAGGTCCGTCACCGTCTCGTAACGCGCCCCCTTCGGCGACAGATGGGATCGCACCAGCTGCAGCGCCCGCACCTCGAATGCCGGCGGCGCCGGGTCGATCGCCGCCGGCTCGATTCCCTGCACCCGGCCGCGGCCCCGCGCGAGCGTGATGTGCGCCTCGCCGCGAAGCGGCTTCGACAGCTCCGGCGCCAGCGGGTGCGCCACCTCGTGCATCGCTCCCGACAGCCGCACCAGCGGAGTGCTCGCGGCCACCTGCGCCCAGAGCATGTACGGGCGCCTCGGCGGGCCCGGCACCGCATGTCCGATCGAGAGCGCGAACGGGGCCTCGTCCGCAGCCACCGCGCCCAGCCGGCCGGCCAGCTCGTCGATCGCGCCCCGAACCACCGCCCCGAGGAAGAGCACGGTCACGTGCAGGCTCTCGGCGGTCAGCACCCGGAGCTGCGGATGCCCGAGCGCCGCCGCGTGCTCGTGAAGCCGCTCGCGCACCGCCTGGGGCGGCGTCACCGCGACGAACAATCGGTCGGTCAGGCCGCCTTGGTCGGCTGCTGAGCCTCGACGTCGCGGAGCAGCTCCGCCAGCTTGCACTCCAGATCGTGCGGAGTGCGCACCGGATAGCCGGCCTGCCACTGGCCCGCGATCTCCGTCAGCCGAACGCAGTACATGAGGGTCTGGATGTCGCGTCGGTCGAGCATACGGTCACCACGTCGTCGTTCGACGGGACGCCGAACATCCCCTGCTTGGGGTAATCCCGCTACCGGCAACCCGTCCGGAACAAGCTGGTAAAGTGCGCCGCGCAGATGATCAAGGTTCTCACTGCAGCGCTCGTCGGCACCATCATCGGCATCATCGTGATGGTCGTCGTGATCGCCCTCTCCGGCACCGACACCAGCGGCGCGTCGAGCGTCGGTCTCGGCAGCCTGCCGGTCTCCACCTACTCCGCGAGCACATCGAGCTCCGCGCCGTCGAGTGGCGGCTCGAGCACGCCCACGAGTGGCGGTAGCAGCTCCGGCGGTGCCGTGGCCGGCGATGCGAACGCCGGGAAGGCCGTCTTCGCCTCGGCCGGCTGCTCGGGCTGCCATACGCTCGCCCAGGCAGGTGCTACCGGGACTGTCGGCCCCAACCTGGACACGGCCATCAAGGGCGACGCGGGCAGCACGCCGCTTGCAGCATTCATCAAGGAGTCGATCGTCGACCCCGACAAGGTGATTGCCAAGGGGTACACCGCCGGCGTGATGCCGACCAACTTCGGCACCTCCCTGTCGAGCACGGATATCGACAACCTTGTCGCGCTGATCATGTCCGGCCAGTAGCCGCGGCGAGCCCCGCGGAGCGTCTGGTAGCGTCAGCGGCATGACGGTCGCCGAAGAGACACGCGTGCGCACCGGCGCAGACGCGCTGGTCGCGGCGCTCGAGGCGCATGGCGTCGAGGTCGTCTTCGGCATCCCCGGCCAGCACGCCCTCAGCCTGTGGGAGGCCCTTCACGGGTCGTCGATCCGGGCGGTCGTCGTGCGCCACGAGCAGGCAGCGGCCTTCGCCGCGGTCGGCTATGCCCGCACCAGCGGACGGGTCGGTGTGTGCATCACGAGCACCGGGCCGGGAGCGTTCAACGCGTTCGCCGGCATGGGGGAGGCCGACGCGTCAAGCCTTCGGGTACTGCACGTCACCACCCAGGTGCCGAGCGACGCCGGGGAGCGCGGGTGGATGCACGAGACGGCCGGCCAGACGGGCGCCTTCACGGCGGTCACCCGCCACCATGTCCGCCCGCAGACGCCTGCCGCGCTGGCGGCGGCGGTGGACGAGTCGCTCGCCGCGATCAGCTCCCGCCCAGGGCCCGCGATGATCGAGGCCCTGACCACGGTGCTGACCGCGCCGGCGGAGCGCATCGAGCCGCGCGTCACGCCGATCGCGGCGCCCGCCCCGGATCCGGCGGCGATTGAGCGCGTCCGCGAGATGCTCGCGGTATCGCAGGCGCCGCTCGTCTTCGCGGGAGGTGGCAGCCGCCTCGCCGCCGACCGCGTGGTGGCCCTGGCGGAGGCGTTGGACGCGCCGGTCGTCACCAGCTTCAACGGCAAGGGCGTGATCCCGACCGGCCATCCGCTGCACGCCGGCTCGTCGCTCGAGGAGCCCTCCGTGCGCCGGCTGGTCGCATCGAGTGATGCCTGCGTTGCGCTTGGAACGCGCTTCGCGGAGGAGTACACCTGCCACTGGGCGGTGGAGTTCCCGCGTGCGCTGGCGCATGTCGACCTCGACGCCGCACGGATCGGGCGCAACTATCCCGTCCGCGAGGGCATCGTTGCGGATGTCGGGCTGTTCTGCGATGCGCTGCTCGCCGGAGACCTTCAGGCCGGTGCCCGTGACGGCGCCGCCGAGGCTCGTGCCGCGCTGGCCGGCCGGCAGTCCGAGGTGGCCGCGCACGGGTTCGAGGCGGAGCGCGAGCTGATGCACCAGCTCGACGTGGCACTGCCGGACGACGCCATCGTCGTCGCCGACATGACCATCCAGTCCTACTGGGGCGTGCTCTACCTCGATGCGAGGCGCCCCGGCGGGTTTGCGTACCCGATGAGCGGCGCGCTCGGATCCGGGATTCCGACGGCCCTCGGAGCCGTCGCCGCGAACCCGGACGCGCCGGTGGTGGTGCTCGTCGGCGACGGAGGCTTCCTCATGGGCGGCCACGAGCTGGCGACCGCGCAGCAGAACGGCCTCAACATGGTTGTCCTGCTGGTCAACGACAGCTGCTTCGGCGTGCTCAAGAACTATCAGATGTCGGCGTACGGGCACGCGAGCTCGGTCGAGCTGGCCTCCCCCGATTTCGAGCATCTCGCCGCCGCATACGGCGCCGGCTACCGGCGCATCGGGTCGACCGCCGATACGGGCGATGCGCTGCGGGAGGCGCTCGCCGGCCGGGCGGAGCGCTCGTGGCTGATCGAGCTGCAGGCCGAGCTCGCGGCTCCTCCGCAGTCGATCTGACACCCGCCGGTAGACTGGATTGATGGAAGCCTCTCCGATCACGCCTGAGCCCGCCGACGTCGATTACTCGATGACCGCCGGCGAGCCGCTGCCGGTGGCCGTGCGGGCGCGCGGCTGCTGGGTCGAGACGGCCGACGGGCGCCGGTACCTGGATGCGTGCGGCGGTGCGATGGTGATGCTGCTTGGCCACAGCCACCCGCGGGTGGTGGCGGCGCTGCAGCGACAATCCGAGGAGCTCAACTTCACCTACCGCTTCTCGTTCCGGAACCGTCCGATGCTGGAGCTGGCTGAGCGGATCGCGCAGATCGCGCCCGGAGACCTGGAGTGGTCGTTCTTCAACTCCTCCGGCTCTGAGGCGAACGAGTCGGCGATGCACCTCGCGGTGCTCTACCACGAGCTGCGAGGCAACCCGGCCAAGATCGAGTTCCTGTCGCGCGTCACCTCCTACCATGGCTCGACGCTCGGGGCGCTGTCGCTTTCAGGCTCGCGCTGGCGCGCGCCGTTTGAGTCGCTGCTCCACAAGTACGCGGCGGTACCGAACTCCGACAGCGCCGAGCAGGGAGCGGCCGAGCTCGAGGCGGCCATCCTCAGCCGCGGGGCCGAGCACGTCGCGGCGTTCATCCTCGAGCCGGTCACGGGCTCGTCGGGGGCCGCGGTGGATCTGCCCGAGGGCTACCTGGCCGCCGTGCGCGAGGTATGCGACCGCCATGACGTCCTGCTCATCGCCGATGAGATCGTGAGCGGGTTCGGCCGCACCGGCCGCTGGTTCGGCGTCGAGCATCACGATGCGGTGCCGGACGTGATCACGTTCGGCAAGGCGATCGGCGGCGGCGTCGTGCCGCTGTCCGGCCTGGTGGCGAGCCGGTCGATCCGCGAGGTGGTCGGCAACGCCCCGAACGGGTTCTCGTACGGGCACACGTTCTCCGGCTATCCCCTCGGCTGTGCGGTCGGCTGCGCCGTGATCGACGCGATCGAGGAGGAGGACCTGCTGGCGGAGGCGGCGCGGAAGGGCGAGCTGCTGCGCAGGGAGCTGGAGCGGATGTCGGCGGCGCACCCGCTGATGGCGGCTCTGCGCGGCCGCGGGCTGCTCCAGGGCATCGAGCTGCGACACCCGGCCACGGGCGAGCGGTTCGCGGCCTCGGAGCGGGTCACCGGACGGCTGACGGCGGCGGCACGCGAGCGCGGGCTGATGATCTACTCGTGCCCGACACCGGTCCTGAACCAGCACATGGATGCGGTGCTGTTGGCACCGCCGCTGATCATCAGCGACGACGAGTTGGGAGAGGCCGTGACGACGCTGGAAGCGGCGGTGGCGGAGGTCGAGGCGTCAATCGGGGTCAGGCCTCCGGCCTAACGCGGTCAGGCCGGAGGCCTGACCGCAGACGCGCCCGAGTCCGTCCGTGACCAGGGCTAGCATCGCGCGCTGGATG
>DATAHR010000048.1:0-2345 GCA_036263035.1 Gaiellales bacterium | reverse complement strand
TGATCACCGAGGCGATCGCGCGCGCGGCGGCGAGGTTCATCTCCTCGTTGATCGTGGTCGCGTGGGCCTTGAGCGCTCCCCGGAACATGCCGGGGAAGCAGAGGACGTTGTTGACCTGGTTCGGGTAGTCCGACCGTCCGGTGGCAATCACGCGCACGTCCCCCTGGATCTCCTCCGGCGGCACCTCCGGCTCCGGGTTCGCCATGGCGAAGACGATCGCATCGTCGGCCATCGTGCGAACTGCGGCGGCGCTGACCGCGCCCGGGCCCGACAGGCCGATGAAGACGTCGGCCCCGGCGAGCGCCTCGTCGGCGGTGCCCTCGAATCCGCGCGGGTTGGTGTGCTTGGCGTACCACTTGCGGATCCCCGTCAGGCCCTTCTTGCCGGCGTAGAGGGCGCCGTCGCGGTCGCAGCCGACGATGTCGGTGACCCCGGCGCGGAGCAGCAGCTTGCTCACGGCGACACCGGCGGCGCCGACGCCGACGAGCACCACCCGCAGCTCCTCGAGCGGCTTGCCGACCAGCTTGGCCGCGTTGATCAGGCCGGCCAGCACGACGACGGCCGTCCCGTGCTGGTCGTCGTGGAACACAGGGATGTCGAGCTCCTGGCGCAACCGCCCTTCGATCTCGAAGCACCGCGGCGCCGCAATGTCCTCGAGGTTGATGCCGCCGAAGCCGGGCGCGAGCGCCTTGACGATCGTGATGATCTCGTCGGTGTCCTTGGTGTTGAGGGCGATCGGCCAGGCGTCGATGCCGGCGAACTCCTTGAACAGCATCGCCTTGCCCTCCATCACCGGCATCGCGGCCTCCGGCCCGATGTCGCCGAGGCCGAGGACGGCCGTGCCGTCGGTGACCACGGCAACGGTGTTCTGCTTGATCGTCAGCGAGCGGACCTTCTCGCGGTCGCTGGCGATGGCCAGGCAGACGCGGGCGACGCCGGGGGTGTAAGCCATGGACAGGTCGTCGCGGGTCTTCACGGGCACCTTGTTGTGCACCTCGATCTTGCCCCCCAGGTGCATCAGGAAGGTGCGGTCGCTGACGTTGACCAGCTGGACACCGGGCACCCCGCGCACGGCGTCGACGATCCGCTGGCCGTGCTCGGAGTCCGAGGCGGAGCAGGTGATGTCGCGGACGGTGTACTCCTTGCTCACCCGCACCAGGTCGATCGCGCCCATGTCGCCCGCCGCCTCGGCGACCGCCGCCGCGACCAGCGCGAACGACCCGGGCTCGCTCGGGATCTCGACGCGCATGGTCAGGCTGTAGCTGGCGGACGGGTTCCGTGCCATGGCGAGAAGCGTACCGACGGCCGCCGGGCGGCGTCGCGCGGCCTCCGGTACGCTCGCGGCCGTGGAGCTGCACCATCAGATCGCGGGGGAGGGCAGCCCGGTCGTTCTCATCCACGCCGGCATTGCCGACAGCCGGATGTGGGATCCGCAGTGGGAGGCGTTCACGGCCCGTCACCGCACGCTCCGGTATGACATGCGCGAGTTCGGGGACTCGGCGCCGCCCGAAGGGCAGTTCGCGCACGGCCGCGACCTGATCGGGCTTCTGGAGCAGCTGGGCCTGGGGCCGGCGGCGCTCGTGGGGGTCTCGCTGGGAGGCCGCGTGGCGACGGAGGTGGCGGTGGCGAGGCCGGATCTGGTGCGGGGACTGGTGCTGGTCGGCCCGGGGCTGCCGTCCACCGGCTGGTCGGATGAGGTGCGCGCCTACGGCGAGGAGGAGGAGCGGCTGCTGGAGGCCGGTGACGTCGAGGGTGCGGCCGAGGTCACGGTCAGGTTCTGGGTGGACGGCGTCGGGCGGCGGCCTGGGGACGTCGACCCGGCCGTTCGCGATGCGGTGCGGACGATGCAGCTGCGCGCATACGAGCACTTGAAGGACGCCGACCCGGATGCCGAGCGACCGACCGTCGCGGACGTTGCGTCGCGGGTGGGGGAGATCAGCGTGCCGACGCTGCTGATCGTTGGGGACCACGACCGGGCGGACATCGTGCGCACGGTGGAGTGGCTGGCCGAGGAGATCCCCGGGGCCCGGCTGGAGCGGATGCCCGGCACGGCGCACGTGCCGAACATGGAGCGGCCGCACGAATTCAATCGCCTCGTGCTCGACTTTCTGGCTGGCGAGCCGCGGCGTAGGGAGGGAGCTCGGTGAGCATCACATCGTCTCCCATCAGTGTGGCGCCCACGATACCCCTGGATCAGCTCCTGCGCCAGGCGCAGCCCCGCCTCACGCGCATCGCGCGCTCCTACCGCATCTGCGCCGACGCGGCGGACGACATCGTGCAGGAGACATGCATCCACGCCTGGCGCCATCTCGAACAGATCCGTTCCGCCGACCGCTTCGACGCCT
>DATAHR010000047.1:0-1654 GCA_036263035.1 Gaiellales bacterium | reverse complement strand
TGGATCGCCAGCGGTGAGCGGCCGTGCAGCGCGTCCTCGGTCAGCGCCCCGAGCGCGAGCGCGAGCCCCACGCCGATCGCGATCTGAGGCGGGATCAGCCATGCCCACTCGGCGGCGGGCAGCAGCGCGAGCGCGCCCAGGCCGCCGCCGATCAGGATCGCTCCCGATATCGCGCGCATGCGGGGCGGGATGCGCCCTGGAATGACGAAGTAGCCGGCCGCGGCGGACACTGGCATCACCGTCACGATCGCCGCGGCGGCGAGCGGCGTGTGTCCCCATCCGTTGATCAGCAGGAGCACGATCAGGAACAGCGCCGCCGTCAACGCCGCAGACAACAGGCCGAGCGAGAGGTTCGGGCGAATCGCGGGACGGCCAGGCGGGTCGGTGTGCGACGCAGGCACGTTGCGTGGCACGAACAGGAGGGCGGCGAGCGCAAGCGGCACCTGCACGAAGAAGATCGCCTCCCAGCTGATCAGCTGGGTGAGCGCGCCGCCGATCGCCGGGCCGGCCGCCGCGCCGACGATGCCGGCCGCGGCCCACACCGCGACGGCCCGGCTCTCGTAGCGCATCACGGTGGAGAGCAACTCGAGCGCGGCGCACACCGCGGCGGCGCCGCCGATCGCCTGCAGCCCACGGAAGGCGAGCAGCCATCCGAAGCTCGGCGCGAGCGCGCACCCGAGCGACGCGGCGGCGAAGACGAGCAGACCGGCGCTGCAGACGCGCCCCGGCGCCACACGCCGGGAAAGCATCGCCGCGGGCACGGCTGCGATCGCCATCACCAGGTTGAAGAGCGTGAGCACCCAGGCGACGCTGTCGATCGCCACGTTGAACCGGTCGAGGATGTCGGGCAGCGCCAGGATGACGACCGACGAGTCGGCGAGCACCAGGCCGACCGCCAGGCCAAGCGCAGCCACCGTGCGTTGCTCGCGCGTCACGGCCGGAACGGTACCCGCCGAGCGTGAGATGGCTCTGAGGAGGCGCCACGTCGGCAAACGGCGGGCCGATAGGCTGCTCGGCATGCTGACCCTCGTCACCGGTGCCACCGGCTACATCGGCGTGGAGCTGATCAGGCAGCTGCGCGCGCAGGGCCGTGACGTGCGGGCGCTGGTTCGCAACTGGAACGCCGAGGAGCGGATCGCCGGCACCGGCGCCGCCGCCGTGATCGGCGACGTGACCGACCCGGACACGCTTCCGGCCGCGCTCGAAGGCGTCACTCGCGTGTTCCACCTCGCCGGTGCCGTCGGACACCGCGAGGCCGACGAGCCGCGGCTTCACCAGGTGAACGTCGAAGGCGCCAAGAACCTCCTCGACGCGGCCGCCCGTGCGGGCGTGGAGCGCGTCGTCTTCACGTCGAGCGTGAGCGCCATGGGCCCGGCCGCTTCGCCCGGCTACCCGCGCACCGAGCAGCACTTCCTGCTCGACGGAGACGACGGCCGCGGCGACTTTCGCTACGCACGGTCAAAGGCGCTGGGCGAGCAGGCGGCCCTGGCGGCGGCGAAGGACGGGCTCGACGTGGTGGTGGTGAATCCGGGGTTCGTGCTCGGCCCCGGTGACGTCCACCGCGTGTCCGCCTGGCCGATCGAGGAGTACATGCGCGGCCTGCTGCGGTTCACCGTCCACGGCGGCCTCTCCTACGTCGACGTGCGGGACGTCG
>DATAHR010000046.1:0-2814 GCA_036263035.1 Gaiellales bacterium | reverse complement strand
GGGCCGACAACCACCGAGGAGAGCTCCTGCCCCCGGTGCGGCAGCGAGATGATCTGGGTCAAGGCGTCCTGGCACTGCACCGCGTGCAGGTACAAGCAGGGCTGCTGCTGAGATTGGAGCGTTCCAATCCTGAGCGCGTTTTCGGTTCCCAGAGCCGGGAATAGCTCAGGCAGAGGCTGCGTTAACCCATTCGAAGGGGCACGCCACTGGGCCGCGAAACCATCCAGCGGCACGCCTATGCCCTTCGACCAGAATGAACCCCGGGTCTCCGCGAACGGTAGCGGACGCCCTGAGAACGAGGAGTGGGATAGCCCAAATGGTGTTGCAGGAGCCGCAGGTGCGGAATGTCATAGAGCGCGCGCAGGATGCGGGCGAGCTGAACGAGGACGAGCTGACGACCCTGGTCGCAGAACTTGACCTCTCGGATGAGGACACGGCTGCGCTGCGCAACGAGCTCGCCGAGCTCGGCGTGGACGTGGTCGCCGTGCGGGAGCTGGACGAGGACGGAGGAACGGCGGAGCAGGAGCCCGCGCCGGCGCCGGTCTGGTACGCCCCCGCGAGCATCGATTCTCTCGATCTCTACCTGGCGCAGATCGGGCGCACGCCGCTGCTCACCAAGCACGAGGAGCAGCAGCTCGCGCAGCGGATCGAGGCAGGCGACGAGGCAGCCAAGCGGCGGATGGTCGAGGCCAACCTGCGGCTGGTCGTGTCGATCGCCAAGAAGTACCGTGGCCACGGCGTCGGCTTCCTGGATCTGATCCAGGAGGGCACGATCGGGCTGGTGCGCGCCGTTGAGAAGTTCGAGTGGCGGCGCAACTTGAAGTTCTCGACGTACGCGACGTGGTGGATCCGCCAGGCGGTGCAGCGGGCGGTGGCGAACCAGAGCCGCACGATCCGTGTGCCCGTCCATGTCCATGACCGCATTCGCAAGATCGACCGCGCCCGCCGCGTGCTCGAGGCCAAGCACGGCCGCGAGGCGACGGACGAGGAGGTCGC
This sequence comes from Gaiellales bacterium, assembly GCA_036263035.1. Taxonomy (GTDB): domain Bacteria; phylum Actinomycetota; class Thermoleophilia; order Gaiellales; family JAICJC01; genus JAICYJ01. Next base: position 1,818 of record DATAHR010000046.1, on the reverse strand, counting down.
GAAGGAGTCGAAGCTGAGCCTGAAGGACGTGCGTGACGCGGAGCAGATGCGCCCGCACATGGTGTCGCTGCAGCGCCCGACGGGCGAGGACGGCGACACCGAGCTCGGCGACATGATCGCGGACACGAGCGCAGAGGACATCAGCGAGACGGTCGACGAGCGCATGCGCAACGAGGCGCTCGAGCGGGCGCTCGACATCCTCACGCCGCGCACGCGCCGGATCATCGAGCTGCGCTACGGGCTGGGCGGCGGCGAGCCGATGCTGCTCGAGGCCGTCGGCCGCGAGGTCGGCCTCACGCGGGAGCGCGTGCGGCAGCTGGAGCAGGAGGCGCTGGCGCAGCTGGCGAGCCTGCCCGAGCTGGACGGCCTCAAGGACGCCGCGTAGACCCGGTCTAACCGGCGTCTTCGACGAGTTGAGGGGACGTTGCCGCGAGCGCGGCGGCGTCCCCTTCGTCGTAGTTCCAGAAGGCGGGGAACGCCAGGACCACGGGCAGCAGCCCGGCGATGCACGCCAGGCCGCCGAGCACGACCGACGCCTGCGTGCCCACCGCCGCGGCCACGCTGCCCGACTCGACGTCGCCCACGCGCGGGCCGCCCGCCACGACAAGGGTGAAGACCGATGACATGCGGCCCCGCATCCGGTCGGGCGTGGCGGTCTGCAGGATGGTCGACCGGCACACCGCGCTGACGCTGTCGGCCGCGCCGGCGACGCACAGGCAGGCCATCGCCACGGCCAGGCTGGAGGTCAGCCCCATGAGGGCGATGCCGATGCCCCAGAGCAGGACGGCGAACACGGTGATGCGCCCCAGGCGGCGCGCCCGCGTGAGCCAGCCGGTGGTGAAGGCGGCGACGACGGCGCCCGCGGAGAGCGCCGTGTAGAGCAGGCCGACTCCGGTGGCGCCCGCGTGGTACAGGGTCAGCGACAGCGCCGGAAAGAGCGCTCGCGGCATGCCGAACGTCATGGCCAGGATGTCGATCACGAAGCTGCCCATGAGCTCGCCCCGCTCGGCCGCGAAACGGAGGCCACTGGTGACCGACCGCAGGAACGGCTCGTGGCCGCCCTCAGGCGCCTGCGCCGGAGGCTGGGGCGAGATGAGAAGCACGCTCACGATCATGGCCAGGAACGTGACCACGTCGAGGGTGTAGGCCCAGGTCAGCCCGAAGGCGGCGATGACGATGCCGCCGACGGCGGGGCCGATGACGACGGTCAGCGAGAAGAGGCCGTAGGTGAACGAGATCGCCGACCGCAGGCGGGCTGGGCCGACCAGGTTCGGGACGATGGCAGCTCGCGTCGGCCGGTCGATCGCCGAACCGCCGGCGGCGAGCGCGGCGAGCGCGAACACCAGCGCGAGCGGCGGGTTGCCGTGCGCCGCGCCGAGCGCGAGGCCGGCGGAGGTGACCAGCATGCCCACCTGGGAGAGGAGCAGGAGGCGGCGGCGGTCGACGCGGTCGGCAAGGGCGCCGCCGACCAGGCCGAAGGCGATGAACGGCGCGAGCTCGACGAGGCCGATCAGGCCGACCATGAAGGACGAGTGCGTCAGCAGGTAGACCTGGAAGGGCAGGGCGACGAGGGTAACCTGGCTGCCGAGGCCGGACACGAAGCCGCCGAGGACGAGCAGGCGGTAGTCGCGGGACTCTCGAAGGGCGCTCGTGTCGACGGCCACCGAGCGAACGAGTGATCCGAGCCGAGCCACGCAGGCAAGGTAGATGATTGCCAGCCCCCTCCGAATGGCCAGGCGAGTCACCGGCGATCGGCCGGACGGCCGGGCGGCTGCGCCGCCCGGCCGGTCTCAAAGCAGGCTTGCGGGCGTTGTGACG
>DATAHR010000045.1:0-12751 GCA_036263035.1 Gaiellales bacterium | reverse complement strand
AACGTCAGCACGCTCGTCAGGGAGACCGGACGCCCGGCGCGGCTGAATCCCGATGAGGAGCCGTCCGGGCCGCTCAGCCGCTACCAGCGGGCGCTGGGCATTCGCTCGACCGTCGGGGTCCCGATCAACGTCGGGGGGCGGCTCTGGGGCGTGGTCGTGGCGGCGTCGACGAGCGACGAGTCGATGCCGCCGGATACCGAGGCCAAGCTCGAGAGCTTCACGGGACTCGTCTCCACAGCGATCGCGAACGGGGAGTCGCAGGCGGCGCTCACCGAGTCACGCGCGCGCATCGTCGTCACGGCGGACGAGACGCGGCGCCGGTTCGAGCGCGACCTCCACGACGGTGCGCAGCAACGGTTTGTCACCGCCGCGCTGCGCGTGCGTCAGGCCCAGGCGGCGGTGCCGCCGGAGCTCCCCGAGCTCGCCGCCGAGCTCGACGAGGCGGTTGAGGAGCTGACGCGGGCGATCGACCAGCTCCGTGACTTCGCCCAGGGGGTCCACCCGACCATTCTGGTTCAGGGCGGGCTTCCGCCCGCGCTCCGCAATCTCGCACGACACGCCGCGGTGCCAGTCCAACTCGAGCTGCAGACGAACGGCCGGCTGCCCGAGCCGGTCGAGGTCGCGGCGTACTACGTGGTCTCCGAGGCGTTGACGAACGCCACGAAACATGGCCGTGCCTCCAATGTCACCGTCGAGGTGGAGGCCCGGCCCGACGCGTTGCTGCTCATCGTTCGTGACGACGGCGTCGGAGGAGCCAGCTTCGGCCGCGGCTCGGGACTGGTGGGGCTCAAGGACCGCGTCGAAGCGCTCGGCGGCAGGATCGTCGTGGACAGCGAGCCGGACGCGGGGACGGCGCTCACAGTCGAGCTGCCGCTCCGGGCGAGCGCGGGAGCGCCCGCGTGAACCGCGCTCTCGGAGCACCGCTGATCGTGCTGTTGCTCGGAGCACTGCTCGCCGGCGGCTGCGGGTCCGGTAGCGGCCAATCGGCGACCGGACAATCGCTCATCTATCACTACCTACCGGTCGACCAGGTGGATCCGCAGCGCATCTCCGACGGCGAGGGGTTTGCAGGCGAGAACCTGCTCGAAGGGCTCGTCACCCCGAACGCCACCGGCACCGGCGTCGTCCCTGCGACCGCAGACTCCTGGCAGGTCTCGCGCGGCGGTACGGTCTACACGTTCCACATTCGCAAGGACGCGAGGTGGTCGGACGGGACGCCCGTCACGGCGAGCGACTTCGAATGGACGTACAGGCGCCTGCTCAAGCCATCGACCAGCTCGACCGGGGGCAACCTGAACGGGGAGAGCAGCTATAGCGATCTCGGGATCAAGAACGCCGTCGCGTTCCAGCTGGGGCAGGCCACAGCGTGGTCGAAGGTGGGCGTGAAGGCGCTTGACGCGTCGCATCTGCGCATCGTCCTGGCGGCCCCGAACACGGCTTTCCTGCAGGGGATGGCAGAGCCCCCGATGGTGGCGCTGCCCGAGAAGAACCTGACGCGCCATCCGTTCGACTGGCAGACGTCGGCGCACTGGGTCGGCAACGGCCCGTTCATCATGCGATCGTTTACGCCCAACTCGCGGATGGTGCTCGTCCCCAATCCGCACTACTGGGACCGTCGCGCCGTCCACCTGACGCGGCTCACCGTGACGATGGCCCCGGCGACCGAGGAGCAGCTGCGGCGTCAGTACGTGCAACGGAAGGTCGATGTCGCACTCCTCGCCGACCCCCAGGCCTTCGCGAGCGACCCGGCGGTCGCCCATGCCGTCACCAGCCTCCCGGAGTTCTCGGTGCAGTTCCTGAACCTGATTCCGAGCCGGAACCCCGCCCTCGAGGATGTGCGAGTCCGAAAGGCGATCGCCTTCGCCATTGATCGCGCGGCGGTCGCGAAGGTCAGCCCCGTGATCAAGCCGTCGACGTCGCTGGTACCGGACACGCTGCCCGGGTTCGACGCCGGCGTCGGGTTCCGCCCGAACCTCGCCGAGGCGAGACGGCTGCTGGCCGAGGCCGGCTATCCGAGTGGCAAGGGTTTTCCGACGTTCATCGTCATGACGTACGGCTTCGACCCCTTCATCCAGGTCGTCCTGCGGTCGCTGCACCGGGAGCTCGGCATCAGGGCGGTCCAGGACGTGGAAGACCCGACGGTCTACGATGCGAGGCGGTTCGAGGTGCTGCCCGCGAGCCGCGTCGGCTACTTCTTCAACGGGTACTCGGCCATCCTCGACTGGCGCGACTGGGTGTCGCATCTGTATCCGCCCAGTCAGACAGAGCTGCTCAGTCTCCGGCCGGACGACTACACGCACTACCAGGTGCTGCAGGCGCGCGGTACCGCCACGTCGGTGGCCGCCGCCACCGCCTTCCTCGACGCCCACGCCAGCCCGCAGTCGAAGCGCTTCGCGGCGGTGACGGCCGTGGCCGACCGGACGGCCGACGCGACGCTGAGCACTGAGCTCTACAAGCGGGCGGCCGCGATCCGGCAGGGCACGTATGAGTTCATCCCATTCGCGTATCGGAGCCTCACGTTCGCGATCCGCCCGGGCGCCAAGGGCATCCACCTGCGGACAGGCTCCCTCATGATCTCGTTCAAGGGCGTGCGGGTCGGCTAGCGCTCGTGTCAGCGGCCCAGGGCCGCGTCGAGCACGTCCCCCCAGTACCGCACGGGACCGAAATGGCCGACGTCGGGCCAGATCGTCAGCGTGGCCCGCGGGAGAAGCTCGGCCACACGCTCGAATCTCTCCAGAGTCACGGTGGCGTCCTGCGCGCCGTGCCAGAGATGCACCTCAGGCTCGACCTCCTCGAATGCGAACCCCCACGGCGTGAGCTGGGCGACCCAATCGCTCGCCGAGCCGATTGCGCCCTGTCTCACCGATTCTCGCACGCTCGCATACAAGCCGTCCGCGAGCCCGACGTCCTCGAAGATCCAGCGGTCTCCGTCGGCGACGTCATTGATGCCGACCAACGTTGTGGGGTCCGCCCGTAGTCCGGCGGCCCAATCCTGATCCTCGTCGGCGGAACGGCTCGCTGCTTCGGCCGGCCCATACCGGTCGATGAGCTCGAGGACGTGCCGGTCGTCGTCGGCCAGCTCGAACCCCGGTAGGGCGCAGCTGATGCTCGCGCTGCATGCGATGCAGACGCCCGTGAGGCGGTCTGGCATGGTGGCGGCTACGGCGGCTGCATAGGGCGCGCCCCCCGACCAGCCGACCACGCCGAACCGGCCGATCCCGCACAGCTCGGTGAACTCGGCGACATCAGCCGCCCAGCCCACCATCGGCCGGCCGGGTGCTGGGTCTGAGAGGCCGTACCCGGGCCGGTCGAAGACGATCAGGCGAGCGCCGGCCGCAACGGTTTCCGCCTCGCCCGGCCACCACACACGGGATCCGGGGACGCCGTGGAACGCCAGGACGACACGGCCATCCGTGTCTCCCCATTCACGCCACGCCAGCACGCGTCCATCGGTCAGGCGAACTGTCGAGTCCAGGTGGGGTATGTCTGCCACCGACGCAACGAGTATGTCATCGCTGCGCGGGAGCCGTTAGCCGCGCCCGATGATCTCGATCCGGTAGTCGTCCGGGTGGCGTGCTGAGTCGATCTCACTCGTGTCGCGATTCCGGCGCGACAGCTGCTCCTCGACGCCGTTGGCGGCCGGCAGCTGACCCATTCGGCCGTTTCGCGGGTGTTCAAGGAACTTACGAGCCGACACGTGGTCGGAAACGTGGCCGTTCCAGACGATGATCGATGCGCCGATACCGCTGCTCACAGCGTCGCGGGCTCCCGATCGCGCCCGGCCGGCACCGGAACCGCCGCGATCTGGCGGGCGACACGCTCGGCGTCGCGGCCCATACCGCCGATCAGCATGGACGTGAACGCGTGCTGAAACGGCAGCCCGACGACATAAAGGCCGGGCCGTCTCTCGATCGCTCCGCGGTACTGCACCGGGTAGCCGTCGTCGCCCATCTCGATCGCGAAGCGGATCCAGGAGTAGTCGCGGTCAAAGCCCGTGCACCAGACGACGCTTCGCACGTCCACCACGCGGCCGTCGTCGAGCAGCGGCAGGCCGCCGGAGACACCGGACGCTCGTGCCAGCACCCGCTCGACTCCTGCCGCCTGCAGCTCCTTGCGGCGATAGCGCAGGAGCGGTCCGCCGCCGCCGCGGATCTTCGGGCGAGCCGCGCGTCCCAACGGCGTGTCCACGGTGAGCACACGGCTCCCGGCGAAGAACATCAGGCGGAACAGCATACGGCCGCGGCGGGTCTCGATCTGCGCCGGAAGCTGTCCGGTGTCCCGGCCGCACAGGACGACGTGATGGCCAGCGGCTGCGGCCTCGAACGCAATGTCCGACCCGGAGTGGCTGGCCCCGACGACGAGCACGGGGCCGCCTTGCAGCTGCGACGGCCTGCGGTACGCGCTCGAGTGCAGTTGCGTAATGCGAGGGTCGATGCCGGCGGCGAGCTCGGGAATGCGCGGCCGGCGGAAGACGCCGTTTGCAATGACGACATTGGCGGATTCCAGGCGCTGCTCGCCGGCCTCGACGACATACCTGTCACCTTCCCGGGTGAGCGACGTCACGCGCATGCCCGTCCGCACGGGCAGATCGTGCCGCAGGGCATACGCCTCGAGGTAGTCCGCCATGTCGGATGCCGTCGGATAGGAGGTTCGTGGCGCAGGAAACGGCATGCCCGGCAGGCCGTCCCGGCTGGCTGGCGAGTACAGCCGCAGCGAGTCCCAGCGACCGCGCCAGCTATTGCCGATCCGGTCACCCTCATCGAGGATGACGAACGGGCGCGCCAGCCGCTGCAGGTGATACCCGACCGCCAGTCCCGCCTGGCCGCCTCCGATCACAACCGTCTCGTGCTGTTGGATCTCGTTCATGCCGCTCCCTCCTCGTCGGTGATGATCCGACGCTAGGCTGGAGGGGCCCGGTGCGGCATCGCCCGGATCCACCAACTTTGCGGCTGTTCCTTGTGGTCAATTCGGACCACGAGGGCTCACACCAGGTTGTGCTCGAACGCGAAGGCGGTCGCAGCGGCGCGCGACGAGAGCCGGTGCTTCGCGTAGATGTTCTGCACGTGGCGGGCGACGGTGTGCTCGCTGATGACGAGGGTCGCCGCGATCTCGCGATTGCTCTTGCCCCGGGCGAGGAGCCGCAGCACCTCGACCTCCCTGCTCGAAAGCCCATGGTTCGGCCTCGGCCGGCGTTCCAGTCGTTCCACATCGGGTGCCGCGCCCAGCCGACGGAACTCTCCGAGCGCCGCGTCGCGTTCGCGGGCTGCAGCGTCCGCATCGCCCAGAGATGCGCAGGCCTCCGACAGGAGCAGCCTGACTCGCGCGACCTCGTACGGTGCCTCAAGCTCCAGCCATGCCTGCTGCGCCTCACGCAGGGGCCCGATCGCCCCGGCGGCGTCGCCTTCCGCCAGCGTGATGGCACCCTGGGCATGTGCGGCCATGGCGGTCAGCATCCGACTCTCGTACGCGGCCGTGATCGACCGCAGCTCGGCGCATGCCGTCCCGGCGTCCTCGAGCTCTCCTGCGGCGATCGCGATCTCCACGAAGGCCGGCAGCAGGGCTGCACGCTTCAGCGGTTCCACCAGCTCCGCGCTCGCGCGGCGGACGGCGGCAAGGGCCGCGTCCACTCGTCCCTGGGCCAGGCGCAGCTGTGAGAGTCCGGGCTGTGGCTCCCACCCCATCCTGCTGGCGTCGAGATATGCCTCCTCGGCGTCGTCGAATCGGCCGAGCAGCCGCAGCACCTCTCCCTCCCGGTATCGGGCGAGACCGCCCGCTGGGTTGGCCGTCTCGACGAATCGGCGGCATGCGAGGCGCGCCTCGCTGAGCGCGTCCGGCCACGCCCCGCCGAGCAACATGATCTCGGATCGGTGGAGCAGGCAGCGCCCGGTGAAGGCGACGAGATCCTGCTGGCCTGCGACCCAGGTCGTGAGGAGCTCGGTCCACTCCCGCGCACGAGGTACTTCGAACACGGCCTGGCAGGCGAGGATGACACCGCAGTAGACGATTCCACGGACGAACGGCGTGATCTCCCCGGTGGTCACGACCACCATCGCCTCGTCGAGCAGGGCCATGCCCGAACGCATCTGCCCGGCCATCACCAGCTGGTGGCCCTGCGCGTGCACGGCCAGCGCGAGCAGATCGCGATCCCCGTGCCGGTGACCGATTGCGGCCGCTTGACCGGCGACGGCCGCACCCTGCTCGTACTCGCCGGCGGCCTCGTGCTGGAACACGATCGGCAGCAGGAGGTAACCGCGCTCAGCGAGATCCTCTGGCTCCTGATCGAGCAGGCGCTGCGCTCGCCCCAACCACCCGCCCGCTGCTGCGATCGCGCCCGTGTATGCGAGGTTCATACCGATCCAGATGGCCGCCCGCGCCGCGGGCACCGTCTGGCCGCGCTCGAGGTACTCGGCGTGGGCACGTTCGAGCGTCGCCACTGCGTCGCTGTCGCGCCCGAGCATCAGCTGCGCCGTCGCCCAAAGGGCAACGTCGTCCGCCTCGAGAGGTCGAACCGCATCGGCTGCGGCGAACGCCTCATGCGCTTGGAGCCAGGAGGACTCGGCAGCGGACTGCCGCGCGCGTAGGAGCGACTCGGACGCACTCATCTCGGCCCCATTGTCGTCGATACGGGGTCGCCGGCACGGGTAGTCGTCGAGGAACCGTACGCCGGCACGTGGTGAGGATCGGCTACTACACGGTCGCCCGCGTCGTCGAGCCACCGGGGTTCCGGTGGTCGACCCACATCCAGCCCGTAGTCGGCGGCGAATGGTGGGGCCTGCAGGGCCAACGTCGGCTGTTCGCGTTCGTAGCGACGGGCTGAGGATGCTCCGCAGCCTGGTTCAGCCGCGCCCGATGATCTCGATCCGGTAGTCGTCTAGGTGGCGTCGTCAGTTGATCGCACGCCGGCCCGGATCGACCTGCTGCTGATGAGGTTGTCCAGGCCAATGAAGAACTGATTTCCGCCTGACAGCCCGATCTCGCGCAGCACCTCGAGCTCGCGCAAGCGGACGAGCTGTGGGTTATCGACGAGGAGCTGAGCGGCGGCCCGATCGGCCTCCAACCGTTCCTTCGCAGCCACGGCCTCCGCCTCCGCCTTGATGCGCGCGACCTGCGCCGCCTTTGATGCTGCGATCACCGACGCTTCGCTCTCCCGCTCAGTTTCGATCACCCGGTTCATGATCTCTCGGAGATTGCCGGGGAAGACCAGATCCTTCACGTCTGCCCTCATGATCTCGACGCCATACGACTGGGCCGAGGCCTTGACGTCTTCGCGGATTGCGTCGGTGATCTCGTTTCGGTCACGGAGGATCTGGTCGAGCGTCCGCGTCGCCAGGAACCGGCGCGCGGCCAGCTGCACATCCTCGTAGACGTGCTCCTGGAAGTCGACCACGTTCTGGTGGGCCGCTTTTGCGTCGACCACCCTCATGTACACCAGCAGGCTCACACGCACAGCGACCTTGTCGGCGGTCAGGATCTCCTGGTTCTTGATCGTGACCGATCGCTCGCGGAGGTCGACGAAGGTGACGTCTCGCCTCGTCCGGTCACGCCACGCGCCACGGCGGTGCTTCCCCGGTGTCAGCACGTCGGCAAGCACCCCGTCCTCGTAGAGCAGCCCGCAGTGTCCGTCTCGTACGACCCACTCGTTCATCTGGGGGGCAATCTCCGTCTGGGGCTTAAGGAGGGGCGGGGCCCGATGGCGATCCGATGCGCAGGACAGTCGCTGTGTCGAACCGGTGTTCCGGTGGTTACGAGTTGCTGCTTGACGCCAGGGCCCGAAACGCCCCGCGACATCCTACCGATCAGCCGTGGCCCGCGTGCGTCCGCGATCGAGCACGATCCTCCAACTCGGCGACGAGGGGCGCCGAGCAGCGCGGCGTCCGTTAGGAGCCGGCGCGTTCAATCAACTCGATCCGGTAGTCATCCGGGTCGCGGACGAAGCAGAGGCGCGATCCGCCCTCGCTGACGGTGTACGGCGGCCGCTCCGGCTCGATCCCCTGCTGCTTCAGCTGCTCGAGCGTGCCGTCGAGGTCGTCGACGCCGATCGCGATGTGGCCGTAGCCCGTGCCGTTCTCGTACGTCCGCCCGTCGTGGTTGTACGTCAGCTCGAGAACGTTCTCGCTACCGGGCAGGCTGAAGAAGTAGTTCGTGGCCTCGGTCTCGCCGTTCCGGACGATGTCCATCTCCCTGCTGAACGCGAAGCCGAGGGCCTCGTAGAACGCGCGGCTGCGTTGCGGATCGGTGATGCGCACCATGGTGTGGAGGAATGTCGTCATGCCGGCATTCTAGGAGCGGCAGCCGCCGGTCGTCCGCCGCCGCTCAATCGGAGCTGCGGCGAAGCGCGGCGTCCCACCGCTCGTCCTCCGGCAGCGGCGCCGGACGGCGGAGCCGGCCGCGCAGCGTGCCGTAGGCGATCCAGCCGAGCACCGCGATCAGCGGGAGGCCGAGCAGCAGCAGGACGCCCACCATGATCAGGCTCGCGCCGGGCTTGTGGTCGAGCCAGGCCGCGTCCCCGCTCGGCGCGATGTCGGGCGCGGCGAACAGCTTCGGGTCCGAGCCCTTGGCCGCGAAGAACGCCGAAGGAGTGAACCAGTCGACCAGCCAGTGCCCGTGCCGGCGCGTCAGCCGGATGTTGTACGCGATGGCGCCCTTCTTCGGGTTGCGTGGCTGCAGGATCATCGACAGGTAGACCTTGTTGCCGTCCACCGCCATCACGGAGTACCGGTGGAAGTTCGTCCCCTTCGACCGGAATGGCGGCACCGGCAGCGAGCCTGCGAGCCACTCCCTGCGGCTCACGCCGCTGCGCATCATCGGCGACGCGAGGGCGTAGGCCTTCGCCGGAGCCGTCCGCTCGACGCCGTAGCGGACAAACGTGTCCAGCGTGTGGTTGATCTCCTGCCGGTACGCGTGCGGAATGGTCGCCGGCGGCGCGGCCGGGCCGAGCGACAGCGGCACCTCTTTGGTGTCGTGCACGCCGCTTCCGCATCCGCTCAGCCACGCGGCGGCGGCGAGCAGGATCACGGCGTGGATGACCGGTGAGAGGCGGTGGTGCATGTCCGTAGGACGCCGGCGCTCCCCATGAGTTCGCGGCGCAGGCGAATTGTACCGGCCGGCGCCTACCAGTCCGCGAGCGTGTTGTCGTCGATCGAGCCGGCGTCGACGGCGGACTCGAACCGCTCGAGCTGGTCGTCGGGAATCGAGTACGTATGCTCGGGGCCCGGGTAGCGGTGCGTGCGCACCTCCTCCGCGTACTCGGACACCGCCGCGGCCATCACCTCTCCGACCTCGGCGTACCGCTTGACGAATCGGGGCTGTGGGCCTCCGCCGCCGATGCCGAGGATGTCGTGCAGCACCAGCACCTGGCCGTCGGTGTCCGGGCCCGAGCCGATCCCGATGGTGGGGATCGTCAGCCGTCTACTGATCGCTCCCGCAACGGGCGCCGGCACGGCCTCGAGCACGATGCCGAAGCAGCCGGCCTGCTCCAGGGCGACGGCGTCGCGGAACAGCCCCCGCGCCGCTTCCGCCTGACGTCCCTGGGCCTTGTGGCCGCCCAGGGAGGTCGCCGTCTGCGGCGTCAGGCCGATGTGCCCCATCACCCCGATCCCGGCGGCCACCAGCGCGCGCACCCGCTCGATCGACGGACCGGCGCCCTCGAGCTTGACGACGTCCGCGCCGCCCGCCTTGATCAACCGGCCGGCGTTGGCAACGGCCTCGGCGTCCGACACCTGGTAGCTCATGAAGGGCAGGTCGCCGATGACCAAGGCCCGCTTCACCGCCCGGCTCACGGCCGCCGTCAGCATCGTCATCTCGTCCATCGTCGCGGGGACCGTGGATGCGTGGCCGAGCACCACGTTGGCGGCCGAGTCACCCACCAGCACCAGGTCGACGCCGGCAGCGTCGACGATCCGACCGCTGGGGTGGTCGTAGGCGGTGATCATCACGATCGGGCGCCCGTCCACCTTCATCTGCCGCAGCTCGGGCAGGGAGACCTTCACGGCTCCTCCAGCACGATGTTGTCGATCAGCCTGGTTGTGCCGAACCGGGCCGCCGCGACGCGCAGCGCGCCGGCGCGAGGCTCGCCCGGCTCGAACGTGTCCGGGTCGACGACGTCAAAGTACTCGACCTCGCCCTCGACCAGTGACCTGTCGCCGGCCGCGAGCGCTCGGTGCAGGGAGCTGGCGCGGCGGCGCTGCGCCTCGTCCAGGTAGACGTTGCGGGAGGAGAGCGCGAGGCCGTCCGCCTCCCGGACGGTCGGCACCGCACGGATGTCCACGGGCACGTCGAGGTCGCGCACCATCCGACGGACGACGGCCAGCTGCTGCGCGTCCTTCTGCCCGAAGTACGCCCTGTCCGGCACGACCAGGTGCAGCAGCTTCAGGACGACGGTGGCGACGCCGGCGAAGTGCCCGGGACGGGCGGCGCCCTCGAACCGCTCGCCGACCGCGCCGACCTCCACGCGCGTCGAGAAACCGGCCGGATACATCTGCTCGACCGTCGGTGCGAACACCTCGTCGACGCCCTCCTCGTCGGCGATGCGGCGGTCGCGCCGCTCGTCGCGCGGGTACCGGTCGAAGTCCTCGCCGGCCGCGAACTGCGTCGGGTTCACGAACAGGCTCATCACGACCCGGTCGTTCTCGGCCCTGGCGGCGCGGAGCAGCGCGCGGTGTCCGTCGTGCAACGCGCCCATCGTGGGGACGAGCCCGGTGGTCACAGCAGCGCCTCCACCCGCGCAGCCGCCTCGGGATCGACCAGCGGCAGCGTCGCGCGGCCGAGCGCACGGTAGAGCGGCGCCAGCTCGGGCCCGACGGCGTCCAGGTGGGCGCGGATGGTGTCCGCGTCGCCGCGCGCGATCGGCCCGGTGGGCGGGCCGCCCGCGACGTCGACGGTGCGGTGCTGCAGCGGTCGCAAGGCGGCGAGGGCCGCCTCGCGCTGCATCCCCGCGCGCTCGAGCAGCTCGAGCGCCGCGTGGGTGAGCGTGACGAGGTAGTTGGACGCGAAGGCCGACGCAGCGTGGTACACGGGCTTGGCCGCGTCGTCGAGCGGGAACGGCGTCATGCCGAGCTGCAGGGCGAGCCGGCCGCCGACGGCCTGGTCACCGGTGACGGCGGCATACGCGCCCTCCAGCTGGTCGGGGCCGAGCTCGGGCCAGACCGTCTGAAGGGGGTGCACGCAGGCCGTCGGCCCGCGGGCCGCGTCCAGGGCGTGCACCGACGTGGCGCCCGAGAAGTGGACGACAGCCGCACCCTCGGGAAGGTCCGGGGCGAGCGCGCGGCAGACCGGCTCGATCTGCGCGTCGGGGGTCGCTATCAGCAGCAGCTCGCAGGCGGAGAGATCCGGATGCTCGCCGCGGCCCACCAGCCGTGCCCCCGAAAGCCGGGCGGCGACGGTACGGCCGACCCTGCCGGCCCCGATGACAACGGTGCGCGTGGTGGTATCCATTGGTGCCGCTGGGGCACGACCACTTTACCGAGCGGCGGCCCCGAGGCGGCACGGTATGCTGCCGGCATGCCGATCTACGAGTACCTCTGCAGCGGGTGCGCCGAGTCCTTCGAGGAGCTGGTGTCGGCCAGCGGCGAGACCGAGGTGCGGTGCCCGTCGTGCGGCGACGCCGCGGTGACCAGGCTGCTCTCGTCGTTCGCAACCTCGCGGCCCGAGGGTGCGATGGTCGGCGGTGGCGGCTGCTGCGGCGGCAGCTGCGGCTGCGGCCACTAGCCGCCAAACCGAGCCGGGGTGACGGAAAAGTGCCGGGCACTTTTCCGTCACCGAGCGAGATGCTGCACAGTCGTTACGTGTCGTTGCCGGGGCGTGACCGTCCGACGCTCCTGCCAGAATCGCCGTCGATGGAGCTGGACGCTGCAACGCGGCGAGCGGAGCTGGAACGGCGGTCGGCCGAGTGGGCTGGATGCACCCGCTGCCCGTTGTCCGAATCGCGAACCCAGGTCGTGATCGGCAGCGGCGACTCCGACGCCGACCTGATGTTCGTCGGCGAGGCGCCCGGCTTCCACGAGGACAAGCAGGGCGTCCCCTTCGTCGGGCAGGCGGGCAGGCTGCTCGAGACCCTGCTCGAGGAGATCGGGCTCACGCGCGAGCAGGTCTTCATCGCGAACGTGCTCAAGTGCCGGCCGCCGGGCAATCGCGACCCGCTGCCCGCCGAGATCGAGGCGTGCCAGGGCTACCTGTACACCCAGATCCAGCTGATCCGCCCGCTCGTGATCTGCACGCTGGGCAACTTCGCCACCAAGCTCCTCTCCGGCAGCCCCCAGGGGATCACCCGGGTTCGGGGCACGCCGCAGACCCAGACGTACGGGTCGGTGACCGTCCAGCTGTTCCCGATCTACCACCCGGCCGCGGCGCTGTACACGCCCGCCATGCTGGAGATGCTGCGAAGCGACTTCGGCCGCATCCCCAGCCTCCTCGCCGGCAACACGGACCCGGGCGCGGCGCCTGAGCCGCCCGCGCTGGTGCCCGTGGCCGCCATGGAACCGCCCGCCGTGCCGGAGGACGCCCAGCTCACCTTCCAGTTCTAGCCCAGTCTCCACCATTGCCGACTGCCCCAGGCAGCGGTATGGTCGAGGTGGACTGGGAGGGGTGAGGCCCATGGGGAAGCTGCGCATAGTGCTGATCGTCTGTGCCGCGCTGTCGCTGCTGGCAGCGTCGAGCGCCCCGGTCGGCGCGGCCGCCGGCCCGGTACCCCGGCTCGGCCACGTGTTCCTGATCATCGGCGAGAACACCGACTACAGCCACGTCACGGCCACCA
>DATAHR010000044.1:0-12939 GCA_036263035.1 Gaiellales bacterium | reverse complement strand
AGGAACTGGCGACGGTCTAACTGCACGCGGTGCACGGCGAGTCGCTCGATCAGATCGCAGAGCGCCAGGGCGTCAGTGCTGAAGCCGTGAGGCGCACGATGCGAACCGTGCGCAGGAAGACCGATAGCTCCACCACCGCCCAGGCCTGCATCCGCGTGTGGAGTGCGGGGGAAGGGTGGGTAAGACCGCTAAGTGCGGGTGCGATGAGTCGCGCGGTCACCTCGTCTTGGACGAACGCTGGGTGGTTCGAATGTGTTGAGCCGGCCTTAACAGTGACCGTTGAAGTCACTGCTAAGGCCGTGGGTCGAGTTTATGGGGTGGGGATCGAGCCCCAGTCGATGTAGCGCGGACGGAAGGCAGAGAGCGGAATGATGACCCGCTTGTGTGTGCCGTCGGGGTGCATCCGCATCAGTGCGTACTGGCCGTGGTCTTCGAGGCGGAACACGATCCAGTGGCCGTCGGGTGAATAGCCGCCGACGTAGGCCCGTACCTCGGGATCGGTGTAGTGGGTCAGCCAGCGTAGCCCTGTGCCATTTGGCCGGACGGTGCCGATGTTGGCCGACGTGTCGAAGTTGTCGGCGTTGTCGGTGAACACGATCCGCCGTCCGTCCGGGGCCCAATCGTGCTTCACGGCGACATCAAAACTGTATGGCACGATCAGCTTTGGATTGCGGCCGCGGATGCCGGTGCGCATCAAGCCCTGGCCGAGATCCTCGCCGTTGAAGGCCACGAAGGTCATGCGCGTGCCGTCGGGTGACGCATTGGGATCGGTCGCCTGGAAGGCGCCTCCCTTCCCCAGCTTGTGCTGATGCGTCCCGTCGAGTCGCTCGATCCAGATCGATTCGTCGTCCAGCGTCGGGTTGTAGCTGCTGAACAGCAGTCGATCGCCGGCTGGAGTGAAGGACGGTTGCTCATCGCATCCGGCACCGGGCGGATGCGGCAGGGTGCGTTGATGCGTTCCATTGGGGCGCATGATCACCAGGCTGCATCCATTCTCGGTGTCCATCTCGAATGCGATCCAGCGGCCGTTGGGCGACCAGTCCGGGTGAAATGCATCACCATTGACGTGGGTGATCTGGTGCTGACCGTGGCCGTACGGCCCGATCAGAAAGAGCTGTGAGCTGCCATCGTCCGTGATTGCTCCGAACACGATGCGGCCGTTCTTTCCGGGCGTTGTCGCAGATGCCGGCCCTGTCGCAGCCAGTGCGACGCCGACGACGAGCAGGCCCACCAATCCGAACCTCAACCGTCGCATGCCAAGTCCCCCCTCGGTCGGTGACGGAGCCCAGCGACCTTACCCCTCGTCACTCTTGTTTGCAACTGGAGGTACAAGCCTCATGGATGCCCTTGCAGCAGGCGGATTGGTGACGCTACGCAGCGGCTTCCTTCCGCGCTGGATTGGCGCGGTGGCCCTCATCGGTGGTGTCGGGTTTTGCATCGCGTTTCTCACGACCCTCGACGGAACGGCTGACGGTTGCGACGCCGCCGGAACCTTTCTCGACGTCGCTGCGTCCTAAATGGCATGAGGTTTGCAATCTTCGCGACCCTAGTCATGGTGCTCGCCTCGTCGTGTGGCGGCGCCACGCGACACGATCTGTCTCCTTCATCTGACCCGCGAGGGCCGATCACACTGCGGCTGGAGCCCGGCCGCCACAGGTTTCAACTCGGCAAGCAGGTGGTCGTCGGCGACAAGATCCTCTGCATGACACGCGACGGCTCCCCAGTCGGTGGCGGCCGCGTCACGAAGCCTGGTCACGGTGTCGCGTCGTCCACGGGGTTCACGCTCAATGTCTCCCCCGGTGGTCGGGTGACTGTCACCTGCCCGGCCCACCCAGGGATGCTGTGACCCCGCACCGCGGCTAGTGGCGCTACGTCAAGTGAAGGGAGGCATCCGTGTTCGACTCAGTCATGTGCGCCGTGTGCATAGTGGTGCTCATCGCGTGGGTGCAGGATTACCGCCGCGACAAGCGGGCGCGCAGGCGCTGGGAGCTCCGCGCCGGCCAGACGCTAGAAGAGGAGCTCGAGAAGCGCCGCCGCGTGCTCGACCGAATCAATCGGCGCGGGTCAGGGCCGCCTGAACTTCGAGCGGATATCGCCAGTAGTCGCGGTTTTTCGTCTTGATCAAGCCGCGGCGGCCGGGGAGGTAGTGGCCGCTGCGTTTCTTGGCGACGACGCCCTCGAGGCCCAACTCGCAGACTTTCTCCCAGAGCGCCTCGCCGTCTCGGTGGCTGGGTGTCGTTGACCAAGCGTCGGCTGACCGCTCGCAGCCGGCCATTCCGTGAGACGAGGCATCGGGACCCGTCCCACTTGGGTTCGTATGCGAAGTCGCCGCTGCTCGGGAGGCGGCCTGAGCGGAGGAGCATCGGTTCGGGGAGCCGCAACGCCACGAGATCGTACTGGAGCGGCGTGCGCGCCGACGCTCCGCCTGTCCCCGGACGGGAGCGTCGGCGCACATCGCGCCCTGCGGCGGTGCCGATCTGCCCTATCACCGTCGCGGCTGCCGAACCGTGGAGCCAATGCGGAACGGCTATCTCGACCTTACTGCGAGTCGGCCCCTCGTCAAGACCGACGCTCAAGGAGCCCGGCCGGCGACCCGATACCTCGCGGCATGATCGTCTACGGCCTGGTCGCGGCGCTGCTTGTCCTCCGCTTGGTGTTGCCCGCCGCCGACGACTAGCGGAGGATGGGCCGGGGGTCTCGGTGGCTCCACACCGAGATCCCCGGCGGTGTCCTCGGTGCTTGGGGGTAGGAGCACCCTGGAAGGCAGCCGGGGCGCCAGCACCGAGACGCGCACGTTCCTCTGTGCGCCTCGCCGGATTCGCGAGCCGCCGAAGCGATCCTCCCGGTCACGCGTCGGCGCGTGAGCCCCACGCCCGGTCGCTCCGCGACACCTAGTACACCCTGTTGGGGGACGCAGCCGATGACGCGGCCCGCGATGCTTCGCTCTGGCGCGTTGATCGGGGACGCGCAGCGGCTACGTCTCGCTGGCTGATTGGGGGTCTACTCCGGTTTGTCGCAGCGCTTTGCGTGGCTGTAGCCGAGATCCTTGGGCGGAGCCCCCAAGGGTCTCGGCCCCTACCCGTCCATACCTAGCGCTGGCGTTGGCTGCCGTCCTCGGCCCGCATCCGCGCAAGCTCGCGCAGTTCGTCCTCATCCCAGCCGCGAGCGGCCGCCTCATAGAACATCGCGTGGAACTCCGTCGAATCCATCGTCGGCACCTTCTCAGCGACCCACTTCGCACTGAACCGGCGCGGCACATCGAAGATCGCCATGGGGTGCAGGACTACCGCCCCGACAAACGGACACGCGAGCGCTGGCAGCTACGACGCGGCATGAGCCTCGAGGACGAGCTCGAAAAGCGCCGCCGCGTCCTCGAAGAGATGCGCCGCCGAGTGCGAAGCGGCATCGCCGCAGTACGCTTCCAACGGTAGAAGGGCGCCACGAGTTCCCAGCCCGCACAAGCCCTCTAAGACTCTTGTGTCATGCCTGACAACCTAAAGCTGCGGCCGAGACGCTGTGAATGCGGCGCGGCGTCGTGCACGAGCCTGATCATGATGAGTTGGGAGGAGGGCGATGCGGTTGATCACGACCCGCGAAACCTTTTCGCGGTCGCGCCTGGCCATGAGTCCACTGGCCCGGAAGAGAGCCGCGTGATCTCGCGGAGTGACCGCTTCAGCGTCGTAGAGGTCAAAGTGTGAACGGCTCCTAGTGATGCTTCTCTTGCGAACACACGTTCGGTCGGCTACGCTGACTCGTCCTATGACAAACCGCATCGAAGAACAACTGCTCGAAACGTCGGTCGCCTTCGCGACGAGCCGACGCGCCTTCGAACTCGCGATCCGCAAGGCCCGCGAATCGGGCTGGACTGACGACCAGATCACGCGTGTTACGGGGTTGAGCCGGTACCAGCTCGCTGACGCCGTGACGCACCTCCGCGCCGCCTAGTTCGAAGGCCCCGCAGCTGCCAGGGCCTCGCCACCTTCCGCTTCGAGCGGTTGCACGGACGCGTAAACGGGTATGACGCTCGCGTGCTAAGAGCGCGAGTATGGAGTGCCGCCATTGCGATTCTGACCGCCCTCGTGGTAACGGCTGGGTGCGGGTCGTCGTCGGGCAGCAGTGCATCGTCCCAGGCATCGATCGCAGCGAGTGTGCCGCAGGGCCTGTCGTCCGCGGCGTCCTCAGCGGTGTCCGGTGCGGCTGAGGGCCACGTCGTGGAGATCGATGTGGCCGACAGCGGACTCGCCTTCACGAAGACCTCTGCCACCGCGTCGGCTGGCCCGGTGGCCATCCGCTCGAAGAACCCCCAGTCCACCGGACACGACATCGCGCTGAAGGGCAACGGCGTTGACGAGAAGGGCGACATCGTCTCCGACGGCGGCGTCTCAACGATCACGATCGCAGACCTCAGGCCCGGCACCTACACGTTCTACTGTTCCGTACCGGGGCACGAACAGGCCGGCATGAAGGGCACCCTCACCGTCAGCTAACCGCGCGATCCACGGCGGACTGGCCGCAGACCGCCAGATCCACCCCCTGCCGAGCGCTCCACGGGGCTGCGCTCGTCTTCAGTGACTTCGAGGACGCATGTGGGGGATCGGAGAGCACCTGGGCCACCTGGCTGACGCTTCCATAGCGGCCCGCCGCTGGTAGAGGAGCGGCCGGGCCTGCACCGCGCTGAGATCGAGCTGGCGGCCGCTGGCTTCCGCGAGGCTTTGCATCACCCCCCGCGGCGAGGACGCGCTTCGCGGCTTACTCGAGGTCGGCCGCTACGGCAACGATGGAAAGGACTGAGAACCATGGACGCTGTTGTCTGCCCTGCCTGCGTATTCGTGCTCGTCGGCTGGTGTAGAGATCACCGGCGCGACAAGAGGGCGCGCCACCGCTGGGAGCTACGACGCGGGATGACGCTCGAAGAGGAGCTCGAGGCGCGGAAGCCGATAGCGTGGGCTCGGCCACCGGTCGCGGTCCGGAAGCAAGGGAGCGTCGTATGAGGCTACTTCCCGGCAAGGGTATCCTACGGCCCTCATGACGGACGCGCCGCCCGCCGGATCCAGAGGGTGAACTGCCCGACCTGCGGGGGCAGGCTGCCCGAGGGCGCCCGCTTCTGCCCGACGTGCGGACGCCCCCTCGCCGGCGAGCTGGGCGGGGTCGAGGAGCGCAAGCTGGCGACGGTGCTGTTCGCCGACATGGCCGGGTCGACGGAGCTGGCCATGCGGCTCGACGCCGAGCACCTGCGCGCACTGCTCGGGGACGTCTACAGCGAGCTGTCGCAGGCAGCCGGTGCGTTCGGCGGCACCGTCGAGAAGTTCATCGGCGATGCCGTGATGGCCGTGTTCGGCGTGCCGCAGGCGCACGAGGACGACCCGGAGCGCGCGGTGCGGGCAGCCCTGACGATGGTCTCGCGGGCCGCGTCGGTGGGGCGGCGCCACGGCGTCGACGTCGTCCTTCGCGTCGGCATCTACACCGGCGTGGTCGTCACCGGCACCAGCCCCGGCCGCGACTTCCTCGTCACCGGCGAGATCGTGAACCTGGCTGCCAGGCTGCAGCAGGCGGCGGAGCCTGGGGAGGTGCTGATCGGCGAGCCCACGTTCCGGGCGCTCGAGGCGATCGTCCGCACCACACAGCCGCGATCGCTGGTGGTCAAGGGCCGCACCGGGCCTGTGCTGGCGCACGCGGTCGAGCGGCTCGCCCCGGCCACCGCCTACCGCATGCGCCGTGCGCGCGGCCCGTTCGTCGGGCGCCGGGGAGAGCTCGAGCTGATCACCTCGCTGGTCGCCCGAGCGGTCGAGCACCGGCGGCCGCACCTGGTGACGGTGATCGGCGAGGCGGGCATCGGCAAGACGCGGCTGGCGGAGGAGGTCGTCATCGAGCTGCAGAACCATCCGGAGCCGCCTGTCGTCTGGCTGGGACGGTGCCTGCCCTACGGCGAGCGGGGCCCGTATGCGCCGCTCTCGGAGGTGCTGCTCCGCGCGGCGGACGTCCCCAGCGACACCTCGCGCGAGGACGCCAGGCGGATGGCCGAGGGGCACCTGCGGGCGCTGCTCGGCGAGGATGCGGAGAACGAGATCAGCGACGTGCTGCGCACCGCGGGGCTCGGCGACGGGCGCGACCATCCGCAGGATGACGATCTCGAGGGGCTCGGCCGCGGCCGGGACGCTTGGCGCCGGGTGCTGATCGCGCTCGCCGGGCGCCGGCCGACGCTGGTCGTCCTCGAGGACGTGCACTGGGCCGAGCCTGCGCTGCTCGACCTGGTCGAGTCGATGGCGACGGGAGACGCCCGTGTGCCGCTCGTGATGCTCTGCCTTGCGCGCGACGACCTGCTGCGCGCCCGCTCCGACTGGGGATCCGGGCTGCGGAACGCAACGGTCGTGTCGCTCGATGCCATCGACGACGAGGAGATGCGCCGGCTCGCGGAGGCGCTCCCGGCCGGACAGGACGACGCCGGCCGCGTCGTGGAGCTGGCCGGCGGCAACCCGTTCTTCCTGGAGGAGATGCTGGCCATGGCGGCCGAGGGCGGGCGCTCCATGCCACCGACGGTGCAGGGTGTGATCGCCGCCCGCCTCGACCTGCTCCCGCTCGAGGAGAAGCGCTTCATCCAGCACGTCGCGGTGATCGGGCGCACGTTCGGGGAGGAGGAGCTCTCGGTGGTGAGTCCGGAGGGCGGCAAGCGGCTGGTCGCCAACCTCTCGCGCCGCGGCCTGCTGGTACCGCTCGGATCGGGCTGGGGGTTCAAGCACGTGCTGATCCGCGACGTCGCCTACGAGACCATGCCGCGCAGCGAGCGCGCCCGCATCCACCTCGAGCTGGCGCGGTGGCTGGAGGGCAAGCGCGACGCCGACTCGCAGGCGATCGCCGGCCACTACGCCTCCGCCGTGGCGCTCGGCACCCAGGACGCCCGCGAGGACGCCGTGCGCACGCTGCTCCGCGCCGCCGCCGACGCGCGCGAGGTCTACGCGCACGGGCTTGCGCTCCGCCAGGCCGGCGTGGCCCAGTCGCTCGCTCAGGACGACCGCGAGCGGGCGCTGGCGGCCGAGGCGGTGGGGGACGCGCACTGGATGGCCGAGAACCTGGACGAGTCGCTCGACGCCTACGGCACCGCGCTCGAGGCGGCGCACCGCGCCGAGCTGGACGCCGCCGAGATGGCGCGGCTGTCGTGGAAGTGGGTCGACCTGCCCACCCGGTGGGGCGGCCTCCAGCTGCGCGCGGCGCCGACGAGGGAGGCGATCGAGGCCGAGATCGACGACGGCCTGCGCAATGCCGCGGCGGCGGATGCCCGCATCCTGCGGGCCCGGCTGCTGATCGCGCGAGCCCTGCTGATCTGGCGCTTCGAGACCCGGCTCGAGCCGCAGCGAGACGCGCTCACGCTGGCCGATGAGGCGCTTGAGATCGCGGAGGACATGGACAAGCCGCTGGTGGTCTCGGCTGCGCTGGACGCGCGGTCGGCGCTGCTGAACGCGCTTCGCCGCTACCCCGAGGCGGCTGTCGCCGACGAGCGGCGGATGTCGCTGATCGACCGCATCTCATCACGTGAGGAGCAGATGGACATCTGCGCCGCGACCGCCCGCACGCGCACGCTGCTCGGCGACTACGCCGGCGCGGTGGCGGCCGCCGACCTGGCCGACCAGCTGGTCGCCGGCGGCGACCAGCGCTGGGTGGCGTGGCCCGCCCGCACGCGGATCGAGGCGTACTACTACTGGGATCGCTGGGACGACGCCCTGGCGGCGCACGAGCGGTTCGTGGAGGTGTTCCGTCGGGGGCAGCGCATCCGCTACGTGAATGTGCCGGCCCTGGTCGCGGCCGTCGCCACGGCGATCCACTTGCTGCGGGGGGACCGCGAGCAGGCGGACGTGATGGAGCAGCGCGTGGGCCGTGTGCCGCCGCAGTTCGACCTGATCGTCGGCCACGCGCTGCTCGGCGCCTGCGAGCCGGAGCTTGCGATTCAACGAGTCGAGCGCGTGCATATCGCCCGCCACTGGGCGCTCGCGATCACCGCCGAGGGGCAGGCGGCGCTCGGCCGCTGGGACGACCTCGACGCGACGCTCGCCCTGCTCGACGGGATGGAGGGCATCGATCAGCTGCCGCGCCTCGTCGCACAGGTCGACCGCGCCCGCGCCATCGCGGGCGACGAGCCCGCCCTCGAGCGCGCGCTCCTGGGCTTCGATCGGCTGGGCTGCACCTTCGAGCACGCCCGCTGCCTCGAGGTGGCCGGCCGCTCGGAGGAGGCGCGGCGCGTCTACGAGCTGTTCGGCGCCGAGCCGGCGCTCGGCAGGTGCATCAGCCGCGGACGCGCAGGCTAGCGACCGTCATGCAATGCATGCGGTGTTCGCCGCTCCCGGCGAGGCTGGTCCCCAGGCGCCGGCGAGACCGACGCCGTCGACCGCCCGGAACTGGACGACGTACGTGCCCGAGAAGCCCAGCTGGACGCTCGCCCCCTGCTGGGTCGCCCCGTAGGTCGAGCCGCCGTCGGTGGAGATGCGGTACTCGTAGTGGGCGACGCCGGAGCCACCGGCATCCGTCGCGCCTGACGCCGCAAGCGTGCGCGTCCCCGACGTGCAGGTCAGCGACCCGCCCGTGATGGTCGGCATGGTTGGCGCGGTGCGATCGATCCGCACGGTCGCGGCCGCGACCGTCGGCAAGGGCGTCCAGGCGGACGTGTTGCCGGCGCCGTCGACATTGCGGAACTCGATCAGCGTCTGGCCCTCCGCCGTCACGTCGATGCTGCCCGCGGCCGATGGCGCCGACCAGGAGCTGCCGCCGTTGGTGGACGTCCGCACCTGCGGCGTCCCCAGCGCCGATCCGCCGCCGTCGCTCCCGCCGGAGGCCGAGACGGTGACCTGGGCCACGTTCTGCCAGGACAGCGACCCGCCCGTGACCGTCGGCGCGGTCGGCGCGATGCGGTCGATGGACACGGTGCTGCCCACCGTCGGCGAGGACGGCGCCCACTGCGATCGCAGCCCCGACGTGTCGACCGAGCGGAACTGCACGAGCGTCGTTCCAGCCGTGCTGATCGAGACGGTGGTGCCCGTGACGGCCGCCGACCACGTGACGCCGCTGTCGGTCGACGTGCGGTACTGGTAGGAGGCGACGCCACTGCCGGGAGCGTCCGTCGATCCGGATCCGGTGACCGTGACGGAGGCGGCATTCGTCCATCCCGAGCCGCCGAGCACCGACGGAGCGGTCGGAGCCGTGCGGTCGATCCGCACGGTGTTGGTCGAGCCGCCCGTCCCCGGATTCCACGCGGAGGTGTTGCCGGCGTTGTCGACGCTCCGGAACTGGGTCAGCGTCTGGCCTTCGGCCGTGACGAGGTTTGCGGCGCCTGCGGCCGGCGCCGACCACGTCGCCCCGCCGTCCGTGGACGTGCGGTACTCGTACCGGGCCATGCCGGAGAGGGCATCGCTTGCTCCCGCTGCCGAGACCGTCACCGACGCGGTGTTCTGCCAGGCCAGCGACCCGCCGGACACGACCGGCACGACGGGCGCGGTGCGGTCGATGCGCACGGTGCTGCCCGCCGTCGCGGCGGCCGGTGCCCACGGGCTGCTCAGCCCGCTGGTGTCGGTGGCCCGGAACTGGACGAGCGTCTGACCGGGGGCGGTGACGGCGACGCTGCTGCCCGCCGAAGGAGCCGACCACGTAGTGCCGCCGTCGGTCGAGGTGCGGTAGGCGTACGAGGCCACGCCCGATCCTGGCGTGTCCGTCGACCCGGAGGCCGTGACGGTGACCGAGGCGGCGCTCGACCAGGTGAGCGACCCGCCGGCGACCGTGGGCGCGGTCGGGGCGCTGCGGTCGACGCGGGCCGTGCTGCCGCCGGTGGGCGACGAGGGCGCCCAGGGAGACGTGTTGCCCGCGGCGTCGACGCTGCGGAACTGGACGAGCGTCTCACCCTCCGCCGAGATGGCATCGGCCGCGCCGGCGACCGGAGCCGACCAGGTTGTGCCGCCGTCGGTGCTCGTCCGGTACTGGTAGCCCGTGACGCCCGCCAGTCCGTCGCTGGAGCCCGAGGCGGAGATCCGCACGGAGGCGGTGCTCTGCCAGGAGAGCGACCCGCCGGTGACCGTCGGCGATCCGGGCGCCGTGCGATCGATGCGCACGGTGCTCCCGGCGCCCGGGCTGGCCGGCGACCAGGCGGAGGCGTTGCCCAGGGCGTCGAGCGACCGGAACTGCACGAGTGTCTGGCCCTCCGCCGACACGGTCACCGAGGAACCGGCCGCCGGCGCGGACCAGGTCACACCGGCGTCGGTGGACTGGCGGTACTCGTAGCCCAAGAGGCCCGTGAGCCCGTCGGCCGAGCCCGCGGCCGCGACTGTCACCGAGGCGACGCTCTGCCAGCTCAGGGAGCCGCCGGTGACGGCGGGCGCCGTCGGCGGGCTGGTGTCGAGCCGCACGGTCGAACCTGCCGTGGGCGACGCAGGCGCCCACGCGGAGCGGTTGCCGGAGGCATCGACCGAGCGGAACTGCACGATCGTCTCGCCGTCGGCGGTGACCGTCACGGCCGCCCCGCCCACCGGCGCCAGCCAGGTGGTGCCGGCGTCGGATGACGTGCGGTACTCGTACCCGGCAACGCCGGAGCCCGAGTCGGTGCTCCCGGCGGCGCTGACGGTCACCGAAGGCGTGCTCTGCCAGGCCAGCGATCCGCCGGACACGGCGGGCGCGGTCGGCAGGCCGCGGTCGAGCCGAACGGTGCTCCCGGCCACCGGGATGCCCGGCGCCCAGGCCGAGCTGTTGCCGGCGGCGTCAACCGTCCGCATCTGCACCAGCGTCTCGCCCTCAGCGGTCACGGCCACGCTCGAGCCTGCCCCTGCGGTGCTCCAGGTGCTGCCGCCGTCGGTGGACGTCCGGTACTCGTAGGATGCGACGCCGGCCAGTGCGTCCGTGCCGCCGGCCCCTGTCACCGCCACGGATGGCGCGTTCTGCCAGGCGAGCGAGCCGCCGGTCAGCGTGGGAGGCGTGGGGCCGGTGCGGTCGATGCGGACGGTGGCGCCGGGCGTCGCCGCCGACGGGCCCCAGGCCGAGACGTTGCCGAGCGAGTCGACGCTTCGGAACTGCACGAGCGTCTGGCCCTCGGCCGTGACGGTGACCGTCGAAGCCGCGGCGGGGAGCGTCCAACTGGCTCCGCCGTCCACGGACGTGCGCGCCTCGTAGCCGGCGAAGCCGGCCGCCGGGTCCGATGAACCAGATGCCGCGACGGTCACCGACGGCACGCTCTGCCAGGCCAGCGAGCCGCCGGAAACGGTCGGGACGGAGGGGCCGGTGCGGTCGAGCATGACGGTGCTCCCGGCGTCCGGGACGCTCGGCGCCCACGGTGACACGTTGCCCGCCCCGTCGATGCTTCGGTACTGCACGATGGTCACGCCCTCGCCGGTGACGGCGGCCGGGTTGGCAGCGACCGGAGCCGTCCAGTTCACCCCGTTGTCGACCGACAGGCGGTACTCGTATCCGGCCAGTCCCGATCCGCCGCTGTCGCTCGACCCGGAGGCCGACACGGCCACGGACATCGCCGCCTGCCACGACAGGGAGCCGCCGGTGACGGCGGGTGCGCTCGGCACTGTCCGGTCGAGCCGGACGGTGCCGCCCGGGTTGTGGGCGGCGGGCGCCCAGGGCGACGAGTTGCCGGCCTGGTCGATGGCCTGGAACTGGACGAGGGTCTCGCCCTCCGCCGTCACGGTGAGGGAGCCGCCGCTGACCGGTGGGCTCCAGGTGGCGCCGCCGTCCGTCGACGTCCGGTAGCTGTACGCCGCGACGCCCGAGCCGCCCACATCCGTGGCGCCGCTGCCGGTGATCGTCGTCGACGCCTGCGACAACCAGGAGAGCGAGCCGCCGCTCGCACCCGGGGCGGTCGGCGCCGTCCGGTCGATCCGCACCGTGTTGCCGGCGCCGCTCGACGCCGGCCCCCATGCGCCGGCGTTGCCGAGCGCGTCGAGCGCCCTGAACTGGACGAGCGTCTCGCCCTCCGCGCTCACTGTCAGGGACGAGGCGAACGCCGGGGCCGACCAGTTGACTCCGCCGTTGGTGGACGTGCGCACCTGGAAGCCGGTGACGCCTGCGCCGGCGTCGGTCGACCCGGACGGCGTCACCGTGACCGACGGCACGCTCTGCCAGGCCAGCGAGCCGCCGGTGACCGAGGGGGCGGTGGGCCCTGTGCGGTCGAGCTTGACCGTGTTCGCCGCGCCCGCCGCGGCCGGCGACCACGCCGAGGCGTTGCCCGACGTGTCGGTGCTCCGGAACTGGACGATGGTGGCGCCCTCCGCGCTGACGGTGGTGCTCGAGCCGGTACCGGTCGCGGACCAGGTCACCCCGCCGTCGGCGGATGTGCGGTACTGGTAGCTGCCGAGCCCGGAGCCGCCCGTGTCGGTCGAGCCGGACGCTGTGACGGCGACCGACGCGACGGACTGCCAGGAGGCGCTGCCACCCGACACGGTGGGCGGTGCCGGGGCGGTGTGGTCGAGCTTGACCGTGGTCGCCGCAGTCGGCGCCGCCGGCGCCCACGAGGACACGAAGCCCATGCCGTCCGCCGCGCGGAACTGCACCAGGGTCACGCCCTCGGCGCTGATCGCCGCCGTGGCCCCGGCGCTTGCGCCCGACCAGGTGGCGCCGTTGTCGACCGAGGTGCGGTACTCGTAGGAGGCGACGCCGCTTCCCGCGTCCGACCCGCCCGATGCCGTCACGTTCACGGAGCCGGCGCTCTGCCAGCTGCTCGACCCGCCCGAGACGGACGGCGCCAGCGGCGGCAGACGGTCGAGCCGCACGGTGTTGGACGCGCCCGGCGACGCCGGTGTCCAGGCGGAGGTGTTGCCAGCCCCGTCGGTGCTGCGGAACTGCACGAGCGTCTCGCCCTCGGCGGTGACTGTAAGCGTCGCGCCCGCGGCGGCCGAGCCCCAGGTGCCGCCGCCGTTGGTCGACGTGCGGTACTGGTAGCTGCCCAGCCCGGATCCACCGGCATCG
>DATAHR010000043.1:0-2096 GCA_036263035.1 Gaiellales bacterium | reverse complement strand
GAGCCCGGGCCGCCGCGGGCCAGGTCGGTGCAGGAGCGGCACACGCCGCACGGCTCGTCGGTGGGGCCCTTCTCGCAGTTGAGGCAGCGGGCCAGGATCCGGGCGCTGGTGGTCTTGCCGCAGCCGCGCGGCCCGGAGAAGAGGTAGGCGTGGTTGACCCGGTTGTTGTTCAGCGCCGCCCGCAGCGGGGTCGTGACGTGGTCCTGGCCGATGACCTCGGCGAACGTCTCCGGCCGGTAGCGGCGGTAGAGGGCGAGGGGTGCTTCCACGCCTGAACCCTAACGAGCGGGTCCGACAGCCGGTAGGCCGCGGTCGACCACCGGCCGCGCTCCGGGACCGACGCGGCCGACCGGACCGGGAGCGGGCATGGAAAGGCCCCCCGCGCACCCGACAGAGCTCACTGACCCTTGCTGCCTTCCGGCCCTGGGGGAGTTGGGCGAGATGTCGCCGCACGGGGGGTTGCCCCGAAGTCTAGGTGAGAGGGTCCCGCGGCCCCAAGTCGGGCTGATTTCGTCGGCACGACGTACGACCGGTACCCTCTCCGGCGGAGGATTCGCCTAGTGGCCTATGGCGCTCGCTTGGAAAGCGGGTTGGGTTAATAGCCCTCAGGGGTTCGAATCCCCTATCCTCCGCCACGCTGACCAGCGGAAACGCCGGGACGGGCTCATCGGGTCCGACCCGGCGTTTGGTCTCTGGTCTCAGTTCTGGTCTCAACCAGGCCTCAGCCGCGTCCTCGTCGGACCAGATGAGCCACATCACGCCCAGTCGCCCGCCCTGCCCTCCACGGTCAGAGCCGCGGACGACTTCGAAGTGATCCGGAGTCGGTCAGGATGGCGGCATTCACGCCCGAAGACCCGCATGATCGGCAGCGTTTCGACGCACACATGTCCCGGGTGATGAAGTCGCCCGAGAACACGAATCGCGCGATCACTTGGAGGGCGAATTGGTCGGTATCATCGCCAGCTTCGTCGTGGAGGGACAGACCGAGGTCACGTATCGGGTGGACCGCGCGGTATGGGGGCGTGGGATCGCTAGCCAGGCTCTGGCCTTGTTCTTGGAAGTAGTTCGGACTCGCCCCCTCAAGGTCCGAACTGCGAGCGACAACGCCGGCTCGCTCCGGGTGCTTGAGAAGGCCGGATTCACCATCATCGACATCGAAGTGTCCTTCGCGCCGGGACGTGGAACCGGAATCGAGGAGACGATCCTGCGGTTGGGCTAGGGCCAGTCGTCACCTGCTGATCGGCCACCGCCAAGGCTTCGACTCGGCCGGCGACCCGCACGGACATGCCGCCGTTCGTGAATCTCGATCCTCCCGGGGAGCGGCGCCCTGATCCCGTCAGCACCACCGTGTCGGGACTGCCCGCAACCCGCAGACTGTGCTCATGCCACTCCGGATGCACCACATCGTGATCGATGCACGCGACTTGCGTGGGCTGGCCGACTTCTGGGCAGCAGCACTGCCCTGGCAAGTCCTGTCGAGCCGCGAGCGGGAGGTAGTTGTCGGCGCCGACGACTCAGCGCCGATCGGGCTCTGCTTCATGCCCTCGCCCGACGACAAGATCAGCAAGAACCGCGTTCACCTCGACCTCACGACCGAGGCCGTCGACCGAGACGCCGAGATCACGCGGCTCATCGCCCTCGGAGCGCAGCGAGTCGACATCGGACAGACGGGCGGCGAATCATGGGTCGTCCTAGCCGACCCCGAGGGAAACGAGTTCTGCGTCGTGCGCCCGAAGATCACACTGACGACCTGAATCGGACTTGCGCGGCCCATCGCCCATTTGGCGACAGATGACCGCGCGGTCAGGGACGATGGGGCCGTGGGCACGAAGGAGCCGCGGTCGGCCCATGGCAGGGCCACTCGGGTGAGTCAGGCCGACGTGGGTCCGGACGACCAGGTGGTCTACTGGCCGAGGCCGGTCCATGACCGCGAGTGGGTGGACGCCGAGGGCACCTCGTGGCGCATGCGGGGTGGCGACCTGGACCAGAAGCAGTTCCGGCGCCTGCTGAAGCGCCCTGACGTCCACGTCGTGCGGGCCTACGGGCTCGATGTGACCGAGCTGCGCGACGGCGAGCGGGAAGCCTTACTGGCCCGC
>DATAHR010000042.1:0-2873 GCA_036263035.1 Gaiellales bacterium | reverse complement strand
AGCGCGCAGTTCACGAAGGCGACGCCAGACGCGATCGTCTCGTTCATCGCCTACGGGTTCCTCGAGATCGACCTGCACGGCCGGACGATCGACTACCGCTTCATCGACGAGTCGGGCAGGGTGCGCGACCAGGTGCGGCGGTCGATCGGGTAGGTGCGCCCCGCCCGCGTCGGGACGGGCGGGGCAGCCTCACGAACCCGGCTAGACGGAACGGCCGGCGACAGCGCGCCAGACGATGATCGCGAGAACGATGATTACCAGCAGAACGAGCAGCGTGTACAGCATGTGTCCCTCCTCGGAGACCGGAACGTACAGACCGGTCCATACCCCTTCGGTGGTGTTCGAAACCTGCAAGACGACGCACTTGCGGCGCGTCCTGTATGAAAGGCACTTTGATACGAGTGGAGAATGAGCGACACCGAAACACGGCCAGGGGTGGTGGAGCAAAGCGCCGTCGAGCGCGCGTTCCTGATCGCTGATGTCCGCGGCTACACCCGCTTCACCCGCGCGCACGGTGACGCCGCTGCCGCCCGCCTGGCTGGAGCGTTCGCGTCGCTGGCGCGCGACGCCGTCGCCGCCCGCGGCGGACGCGTGATCGAGCTGCGCGGTGACGAGGCGCTTGCGGTCTTCGAGTCGCCGCGGCAGGCGGTGCGTGCGGCGGTCGACCTCGTCTCGCTGTGCGCCGAGGAGGTGGCCGAGCAGCCCGACCTGCCGCTGCTCGTGGGCGTCGGCGTGGATGCCGGCCCGGCCGTGCCACTCGAGGGCGGCTACCGCGGCGCCGCGATCAACACGGCGGCACGGCTCTGCTCGCAGGCGGCCGCAGGGCAGGTGCTCGTCCCGGCCGCGCTGATGGAGGCGGCCGGGGCTCTGCCGGGCCTTCGTGCCACGCCCCACGGCGCGCTCGAGCTGAAGGGGTTCGAGACGCCGCTCGACGTGGTGGAGGTGCGATCGGCCCGGGAGCGACCGGCCGAGCGCCCGCACCTGCTGACGGTCGATCCGCTTCCCGTCGAGCTGGAGGCGGCGACGCCGCTGGTCGGCCGGGAGGACGAGATGTGCTGGCTGCGCGGCTGCTGGCGGCAGGCGCGCCGCGGCGACGGCCGCCTGCTGGTCGTGTCGGGGCGGGAGGGCATCGGCCGCACGCGGCTCGTGGCGGAACTGGCGGCCGTCGTCCGTGGACAGGGGCTGATCGGCCATGCCGGCGGCGGCGGCACGGCTCTTGCGGCCGCCGAGGCGGAGCTGCGCGCGGCAGCGGCGGCCGACCTGCCGAGGCTGGTCGTGCTCGACGACGTCGACGTGACGGCCGAGCGCCTGGTACCCCAGATCGAGGCGGTGCTGCCCCTGATCGAGGAGCGGCCGGCGCTGGTCGTCTGCGTCGTTGGCGACGTCGATGCGAGCGCGGACGTGGCCGCACTCGTCGAGCGCGTCGACCGGGATGGCGACGCCCACCGGCGGCTGGGGCCGCTCGGCGCGTCGGAGGTGCAGGCGATCGTGGACATGTACGCGGGCGACGCAGCCGGCGAGGTCTCGGTCGAATCGGTGCTGCGGGCCTCCGGCGGGGTGCCCGACCGGGTGCACGAGCTGATGAGCGAGTGGGCGGAGCGCGAGGCGGCTCGCCGGCTGGAGGCAGCGGCGGAGTACCTGTCCGCGGGACGGCTGGAGCGCCACGCCGGCCTCGACTTCGCGAACAACGTGATCGGGCTGAAGCTCGCCCGCCTCTACACCGCGACGCCGGACGCGCTCGACCTTGCGCCGGGCGCGTGCCCGTACAAGGGGCTGGCCTCGTTCGAGGACGACGATTCCCGATTCTTCTTCGGCCGCGAGCAGCTGGTCGGCGAGCTGGCGGCGCGCACCGTCGGTGCAGGCGTCCTGGCCGTGGTCGGGGCGTCCGGCAGCGGGAAGTCGTCGGTATTGGCAGCAGGCCTCGTGCCGTCGCTGCGCGCCGGGCTGCTCCCGGGGAGCGACCGGTGGCACATCGCGTCGATGCGCCCTGGCGACCACCCGGCGGCGGAGCTGGATGCCGTGCTGGACGAGCCACGCGACCGGGATGGGCGGCTGGTGCTGGTCGTCGACCAGTTCGAGGAGCTGTTCGCATCCGCGGTGGCCGAGCCGGAGCGTTCGGCCTGTGTGGACGCGCTCACCTCGCTTGCCGCGGATCCCGAGCGCGCGATCGTGGTGATCGGCATACGGGCCGACTTCTACGGGCACTGCGCCGTGTATCCCGAGCTGGCGCGGCTCGTGGCCGCCAACCAGGTGCTCGTCGGCGCCATGGGCCCGAAGGAGCTGCGGCGCGCGATCGAGCTGCCCGCCCGCCGCTGCGGCGTTCGCATCGACGCCGCGCTGGTCGACCGGCTGGTGGAGGAGGTTGCCGACCAGCCTGGCGGCCTGCCACTGCTCTCGACGGCGCTGGTCGAGCTCTGGGAGCGGCGGTCGTCGGGCTGGCTGCGCTACGCCGACTACGAGCAGGCCGGCGGCGTCAGCGGCGCGGTGGCGCGGCTGGCGGAGAGCTCATACGAGCAGCTGTCGGAGCGGCAGCGGGACGTTGCGCGTGCGCTGTTCCTGCGCCTCGTCACCGCGGGCGACGACGGCGTGCTGACGCGGCGCGTCGTGCACAGGCAGGAGCTGGGTCTCGAGCCGGGCGCCGACATCACCGCCGTCGTCGCGCGGCTGACGGCCGACCGCCTGCTGACGGTCACCGACGACACCGTCGAGGTGGCGCACGAGGCGTTGCTGCGCGAGTGGCCGCGGCTGGTCGAGTGGCTGCGGCAGGACACGCAGGGACGCGAGCTGCGCGAGCACCTGATCCAGGCCGCGCGCCGGTGGGAGGCCGCCGGCCGCGACACCAGCGAGCTCTACCGCGGCACCCGGCTCACCGC
>DATAHR010000041.1:0-18554 GCA_036263035.1 Gaiellales bacterium | reverse complement strand
GTACGTCCCCATCAGCACCTGGCTCGACACGGCGTAGCTGATGCCCTCGCGGATGCTGCGCAGGCTCACCTCCGCGTTCTCGACCGGCGGCGGAGCGGCGCGCATCAGTCGCAGCGTGGCCAGCGAGACGAGGAAGCTGATCACGTCCACGCCGTACGTGGCCGGGAGCCCGATCACGGCAATCAGGACGCCGCCCAGCGCCGGCCCGATGATCATGCCCACCGTGAACCGCACGGTGCTGATGGCCGCTGCCGCTGTCATCTCGTCGCGGTCGACGAGACGGGGGATCAGCGCCTCGAGCGACGGGCGTTGCAGCCCGTCGAGCGCCGCCATCACCGCTGACACGACGAACAGCAGCCACAGCTGCGGCTCGGGAAGCAGCGAGTTGCCGAGCAGCACGAGCGATGCGACGGCGAACGACAGCTCGGTCAGCTGGAGCATGCGCCGGCGGTCGCGGGCGTCGGCCAGCGCCCCTCCCAGGAACGCGGCGATCAGGAGCGGCAGCAGCTCCGCGACGCCCAGCAGGCCGACGACGAGCGAGCTGCCCGACAGCTCGTACGCCTGGTAGGGGAGGGCGACGTAGGTCACCATGGAGCCGAGGAACGTCACGGTCTGGCCGGCCATCAGCAGCCGGAAATCGCGGTGGCGGCGAAGCGGCGTCAGGTCGATGGTGGTCTTGCGCAAGAGACCCCGCATGCGGCCGTCCTGCGTTGCCATCCCCGGCACGGGCGGCGCGGGGGAGAGCCGGGCCGCCTCGCGCTCGGCCGCCGCGCGGTCGTCGGGTGTTGGGTGCTCGGGCACGGCCGGTCAGGATAGTTACCATCCCCGCCGTGCTGACGGCCAGCTTCCAGGACGCGCTCGTATACGCCGCGCAGGTGCACGACGGCCATGCGCGGAAGGGCTCCGCCCAGATCCCGTACCTCGCGCACCTGATGTCGGTTGCCGCGATCGTGCTGGAGAACGGCGGTGACGAGGAGCAGGCGATCGCCGCTCTGCTCCACGACGCCATCGAGGATCAGGGGCACCGCACCAGCGTCGATGAGCTGCGCGAGCGGTTCGGCGACCGGGTCACCCGGATCGTCGAGGCCTGCAGCGACACCGACCAGCGCCCGAAGCCGCCGTGGCTCGGTCGCAAGCAGGCCTACATCGAGCGGATGGAGCACGAGCCGCAGGACGTCCTGCTTGTTGCCCTGGCCGACAAGGTGCACAACGCTCGATCAACCGTCGCCGACCTGCGGGTGCATGGCGACGCGACGTGGCGCAAGTTCGGCGGCACGGTGGAGCAGCAGCTCTGGTACTACCGGTCGCTGTCCGAGCTGTTCTGCCGCCGCATGCCCGGGCCGCTCGCGGACGAGCTGGCGCGGCTCGTGGACGAGATCGCGGCCATGTCGCCCTAGCGGCGAGCCGCCCCGTGCCAGTGGTTGTGCGTCTGCACCCGCCGCTCGGCGTGGATCAGGTCGCGCAGCCGGCCGTGCCCGAGGCGCTCCAGCTGCGTTGCCAGCGCGAGGAACACCTGCGCCGTGGTCAGCGCGTCCCCCAGCGCCTGGTGTGGATGGTGGCTGGGCAGGCCGAGCGCCTCCGTGATCGATGCGAGCGGCCGGTAGCCGGGATCGCGGCCGTCGCGCACCACGCCGAGCAGCCGGTAGAGCATCGCGGTGTCGATCAGGTGGCGCGGGAGCTTCCCGCCGGCGCGGCGCAGCGCGGGGCCCAGGAACGCCCGCTCCACCCATGCGGCGTGGGCGATCGGCGTCGTCCCCGCAATGGCCGCGGCCAGCGGCGCCATGGCCCGCTCGAGCGGCGGAGCGCCGTCGAGATCGCGGGGCAGGATGCCGTGGATCTCCTCCGCTCCTCCAGGCGACGTGCGCTCCGGCGCCACCATGCTCTCGATCGCCCCGGCCGCGAGGATGCGGCCGCCCTCGATCGGCACGGCTCCGAACGCGATCACCTCGTCCGATTCCGGATCGAGCCCGGTCAGCTCCACGTCGACGCACAGCAGCCGAGCCTCACGCCACGAGCCGCGCGTCATCGCGTCAGGCCAAGCTCGTTGATCAGGCCGCGCTGGACGTCCGCCACTGCGCGGAACGCCTCCTTCAGATAGCGGCGGGTCAGCGGCTCGAGGGTCCGCGGGTCGATCGCGTCGTCCGGCGCCCGGTGATTGCGGATCGCGTCGATCTGGTGGGTCATCCGCAGGTCGGTGAAGAGCTCGAAGGCGACCCGCAGCGTCGCCGCGACCTGGGGGGTCAGCACTCCCGCGCTCTCGGCCGCGTCCAGCCGCGCGGGCGTCGACGCTGCGGCGACGCCCGCCTTCATCCCCGCCCAGCGGGCGATGTCGACCACCGGGACGAGCCCTCCGCGCTTGATGTCGAGCGTCCCCCGCCGCTCGCCGTCGTGCTCGACGACGAAGTCGCGCAGGAACCCGGTCGGCGGCTTGTGGCTGACCGCGAAGCTGGCCAGGCGCCGCATCAGCGCCGGGTGGTCGGCCCCGCCCGCGAACACGTCCGACAGCGGGCTGCGGCGGCCCTCCTCCGGCCAGATCGGTCGGCCGTCGACCAGCACCGACACCAGGATCAGCGCCTTCTCCTGCGTCGGATCGTCCAGCCAGGATGCCGCCACGCGCCGCCACTCGCCCTCCGATCGCAGGAAGAGAGGCTTGGAGGCGACTGCGCCGTTCGGACAGGCCGGGAACCCGCTTCGCCGGGCACCATCGACCACCTCGGCCGCGAGCGCCGCCAGCGGCTCGCGCACCTCCACCGCGTCGCCCTCGCCCTTCCAGGCGATCGCGCTGTCCTGGTCCGAGTTGGGGAAGGCCTCCCGGCGGGCGACGCTGCCGAGCGCCAGCCAGGTGAACGGCGTCTCGACCGGTGTGCGCTCCAGGGCGAGCTCGATCAGCCGCCGGGTGACGGCGTCGTGGACGGTTGCGATCACCCGGCCGATCGAGTCGGACGCCACCCGGGCGTCGTGCAGCGCGAGCACGGTCGCGGGCAGGGCGGCCGCCGCGCTCGCGACCTCAGCCGGCGTCTCCGCCCGCGCGATCGCGCGGCGGAGGTGGAACGGCGTCCGCGTCTCCACCGCCATCAGATCGGTGTCGGAGATGACGCCGATCACGCGGCGGGTGGGGTCGACGACCGGCAGGTGGCGCACGCCACGGTCGAGCATCTCGAGCAGCGCGTCGGCACCCAGCATGTCGCCCGCGATCGTGCTGGCCGGCTCGGTCATGACCTCCGAGACCGGCGTCTCCGGCGGGATGCCGGCAGCGACGACCCGTTCCCGCAGGTCGCGGTCGGTGACGATCCCGAGGCGGTCGCCGAGGTCGACGAGCACGGAGGACGACCCGGCATCGACCATGCGCCGCGCGGCGTCGCGCACACTGGAGTCCGGCCCGGTCACGACCGGGCTGCCGCGCAGCAGCTGCGAGACCGGCTTGCGGGCGGGATCGACGACGGCGGTGGCCAGCGGGTCGAGGTCACGCATCCGCATCTCGAACCGGCCGCTCAGCGACCGTGCGGCGAAGCGGAGCGCAGCCGGGCGGGCGAGCACCGGGCGCAGCACGCCGGCCGGGATTCGGTACAGCAGCGAGTCCTCCGCGGTGCGCGCCGCCAGCGCAGTCGGCCACTCGGAGAGCAATGCCGCATGGCCGAACATCTCGCCCTCGCCGAGCATGTCAACGATGCGCGGCCCGTCGAGCAGCTCCACGGCCCCGCGCCTGATCACCCACGCAAACGACGGCGCGGCCACGGCCTGCTCGAGCACGGTGCTGCCCGCCTCGGCGTATTCGATCTCAACGACGGCCGCGACCTCTGCCAGCTGGTCGTCGTCGAGGGTGTCGAACGGCGGGTGCCTGGCCAGGAACTCCGCGATCTCGTGCATGGTTCGACGATCCTAACCGTCAGCGTGGCCTCCGAACCCGTCCGTTCGGAATAGGTAAAGCTTCCGTACGCCTGGTTGACCCCCTCGCCCCTGGCGGCTACACCGAGATCACGGAGAGTCATCGACGAAAGGGGTCAACGATGACCGTGTCCACACCAGTGGCCGTGCCGGCACAGCCGGCCGTTCGCAAGCTGACCGCACCGATCGCGGTGCGGCGGATCGTTCCGCGCTGACGCGCTGACGAAATGGGATTTCCGGGGGCGCCGTGCTAGCGTGGACCCATGCGTGGAGCGAAATATCACGGTGGGTTCGATCATCCGGTGCGCTCGTTCGTCATCGGCGTCACGCTGCTGGTGCTGCTGTTCGGCGGGTTCGTGATCGGCGTCGAGGCCGGCACGCATCCGTTGGAGCAGACCGCAGTCACCCGCATTGTCGGCTCGCAGGGGTCGGTTCACGCTGTCACCGTGCAGCCGGTCGTCAGCACGGTGATCAACGGGCGCACGCGGTTCATTCCCGTGTCGTCCACGAGAACCCGCGTGGTGGTCATCCACCGCAACGGCAAGACGATCATCGCCTATGAGCCGGCTCCGGGATCGACCGCCGCATCCGGCCCGGACAGCGCGGCTCCGCCCACGCTCTACACCATGCCGACCACGACGGTCACCGTGACGGAGCCGGGCACGACGGTCACGGAGCCGCCCGTCACCGTGACGGTGACCGAGCCTGGCACGACGACCGACACGTCGGCGACGAGCAACGTCTCGACGTCTTCGCCGTAGCGCTACGGATTGAGCGCAAGCAACTCCGGGCCGTGCGTGCGCAGCCATGCCTGCGCCTCGGCATGGCGTGGGTACGCCGCTCTCAGCATGGCCCAGAAGCGGGGCGAGTGGTTCATGTGACGCAGGTGGCAGAGCTCGTGCACGACGACGTAGTCGGCCACCCAGGCCGGCGCCACGACCAGGCGCCACGAGAACGACAGCGTGCCGCGCGCCGAGCAGGATCCCCAGCGGCTGCGCGGGTCGCCGATCCGGATCCGGCGCCAACCGTCCAGGCCGAGCCGGGCGCTCTCGCGCTCGACCGATGCCGTCAGCCGCTCCCGCGCCTGGCGGCGGTACCACCGCTCGCGGTCGCCGGTCGGCGGCGCGACCGGCTGCCCGTCCAGCCAGGCGGTGCCCGGCGCGTCCAGCCCCAGCGCCGGCCGGCTCTCGAGCTCCGCCGTGCGGCGGGCGATCCACTCGCCGTGGCGGCGCAGCAGGCGCTCCACGGCGTCATCGCTCGTCCCGGGCGGAACCACCACCTCGACAGGGCGGCGAGGCGCGACCAGGATCCGCGCTCGGCGGACGCGGCGTGAGACGCGGACGACGGCGGGCGGCGTCACGGTGTGGATGGTTGTGCCGTCACGGATCGGAACCGTACTCGTAGACTCGGCCGGTGCGGCGGCTGCTGATCCTGATGTATGCGCTGATCTTCGTCGACGAGACGGCGCTGCAGGCGCTCGTGCCGCTCGTGCCCTCGTACAAGGACGCGTTCGGTCTGTCGGGGTTCGAGGCCGGTCTGCTGCTGTCCGCGGCCAGCCTGGCCATCGTGGTCGGCTCGATCCCGGGCGGCCTTGCCGGAGACCGCCTCGGGTCGCGACGGGTGACGCTCGTGGCCGGCGCGCTGCTTGCGCTCTCCTGCGTCGGCCAGGGAGTCGCACCCGACCTGTGGACGCTGCTCGCGGCCAGGCTCGCGTTCGGCATCGCCTCGGCGGTGATCTGGTCGGCCGGTCTGTCCTGGCTCTCGGACTCCACCGGCGACCGGCCCGGCGCGCTCGGCGCCGTGATCGGGATCGCCGGCGCCGGCGCCATGGCCGGGCCGGTGTTCGCGGGCGTGGTCGCCGACCGGGTGTCCCGTGGCGCCCCCTTCGTCATCCTCGGCGTGCTGGCGGGGCTGATCACGCTTGCGCTGACGGTCTCGGACCGGGGGTCGGAGCGGCATCACGAGCATCAGCCGCTCCGGCGCGTGCTCGGGCTGGCCCGGCGGGACGCGCTGATCGCCGGCGCCGTGATCATGATGCTGCTCGGCGGGTTCTCCGACGGCGTGGTCAACCTGATCGGGCCGGCCCAGCTGGCGGACGCCGGCAAGTCATCTGCGTGGATCGGGTTCGTGCTGTCCGTCGCCGCTGGGCTGTTCATCCTGTTTGCCGTCGTCACGGCGCGGGCCGGCCGCCGGGCCGTGACGCTCGGCCTGGGGGCGGTCTGCACGGCGCTCTCCGCGGTCGTGCTCGGGCCGGTGATCGCCACCAGCACGGTGGCCGTGGTGGCGTCGATGCTGCTTCTCCGCGCGCCGCTGCTGGGCACCATGTACGCGATCTGCTTCCCGCTCGGCGTGGGCGGGGCTCGCAGGGTGGGAGTGGGGGCCGGGTCGATCAACGGCCTGCTCGGATTCGCCTGGGGCGGCGCCAGCTTCATCGGCGCCGTCGTGGCCGGGTCGTTCGTCGAGGCTGCCGGCGCCCGCGCGGTGTACGGCCTGCTGGCGGCCGCGTGCGTGGTGGCCACCGGCGCGCTGGCCGTCCTGGCCCGGCGCTGATCCGCCCTACGGCTGTTCGGATTCCCGCACCGAAGGACGCTGGGCTGCCCCAGGGCGGCGGGGGCCCCGATCGGTGAGGCTGGGATCCGGTCAATCCAGTCCGAAAGGATTCTCACAATGTCATCCAGCCCCACCAAGAAGAACCTGGCCGCCCGGATGGGCGGCTGGAGCGCCCGGCGCAGGTTCACCGCGCTGGGGCTCTGGTTCGTGTTCGTGATCGCGGCGGTCGCCATCGGCATCGCCACCGGCCAGGTCAATGTCCCGCAGTCCCGGCTCGGCGACGGCGAGTCCGGCCACATCAACCGCGTCATCGACGACGCGAAGTTCCAGAACCACGCCCACGAGATGGTGCTCGTGCAGTCGTCGTCCCTGACGGCGAATGACGCCGCCTTCCGCTCGGGCGTCAACGGCGTGATCACCAAGCTGCAGAGCTACCGCGAGGTGATCAACGTCGAGAGCCCATACTCGTCCAAGTACCCGGGCCAGATCAGCAAGAACGGGCACTCGGCGCTCGTGCGGTTCCAGATCGCCGGCGACAGCGACACCGCCCCCGACCGTGTTCAGCCGGTGATGGCCGGGGTTGCGTCGCTCGGCTCGGCCAACCCGGATCTGCGGATTCGCGAGTTCGGTGAGGCATCTGCGACGCACGTCCTGAACGACAAGATCAACCAGGACTTCGCGAACGCCCGCAACCTGTCCCTGCCGCTGACGCTGGTGATCCTGCTGATCGCGTTCGGCGCTCTGGTGGCGGCGGGCGTGCCCGTGCTGCTCGCCTTCTCGGCGGTGCTGGCCACCTTCGGCCTGAACTCGATCGTGAGCCACCTGATCCCGACGGTGGATGTGGCTCAGGAGGTCATCCTGATGATCGGGATGGCGGTCGGCGTCGACTACTCGCTGTTCTACCTGCAGCGTGAGCGGCGCGAGCGCGAGGCCACGAAGGGGATCGATGCGGCGGCGATCGGTGCCGCGAAGGCAGCCGTCAAGGCCGCCAAGCGCTCCGGTGACCGCGAGGCGGTCGCCGAGGCCAAGCTGGCGCTGAAGGCTGCCAAGGTCGAGTCCCGCGCGAACCGGCGGCGGGCGCTCGAGCTGGCCGCCTCCACCTCCGGCCAGGCGGTGCTGATCTCCGGCTTCACGGTGATGATCGCGATGGCCGGCATGCTGATGGCCGGCGATGCCACGTTCGTGGCGCTCGGCGTCGCCTCGATGTTGGTGGTCGCGGCGGCGATGATCGGTTCGCTGACCGGCCTGCCGGCGGTGATCGCGCTGCTCGGCGACCGCGTCGAGCGGGGCCGCGTCACCTCCTGGATCGCGTACCCGGTGCGCCGGGCGACCGGTCGCAAGGCCGTCCGGCGGACGGGCGGCGGCCGCTTCTGGAGCACCGTGCTCGATCGCGTGCTCCGGCGGCCGGCCATCTCGGCCGGCCTGGCGGCCGGGCTGCTGATTGCGCTTGCGATCCCGGCCCTCTCGCTCAAGACCGAGACGCCGTCGTTCAAGTTCCTGCCCCAGAGCCTGGGTGTTGTCAAGACCTACAACGACATCCAGAAGACGGTCCCCGGCAAGGGCGATCCGGCCACCGTGGCGATCAAGGCGGACGACGTGACGTCGCCGCAAGTGCAGCAGGCGATCCGCGACTTCAAGAAGGCCGCGGTCGCGACCGGGCAGGTGAGCCTGCCCATCGACGTCAGCACCAACCCGGCGAAGACGGTGGCCGTGCTGACCGTGCCGATCCAGGGCGACGGCGCAAACGCCGCCTCCCAGCGGGCCGTGCACACGCTGCGTGACCAGGTGATCCCGGAGACGCTCGGCAGGCAGCTGCCCGGCGCCGATGTCGGCGTGACCGGTGATACGGCCGGCTCGATCGACTTCAACAAGCTGATGCAGGTGCGAACGCCGATCGTGTTCGCTTTTGTGCTCGGCCTGGCGTTCCTGCTGATGCTGGTGACGTTCCGGTCGATCGTGATCCCGGTGAAGGCGATCATCCTCAACCTGCTGTCCGTGGGTGCTGCCTACGGCCTTCTGGTGCTCATCTTCCAGCACGGCATCGGGTCGTCGGTGCTGGGCTTCCACTCGACCGGCACGATCGCGAACTGGCTGCCGCTGTTCCTTTTCGTGATCCTGTTCGGGCTGTCGATGGACTACCACGTCTTCATCCTCAGCCGCGTCAAGGAGCTCGTCGACAACGGCATGCGCACCGAGGATGCCGTCACTGAGGGCATCAAGGACACCGCCGGCACAGTGACCAGCGCAGCGATCGTGATGGTCGCCGTGTTCGGGATCTTCGCCACGCTGTCCGTCCTGGACGTCAAGCAGCTCGGCGTCGGTGCCGCCCTCGCGGTGCTGATCGACGCCACCATCATCCGGGCAGTGCTCCTGCCCGCCACGATGAAGCTGCTCGGCGACTGGAACTGGTACCTGCCGACGTGGCTCGAGTGGCTGCCGACGCTGACCCACCATGGCTCGGTGGAGCCGGAGCGGACGCCCGCGCCGACCATCGATCCCTCCCCTGCAGCCGCCTAGCGACTGCCTGACCAGGGCCCGGCCGCCCACCGGCGGCCGGGCCCTTTTTCGTGCCGGCGCGACGCCCGCGGGGTCACGAGTACGTCAAGCGCGCCGTCACGGTGTCAGACACTCCCGAGGGGGCTGTGACGTTCCCGTTGCCGGCCGGTGATGCGAACTCTCGGCCGGGGGATAACCGAACCGAACACACTGGCTCTCCGTATGGGTCGCGATCCCTCGCCCTGCGAGGCTGTGTGCATGATCCTCGCGAACCCCGCACACCGGCCGCTCGCACTGTCCCGCCGCATCCTTCCGCGCGGCTGGGTCGACCTGGCGCTCCAGCTCACCCTGTTCGCCGTCCTCGACCTGGTCTACGAGACGACGCGCATGCTGGCCGTCGGCGACCGCGGTGTTGCCATCCGCCACGCGCACGACATCGTCTCCGCCGAGCGCACGCTGGGGATCTTCCACGAGCTCTCCGTCCAGCACTTCGCCGCCCACCATGAGCTCGTGCAGTCGGTGGCCAACTGGACGTACTTCAACTGCCAGTTCACCATCAGCTTCGGCTTCCTGTTCTGGGTCTATCTCCGGCGCAACGAGGCCTACCCGCTGGTGCGAAACGTCTTCCTGGCCGCCAACGCGATCGGCCTCGCCTGCTACACGCTCTATCCGGCCGCTCCGCCGCGGATGCTGACCGGCCTCGGCTTCGTCGACACCCTCAACCAGACCAGCGTCAACCACAACTCGGGGCTGATCGCTTCGCTCTCAAACCCGTACGCGGCGATGCCGAGCCTCCACACCGCGTACGCGCTGACCGTCGGCGTCTCCGCCGTCATGCTCGTGCGCAACCCGGTGCTGCGGATCGCCTGGGCCTTCTACCCGGCCCTGGTCGTGTTCTCGATCGTGGCGACGGCCAACCACTTCTTCCTGGACGCGGCCGGCGGCGCCTCCGTCGCGACGCTCGCCGCCCTCGCAGTGCTCGCCCACCACCGCCGCAGCCTGCGCCTCGCTGCCGCGGTGGTCGCGCTGCCGGTCGCGTCGTTCCTGGTCTATCGCTTCGCCGGCCAGGCGAGCGACACGGTCTCCACCCTGGCCGCCGTCGGGCTCGGCGCGCTGGCGCTGGCGCTGCTCGCAAACCTTGTCTCGGTCTGGCTGAAGGCGGCCGTCTGGCGCCGCACGCTGCAGGTCGTCCCGGGCTCTCCGGCCCTTCGCACGCGGGATCTCGTGCCGAGCGTGTTCATCGGCCTGCTCTTCAACACCGTGCTCGTCGCCCGTCTCGGCGAGGTCGCGAAGGTGATCGTCCTTCGCCGCCGCCTGCGGCGCCACGGCTCCGAGCTGACCGCGCCGGCGATCGCGGGCACGCTGGTGGCCGAGCAGCTGCTGCTGGCCGTCGCGCTGATCGCCGTTGGCGCGCTGCTTGCGTTCACCATCGTCGACCTGCCCGCCTGGGCCGTCACCACGCTGGCCGGGGCCGGCGCCGTCGTCGGCT
Organism: Gaiellales bacterium; assembly: GCA_036263035.1. Taxonomy (GTDB): domain Bacteria; phylum Actinomycetota; class Thermoleophilia; order Gaiellales; family JAICJC01; genus JAICYJ01. Next base: position 8,134 of record DATAHR010000041.1, on the reverse strand, counting down.
GCGCGCTGGTCGCCGGGCTGCTCGCCAGGCGCGCACGGGTGGGGCTCCCGTCGCGGATGGCGCGGCTGGCCGAGCCGGCCCGTGAGCTGGCGGCAGGCGCCATGCACATCGCCCGCAGCCCCCGCGACCTGGCCGCCGCGCTGCTCCTCGCCGCCGGCTCCTGGGTGGCCCAGATCGCAGCCATCTGCTGGACGCTCGACGCCGTCGGTCTGCCCCACAGCGTCGCCGCCGGCTCCGCCGTCTTCCTCGCGTCGACCCTGGTCGGGCTGTTCCCGCTCATGCCGGGCAACGTCGGCGTCTTCCAGATCGCCGTGGCCGGCGTGCTGGCCGCGTCCTTCGGCGTCTCCGCTCCGGCCGGGGCTGCCTTCGCGCTCGTCCTGCAGGCGACGGAGGTCGCGCTTGCCGCCGGCATCGGCCTCCTCTGCCTCGTCGCCGAGGGCCTCTCGTTCGCCGACCTTCGCCGCCAGGCTGCCCCGATGCCCGAGCTGCCGCGCCGCGAGGCGGACGAACCGCATCTGGCCTACGCTGCCTGAGAACCCGGGTCGTGGAGGGCGTGTGCGGCGTCTGCTGGTGAGTGGAGTGATCGTGTCTGCGTTGGCGGCGGGCCTCGCCGTCGGGTGCGGCGTTGCGCAGAGCGCCGGTGAACAGCCGACCGGCGCCGCCTCCGGCGGCACCACACCGGCGCCGACGGGCGGCCCGCCCAGCGCCCCTGTCCCGAACCCCGCCACACCGCCGCCACCGCCCCCACCGCCGAAGCCCGCCATCACCCGCGACTTCATCCACTACGGCGCGCGCCGCCAGGCCGAGATGGCCGCCTACGCACGTCGCCACTACGGCGTCTCCACCGACCGCGTGCATCCGCGCGTGATCGTCCTGCACTTCACCGACTCGGGCCCCGGCTCCTACCCCGGCGTGCATGCCGAGTTCGACGCCAACCAGCCGAACGGCGGCGAGCTGCCCGGCGTCTGCGCCCAGTTCGTCGTCGACCAGGACGGCACCATCTACCAGCAGGTGCCGCTGACGCTGATGTGTCGCCATGCAATCGGGCTGAACGACCGCGCGATCGGCATCGAGATGATCCAGCAGCAGGGCATCTCGTCGCACTGGGCCGACCAGCAGATCCTCCACCGCCGCCCGCAGATCAGAAGCGTGCTGCGCCTCGTGCGCTGGCTGCAGGACCGCTACAACATCCGCACCCGCAACGTGATCGGGCACGCGATGGCAAACGATTCGCCGTTCTTCCACGACCTCGAGGGCTGGCGGAACGACCACACCGACTGGCAGCCGCAGGACGTGCTCGAGCTGCGCCGCCGCCTGTGATTCTCGCGATCGACCAGGGCACCACCGGCACCACCTGCCTGGTCGTCGACGGCGACGCGGTGCTCGGCCGTGGCTACCGGCCGGTGGAGCAGGTCTACCCGCGTCCCGGCTGGGTCGAGCACGATCCGCTGCAGCTGTGGTCGACCGTCACCGGCGCTGCGGAGGACGCCGTGGCCTCGGCCGGGGTCGCCGCCCGCGACCTCGAAGCGATCGGCATCACCAACCAGCGGGAGACCACCGTGCTGTGGGACCGGCGCAGCGGCCGCCCGGTCGCAAACGCCATCGTCTGGCAGGACCGCCGCACGGCCGAGGCCTGCGCCGCCTTGCCCGCAGCCCTCCTCCGTGACCGCACCGGCCTCGTGCCGGACCCCTACTTCTCCGCGACCAAGCTGGCCTGGCTGCTCGATCACGCCGGCTCGGCAGACGGCCTGGCGTTCGGCACTGTGGACAGCTGGCTGATCTGGCAGCTGACCGGCGGCGAGGTCCATGCCACGGAGCCGACCAACGCGTCCCGCACGCTGCTCTGCGCGCTCGACACGCTGGACTGGGACGCCGAGCTGCTGGAGCTGTTCGACGTTCCCGCCTCGGTGCTGCCCGAGATCCTGCCGTCCAGCGGCGAGTTCGGCGAGGGCACCCTGCTCGGCGCCTCGCTGCCGGTGCGGGGCGTCGCCGGCGACCAGCAGGCGGCGCTGTACGGGCAGGCCTGCCTCGGGCGCGGCCAGGCCAAGGTGACGTACGGCACCGGCAGCTTCCTGCTGGTCAACGACGGCACCAGCCGCGAACCCCCGCCCCACGGCCTGGTGCGCACGGCGGCGGCCCAGCCGGGCGTCACCGCGCTCGAGGGGTCGGTGTTCGTGTCCGGGGCGGCGGTGCAATGGCTGCGCGACGGCCTTGGGCTGCTCGCCGACGCCGCCGAGAGCGAGCGGCTTGCGGAATCGATCGAGGACACCGGCGGCGTCTACTTCGTCCCCGCGCTGACCGGGCTGGGATCGCCCCACTGGGACCCGGCAGCGCGCGGGCTGATCGCCGGCATCACCAGAGGCACCGGGCGCGCGGAGCTGGTGCGCGCGGCGCTGGAGGCGATCGCCTACCAGGTGCGCGACGTGGTCGAGGCCGTGCCGGGCGGCGTCTCGGCGCTGCGCGCGGACGGCGGGGCGGCCGCGAACGCCTGGCTGATGCAGTTTCAGGCCGACCTGCTGGGGTTGCCCGTGGAGGTGGCGCCGGAGCGCGAGATGACGGCCATGGGCGCCGCCGCGCTGGCGTCCGGAAGCCCGCCACAGCCGCGGCCGGGCGCCGTCTACGAGCCCCGCATGTCCCGCGACCAGGCCGACGCGCTGTACCGCGGCTGGCTGGCCGCGGTACAGCGCGCGCGGTCCGACGTCTAAGCCGCCTCGGTCGCCGCCTCCGGGACGAGCTCGGGGACGGTCGCTGCCTTCGGGATGAAGAGCAGCGTGGCCACCAGCCCGATCAGGGCCAGCCCTGCGCCCGCGAGGAACGCGACGTGGAAGCCGTCAACGAGCGCATTGGGGACCAGCGCCGGGTTGCCGCCGTGATCGCCCAGGTAGCTGTCGACGCGCGTGAACGTGATCGTCGACAGGATCGCCACCCCGAGCGCGCCACCCACCTGCTGGGAGGTGTTGATCAGGCCCGATGCGATGCCGGCCTCGTCATAGCTCACGCCGACGAGCGATGCGATCTGCACGGGGACGAACGAGAACCCCAGCCCGAGCCCCGCCAGGATGAACCCTGGCACCAGGTCGACCGTGTAGCTGCCGTCGACCGCGACCCGCGAGAACCAGAGCAGGCCGGCGATCAGCAGCACCATGCCCGCCGTCAGCACCGTCCGCACGCCGATCCTCGTCACCAGCGCCTGCGAGGCGCCGGCCGCGACGATGATCACGGAGGCCACCAGCAGGTAGGCGATACCCGCCTTCAGCGCCGAGTACCCAAGCACCTGCTGCATGTAGAGCGACAGCAGGAAGAACATCGAGAAGATCGACGCTCCCAGCAGGAGGCCGACGATGTTCGCGCCGGTCAGCGAGCGGTTGCGGAAGATCGAGAACGGCAGGATCGGAGCCGCGGCGCGGAGCTCGACGGCGACGAATCCGGCGAGCAGCAGCGCCGACCCGATCAGCGAGCCGAGCACGAGCGAGGACGTCCAGCTGTGCGTGTCGGTCGACACCAGCCCGTAGACGAGCAGCGTCAGGCCGGCCGTCACCAGCACGGCCCCCAGGATGTCGAGCGTGCGGGTCTCGATCTCGACCCTGCTCTCCATCAGCACGCGCTGGCCCGCCAGGATCACGAGCAGGCCGATCGGCACGTTCAGGAAGAAGATCCACTCCCAGCCGACCTGGTCGGTGAGGATGCCGCCGAGCAGCACGCCCACGGCGCCGCCCATGCCGGCGATGGCGCCCCAGATGCCGAGCGCCTTGTTCCGCTCCTCGCCCTCCTCGAAGGTCGTGGTGAGGATCGCCAGGGCGGCCGGCGAGATGATGGCTGCCCCGAGCCCCTGGATCGCGCGGAACGCGATCAGCTGCGTGTCGGAGCCGGATAGCCCGCATGCCAGCGACGCGGCCGAGAACAGGACGAGGCCGGCGATGAACATGCGCTTGCGGCCGAGCAGGTCGGCCACGCGGCTTCCGAGCAGCAGGAAGCCGCCGAAGGTGAGGGTGTAGGCGCTGACCACCCACTGCAGGTTGGCATCGGAGAAGTTGAGCGCCTGCTGGATCGTCGGCAGCGCCACGTTGACGATCGCGACGTCGAGTACCACCATGAACTGGACGGCGCACAACAGCACCAGTGCCAGCCACTTGTGCGAGTGTTCGTTACTCATTGCTGGTTGCTCCCAGGTGGATCGTTTAGGATACGATACAGGTGTGTATCAGAAGTACGGGGAGAGTGTCAAATCGAATCGGTGCCAGACATGACAACGAGTGAGGTTCGCCGTCAGCCCGGCCGTCCCCGGAACGAGGACGCCGACCGCGACATCGTGGCCGCCACCCTGCGCCTGCTCGCCGAGCAGGGGTACGACCGCACCTCGATGGAGGCGGTCGCCGCGGAGGCCGACGTCACGCGCGCCACGGTCTACCGCCGCTGGCCCTCGAAGGCGGAGCTCGTCTGCGCCGCGCTCTCGGCCTATCCGGACGACGCCTACGCGGCTGCGCCCGAGGACGTCCGCGGCTTTCTCGTCAACATGCTCTCCGCCTTCCGTGAGGGAATCCAGGCCTGTGACGGCGTCGCCATCTGCAGCTCGCTCTACCTGAACCGTCACGACCACCCCGAGATGCTCGAGCAGTTCCGCGCGGCCGTGGTCGCGCCGCGCGTCGAACGGATGTCCTCCGTGCTCGAGAGCGCGGTCGCCGCCGGGAAGGTGCGCGAGGGAATCGACGTCGAGATGGTGGTCAGCATGCTGTTTGGGGCCGGCATCCAGCGCATCCTCACCGGGCACACGCTGCCGCGGGAGTGGCCGGAGCGCGCCGTGGCTGCAGTCTGGCCGATGCTGGCCCCCGCCTGACCGCACGCGCGTCGCCCGGGTGAGACGCCTTTCCGCACTCTGGCTCGACGTCTCGCCGCTTCGGGACTCGGCCCACTACCGCCGCCTCTGGTTTGGCGACCTGGTCGCGTCGTCGGGGTCCCAGTTCGCAGCGGTCGCGCTGCCCTACCAGGTCTACAGCGCGACCCACTCATCGTTCGCGGTCGGCATGGTCGGCCTCACGTCGCTGGTGCCGCTGCTGCTCGGAGCGCTCGCCGCGGGCGCCATCGCGGATGCGTTCGACCGCCGCCGGGTGCTGGTGGCGAGCCAGGCGACCTCGGCCGCCGGCTGCCTTGCGCTCGCGCTGTTCACGGCGGCCGGCCAGCCGCCGCTGGCGGTGCTGTACCTGCTCGGCGCCGTGCTGGCGTTCTCGGCCAGCATCGAGTCGCCGGTGCGAAACGCCGTGGTGCCGTCCCTGATCGGCCTCGACCGCGTGCCGGCCGCCTCGGCCCTGAACCAGATCGTCGACCAGACCTCCCAGATCGCCGGCCCCGCGTTCGCCGGCATCCTGCTGGCCGCCTTCGGCATCACCACGACGTACGGCGTCGGCGCGGGCGGGTTCGCGCTGGCCGTCCTCGTGTCGCTCGGCCTGCCGTCGATGCGGCCGCTCGGGCACGCGGTGCGGCCGGGCGTGGGCGCGATCCTGGACGGGCTGCGGTTCGCACGCCGCCAGCCGGCGCTCCTGGGGACGTTCATCGTCGACCTGAACGCGATGATCTTCGGCATGCCGCGTGCGCTGTTCCCCGCGCTCGCTGCCACGACCTTTGCGGTCGGCCCGCAGGGGCTCGGCCTGCTCTACGCCGCGCCTGCCGCCGGCGCGCTGCTGGCGGCGGTCTCGAGCGGCTGGGTCGTGCACGTCCAGCGGCAGGGCGCGGCGGTGATGGCCTCCGTGGTGGCGTGGGGGGCGGCGATCGCAGTGTTCGGGCTCGTGCCCGGCGACCTGTTCTGGCTCGCGCTGCTCCTGCTCGCCGCCGCGGGCGCCGCGGACGTGATCTCGGCCGTGTTCCGCAACACGATCATGCAGCAGGTCGCGCCGGACGAGATGCGCGGCCGGATGGCGTCGCTGCACATCGCGGTCGTCACCAGCGGCCCCCGGCTCGGGGATGCGGAGTCGGGGCTCGTCGCAGGCGCGACGTCGACCAGCTTCGCGGTCGTCTCCGGCGGACTCGCGTGCATTATCGGGGCAGGCGTCATGCACCTGCTCTTCCCGGCGCTGTCGCGCTACCGGCGTCCGGAGACGCCGGCGCCGGGCACGGCGGTCACGGCCTCCACGTGATCGCGCATCCGACCGGCTCCGTCCGGGGGCGCCGCAGCTCGACGCCCGAGAGCACGTCGTCCAGCGCCTCCCGCAGCCAGAGGCCGTTGGCCGCCGGATCCTCGTGGTCCTCGTCGGGCGCTCCCCGGTATCGGATCCGCATGTCGGCGTCGACGACGAACACGTCGGGCGTCACCTCGGCACCGAACCTCCGTGCGACGTCCTGGGCCTCGTCCCGCAGGTACAGCTCGGGCCCGCCGTCGGTCGCCGCCTGCTCGCGCATCGCATCCAGCGAGTCGGCCGGGTTCACGAAGGCCACGCGAACGTCTCGCGGCGCGTAGTCCCGGGCGACGTCCACCAGCCGCCGGTGCCAGGCCCGTGCGTGTGCGCAGTCGTTGCACGTGAACACGACGACGACGGGGCCCGCCGCCGCCAGCTCCGAGAGCCGGTGCTGCCGCCCATCGGTGTCCGGCAGCACGAAGTCATGCGCCGCCGCGATCATGCGACGGGCTGCTGGTCGGGAGGCGTCACACCCGCCAGCATACCCGCGGCCGCTTCGCGTAGGATCGCCAGCCCATGCCCTGCGACCCGCGCCACGAGATCCTCTTCGAGCCGGTCAGGATCGGGCCGAAGACCCTCCGCAACAGGTTCTACCAGGTGCCCCACTGCACGGGGTTCGGCGTGCAGAAGCCCTGGTCACAGGCGCGTCACAGGGCGGTGAAGGCGCAGGGCGGCTGGGCCGCCATCTGCACCGAGTACTGCACGATCAGCCCGGACTCCGATGAGACGCCCTACGTGTCCGCGCGCATGTGGGACGAGCACGACGTGCGCATGCTTGCCATCACGGCTGAGCAGGCGCACTCGCTCGGCGCCCTGGCCGGGATCGAGCTGTCGCACACCGGTGTCCATGGTGAAAACAGCGAGTCGCGCCTGCCCGCGTCCGCCCCGTCGCAGATCGCCAGCGACTTCGCGGTTGGCGTGGTGCCCATGATGCTGACCAAGCGCGACATCCGCCGGGTGCAGGACGACTGGGCGGCCGCCGCCCGCCGCTCCCGGCAGGCAGGCTTCGACATCGTCTACGTCTACGGCGCGCACACCTACCTTCCCGGCCAGTTCCTGTCGCCGCACTACAACCGCCGCACCGACGAGTACGGCGGGTCGCTGCGCAACCGGGCGCGGTTCTGGATGGAGACGCTCGAGCGCGTCAAGGAGGCCGTGGGTGACGACTGCGCCATCGCGTGCCGGATCGCGGTCGACCGGCTGGGCGCGCTCGGGAACGACCTCGACGAGGGGCTCGAGTTCGTCTCGCTGGCCGACGACCTGGTCGACCTCTGGGACGTCAACGTCGGATCGATTGCCGAGTGGTCGCTCGACTCGGGGCCATCGCGGTTCTTCAGCGAGGGCTGGCAGCTCCAGAGCACGGGCCGGGTGCGCGAGGCGACACGCAAGCCGATCGTCGGCGTCGGCCGCCTCACCAACCCCGACCTGATGGCCGAGATCGTCCGCAGCGGCGCATGGGACCTGATCGGCGCCGCCCGCCCGTCGATCGCGGATCCCTTCCTGCCCGAGAAGATCCGTCAGGGCCGGGTCGACGAGATCCGCGAATGCATCGGCTGCAACGTCTGCATCTCGAAGGCCGACAGCCGCGCGCATCTCGGCTGCACCACCAACCCGACGGCCGGCGAGGAGCACCGCCGCGGCTGGCACCCCGAGCACGTGCCGCAGCTCGAGCAGCCGATGCACGCGCTCGTGGTCGGCGCAGGGCCGGCCGGGATGGAGTGCGCGATCACGCTCGCGCGCCGCGGCGCACGGGTCGACCTGGTCGAGCGGGCGCCGGCGGCGGGCGGCTCGCTGGCCTGGATCACCCGGCTCCCCGGATTCGGCGAGTGGGGCCGGGTCGGCGCCTACCGGGCGGTGCAGATCGCGCGGCTCCCGAACCTGGAGCTGACGCTCGGCCGGGAGCTCGACGCTGCCGCGGTGCGGGATTGGGGCGCCGACGTGGTGGTGCTCGCCACCGGGTCGGCCTG
>DATAHR010000040.1:0-3766 GCA_036263035.1 Gaiellales bacterium | reverse complement strand
GGGATGTCGCTGTCGCGGTCGGTGAAGTCCTCGCGCCAGTCGACGAAAACGGCGCCAGGGATGTGGCCCTCCTCGTAGCGGTCGGGGTATGCGCGATAGCGGGGGGTGTCGTTGACGACCTCGCCGCGGACGTCGAGCAGCCGCACCTTGTCGAGGTGCTGGGCCAGCCAGTCGGCGTTCACGAGCACGTCGGCCACGGACGCAATGGTACAAAGCGCCGGTGGGGGTGACCGACCGCTACTGGGGCCCGATCGAGCCGGCCGAGGCGGCTGCGGTGCTCGGACGGCCGGTAGAGATCGTCGCGCAGCACCTCCGCTGGCTGTTCGCCGTGGCGCATTGCCGCTGGGACGGCGGCTCCGCGATCGTCAAGCGGCAGCCGCCGATGGGCAGGACGATCGACCAGGTCGAGTGGCAGCATTCACTGGCCAACCACCTGGCCGACCGCGGCGTGCCGGCGGTGCGCAGCCGCGGCGTGGTCGAGCTGAACGGGCTCTGGTACGAACTGTTCGACGTTGCCTCAGGCGACGACACCTATGCCGGCGTCGATACGTGGGAGCCGTTCCGGTCGGATGCGCACGTGCGGGCGGCGGGACGCACGCTGGCGGCGCTGCACGAGGCCGGCGCGGACTTCGAGCCGGCCCGGCCGCAGCCCCAGCGCGGTTTCGTGGTGCAGCTGGGGCTGCTTCGGCTGACGCCGGTGGAGGCCGTGGAGCTGCTCTGCAGCGAGCGACCTGCCGTGGGCGAGTACCTGGCGGGCGAGGAGTGGCGCGGGCCGGTGGAGGCGGCGTACGCCGAGCTGTTCGACCGGCTGCGACCGGCACTTGGCGACCTGCCGGTGCGGCCGCTGCACGGAGACTGGCAGACGAACAACCTGTTCTTCCGCGGCGAGGAGATCAGCGCGATCATCGACTTCCACCAGGCCGACTACGCGCCGCGGGTGCTCGACCTCGCGGTTGGCGTGGAGCGCAACTGCTTTTTCTGGAACCGGATCTCGGAGGGTGACGACGACGCGTACACGCTCGACCATGCACGGCTCTTGATCGAGGCCTACCACGACCGGTCGCCGCTGGCGGCTGCAGAGCGCGCGGCGTTCGCAGACGTGCTGGCCGCGTGCCAGTTCGAGTACGGGATCTCGTTCCTCGACTACTACTGGGGGATCGAGCGCGACCGCGAGAAGGCGGACTGGGCGTGGCACACGTTCGTGCTGGGGCACGCGGCATGGTGGCAAGGCTCGGCAGGGCGACGGGCGCGCGAGGGGCTGGAGGAGATGCTCGAGCGGCTCGCCGGGTGACCGCCGCCTGATCCCCTCTAGCTCGGCGGCAGCTGATCGGTTGCTTTGAGCTCTTTGCCCTTCGCCTCGCGAGCGAGCTTGACCGTGTCGCGGAAGCGGCGTGCCTCGGCCGCGTCCGTGAAGGCCGGCTGGCGTTCGATCCCGAGCGTATCGTGGTAGGGAACCACATACAGGTCGTCCAGCCGGTACACACCGCGCCAGCGCGTGCGCGCCAGCCGGTAGCTGAGTGCGTCATGCGCCTTGGCCGTTACCTCGGTCTGGCCTTCCAGCGTGCTCGTTGCGAGCTCCAGCCGCTCCGCCACTTGCTCCACCGCGTGAGCGGTGAATGACCGTCCGAGCAGCGCGGCAGCCTCCGAGCCGAGATCGGAGACGATCTGGCGATCCTCACCGAGCCGGTCGAGGCAGGCCAGCTTCGCGTCGGTGCCCGCAGCCACCTCGGCCACCGGTGCGGACACCAGCGACAGCTCGCGCTGTTCTGCCAGGCGGCGCGCGATGCGGTGGCGGTCGATCCTTCCAAGCAATGCGTCGGCACGGTGAACGGCGCGGTCGGCGGCGAACAACCTGGCGGCGAGGTTGGTGAGCGCCTCGCGCAGCGGCCCGGGCTCGATCAGCTGCCGCGCCAGCCAGGCCGTATCGGCGAGCTGCGAGGGGTTTCGCCCCCGTCGCAGCCGCAGGCTCGGCCTGCGCCGTCCGCGGGCGCCGCTCTCGTGCTCGACCCGTAGCGGCAGCGACACCGTGGACAGCCCGGGAGCGCGCACCTCGAAGATCCGCTCGGCGTGCTCCACTCCTGCGAGCAGGTATGTGCCGAGATCCCGAAACTGGACGGCTGTCGACACAAGGTTCCGAGTGGATTGGGAGACGAGGATCTGCCCACCGTGCCCGGCCGCGCAGATCCTCGCAGCCCGGTTCACGTCGATCCCGATGTAGGCATCGCCGACCAACTCCGGCTCTCCAGTGTGAAGGCCCATGCGCACGCGAAGTCGCGATCGCTGGGCGATCAGTGAAACCTGCACCGCAATCGCCGCCTCGAGGCCATCGGAGGCGCGTCTGAAGCAGGCGAACAGCTCATCGGCCCGGCAGTCGACCTCGCGGCCGGCGTGCGACGCGACCGCCGACCTCAGGACCGCTCGGACGTCGGCCAACACATGCTGATAGTCGGAGCCCAGCTCCTGGACAAGCGGCGTCGACCCCTCGACATCGGCGAAGAGAAGCGTGACGGTCCCGCTGGGAAGGCCCTCCATCGCACTATCACCCGTTCCACAGTACTCCGCATGGCGGGGGCTGTCACCGCCAGTCTGCGATGCGCGCGAGCAACGGCCGCGCCTTGACCCACGACTCCTCGACCTCGGCTGCCGGGTCGGAGTCCCAGACGATGCCGCCCCCGACCCAGAGGTGGATGCGCCCATCGGCGATCGCGAACGTCCGGATCGTCAGCCCCAGCTCGAGGTCGCCGTTCGGGTAGATCCTGCCGAGCGCTGCCATCGACGCGCCGCGGCCGACCGGCTCCAGCCGGGCGATGTGGTTCACCGCCGACACCTTCGGCGCGCCGGTGACCGAGCCGCCGGGGAACGTCGCCTGCAGCAGGTCAGCCAGCCCCACTCCGAGCGCCAGCCGGCCTTGCACCCGCGAAACGAGGTGCCGCACGCCCGCCATCGGTCGCTCCACCAGGTAGTCAGGCACATGCACGCTGTGCGGGACCGAGATCCGGGCCAGGTCGTTCCGCTCCAGGTCGACGATCATCACGTGCTCGGCGCGATCCTTCGGATTGTCGGCGATCCGCTCCGGGTCGTCCGCCGGCCGTGTGCCCTTGATCGGCATCGTCTCGACCACGTCGCCGCGCCGTCGCAGGAACAGCTCGGGGCTTGCTGACACGACCGACCAGCCGTCGCCGTGCATCGCCATCGCATGCTCGGCGCCGAGCGGGGCGAGCGCCGCCTCCACGCCGCTGGCATCGCCACGGAACGGCGCGCTATGGTGCGCGACCACGTTGACCTGGTAGACGTCGCCGCGCGCGATCGCCTCACGCACCGCGGACACGGCGGCCCGGTGCTCTGCCGCCGTCCAGGTTGCCTCCCACTCCCCGACCCGGAAGCGGCCTGCGAGCGCCTCCCGGCCGCCCCGTGCCGAGCGCACGTGACATGCCAACGACGGCAGCGGGCATGGTTCCGGTGGCTGCGGCACCGTCACGCCGGGCAGCAGCGAGGCGAGGCCGTAGCCGAGATAGACATCCGCCACCAGGCCATCGGCGGCCGGTACGAACGGCTCGCTCCAGACACCAAACCCGTGTCCCGCGAGGAACTCCTCCAGGCGGCCGTAGGGGTCCGTCTCGGACGCGTCGAGCTCGAGCCAGGGATCCGCGGTCAGCGTCGCCGTCATGACGGGATCCTAGGCGGAGCGAGATGATTGGTTCCACGACTCCGCACGTCTGACCGCCTGACTGCGGGTGGTTGCCCACTGTCACGGCGCTGCGATCGG
>DATAHR010000039.1:0-23866 GCA_036263035.1 Gaiellales bacterium | reverse complement strand
CCTGCTGCCAGGTCGGCGCCGCCTCGACGAGACGGCATGCCATGGCGAAGGTGGTCTGGCTCGGCTTCTGCGATGAGAGGTCGCCCAGCGCCGCGAGCCGCAGCTTGCGGTGCTTGTTCTCGGCCGCGCAGGTGAAAAGGAACAGCTCGCGGGCCTCCGGCTGCAGCGAGGCGATCCGCTCGGCCAGCTGCTGTGCGTCGGCCGGGGTGACCGCGCGGGCGGCGACGACCGCCCACGCCCGCTGCTCGTCCAGCGGAAGCTTCGACCCGTCCACCAGCCGCCACTGGTTCGCGATCACGGCCACCCGCTTCTCCGGATCGTCCGAAACCGGCACGATCCAGGAGGCTTCCTTGATGATCGGCTTGGGCGGCCGCCGGCGCCATCGCCGCCTGCGCGGCGGCGGCGGCGTGACCAGCCCGTTCGGCCGGTAGGCGTCGACGTCGAGCAGGGAGTGGAGCGTGATCACGCGCTCGGTATGGGGTGCGCCCGGCTCGGCGAAGTCGACGACGATCCCCGCCTCCTTGCGGCGGTGCAGGCGCATGATCCGCCCGACCCGCTGCTGGTAGACGCGACGGCTCGCGGTCGGCGCCAGATGCATGCAGACGGTGGCGCGCGGCGCGTTCCAGCCCTCGGCCAGCAGCATGGCGTTGACCAGGACGTTGATCTCGCCGCGCTCGTAGGCGGCAAGCGTCTCGGCCAGCACACGCGGCGGCGTGCGGCCGGACACGGCCGCGGCCTTCAGGCCGATCGCCTTCATCGCCGCCGCCACCCGCTCCGCGTGGTCGACGCCGGCCGCATAGACGATCCCGGGCGTGTCGCCGAAGCGGCTCTGGTAGAGGTCGGCCGCGGCCAGGTTGAGCGGATCCAGGTCGAGGGCGGCCGCCAGCTGGCCCTGGTCGAAGTCGCCGCCGACGATCTCCACCGAGCGCAGCGACGCGATCGGCCGGACGCGCGAGCAGCGCAGCGGGGCCACGACGCCGCGGCGAACGGCCTCGGCCAGCGGCAGGTCGGCGACCTCGGCCGGGAAGACGTCCCCGACGTGCTTCTGCAGCAGCTGATCCGTGGCCGTCATCCCGATGTAGACCGGGTCGGACAGGCGGCGGATCGCGGCCGACGTCTTGTCGCCGAGGGCCGTGTGAGCCTCGTCGCACAGGATCACTCCGTAGACGTCGGGCTTCAGCTGGTCGGCGTGCTTGATGAACCAGGAGTAGGTGTTGATCGTGAGCGGTGGCCGGCTCGGGGTGGCATCGCCGCGCAGCACCGCCTCGTGGAGCCGAGGGCCGTAGCCCTCCTTGGTGAGATCGCGTGTGAACTGGTCGACGAGCAGGCGGCGGTGAGTCAGGATCAGCACGCCGGTGGTGCGCGCTGCATCCACGAACCCGGCCGCGGCGATGGTCTTGCCGGACGCCGTCGGGTGCTTGAACCGGTAGCGGCGACGCGCCCCCGGGTCGTCTGCGGTGTCGACCTCCTCCTCCTTCACCGCGGTGACGTGGGCGACCGCGACGTCGAACCCCGCATCGTCGTCGTGGCCGTTCCCGTTGCCGTTGCCGTTGCCGTTGGACTCGTCGTCCTCCTCGTCCTCCGGCTCGGCGTCCCCGCGCTCGAGATCGCCGATCAAGGCGGCCAGCTGGCCGGCCAGGGCGTCGACCTGATGCCGGCGAAGCGTGGTGCCCGACGCCAGCTTGGGCGGCTGGCCGGACAGCATCCGGTCGAGCCCCAGGATCAGCGAGAAGTCGCGCCGCCAGGTGTAGCTCGGCTCGGTGAAGCCGCGATCCATCTCGGCCATCGCTGCATCGAGCGCCGCTCGGCGCGCGGTGCCGGGGGCGAGCGCCGTTGCGGCGTCCTCACCTTCGTGGAGAAGCGGTTCCCCGCACCACGCGGATACGCGTTGCGCGGCCGCTTCCAGATCGGCCGTGATCCCCAAAGTCATGCAGTTCGGGCCATCCGGGTAAAGCGGGCGCCGTTGCGGCGGCTCCAGAGGGCCGTACTCAGTGTAGCAGTGCGGGGCCGACGAGGCTCGTGAGAGCATCGTGCACGCCCGGCGCCGCGGCCAGCACGCCCGCCTCCGCCACGCCGACGGGCTGCAGCGGCGTGACGACGACGCCGGCCTCGCGGGCGATCAGGACGCCCGCGGCGGTGTCCCAGCGCTGCACGCCGAGCTCGTAGTAGCCGTCCAGGCGGCCGCAGGCGACCCAGCACAGGTCGATCGCTGCCGACCCGGCGCGCCGCACATCGCGGACGGCGGGGAGGATCTCGACCAGCGCACGCGCCTGCTGCGCCCGCACCTCGGCGCGGTAGCCGAAGCCCGTCCCGATCAGGCTGCGCGCAAGCTCGGTCGCATCGGACGCGCTGATGGCCGCCCCGTCGAGGCGGGCGCCCGCGCCACGCACGGCGGTGAACGTCTCATCCGCGACCGGCTGGTGCACGACGGCCACGCGCCCGCCGTCGTCGTCCTCGCATGCGATCGACACCGACCAGGTGGGCTGGCGGTACAGGTAGTTCGTGGTGCCGTCCAGCGGGTCGACCACCCAGAGCAGGCCGCCCTCCCCGCGGCTCGCTCCCCGTTCCTCGCCGAGCACCGCATCGCCGGGCCGCTCACGGGACAGCAGGTCGCGGATCAGCCCCTCCGATTCGCGATCCGCGTCCGACACCATGTCGGTGGCGCTGCTCTTGCGGTCGATGCCCGTCGGAGGCAGGCCGAACCGGTCGAGCAGCAGCCGGCCCGCGGTGCGGGCGGCCTCCTCGGCGAGGGCGAGCAGCCGGCGGTCGTCGGGGTGGATCGCGCTCACCCGCGCGAGTGTACGCCGAGCCGCCCCGGCCCCGGTGAAGCGCTGTCGACGATGTCGTGAAGTTCCTGCAAATCGCTGGATTTTCGGGCCGGAGAGGTGCATGCTTCATTCATGCGCGATCTGATCACACGCCTGCGGGGACGCCGACGCGACCGGCGGATGGCTCGCGAGCTCGAGCAGCGCTACCGGGCGCAGATCGACGCGCGCAGCGAGGCGGCTGCCCGCATGTCCGACGCGGCGTGACGCGTACCATGTGGGCATGGCCCGCCTTCGCTACTCGAGACTGAACGACAGCCTCCTCGCCGGGCCCATGCCGCACACCGAGGCGCACGTGCAGGCGCTTCGCGACGAGGGAGTCGTCGTGGTCGTCAACCTGTGCGAGGAGCGGGAGTACTGGGACGGGGAGCGCGAGACGGTCACGTCCGCGTACGAGGCTGCCGGCATCCGGGAGCTGCACCTGCCGGTCAAGGACGGCTCGACCGTGCCCCACGGGGTGATCGACGCCGCCGTCGAGGGCATGCAGCAGGGCGTTGTCTACGTCCACTGCCGGGGCGGCCGTGAGCGCTCGGCCACCGTTGCGACGGCACTGCTCGCCGCACGGGAGGGCATGCCGATCGAACGGGCCCTGGAGCTCGCGCAGTCGGGTCGGCCGGTGTTCAAGCCGCTTCCCTGGCAGCTGGAGGGCCTGCACGCCTGGGCGGCGCGGACGGCTTGACCGGTTCTGCCCCCGCGCTCCGCGTACGCGCCGTCCACCCCGGTCGGTAGAGTCAAAAACATGATGTATGAGGTGACTGGCGGCGGGGTAGTTCAGCGAGCAGCACCACTGTTCTGCATGCGGCGGAGGCGTTGAAACATGACGGTTTCCCCCTTGCGTTTTCAGGGTAAAGCTCGTATTCTCGGGACGCACGCATTTTCAGCGCAGGCTTCATCGGGGCACAAGAGGAGAGGTGGAATCAGATGACGAAGGTTCTCAGGGGTGTGATCACGCTGGTTGGTGCGGCGGCGATCCTCGCCGTGTCGGCCGCGACGGCCTTCGCCGGCGGCTATGCCAGCGGCGGCGTCGAGGGTCAGTCGACAGGTGGCGGCGGGACCCTCCCGTTCACGGGTGCCGAGCTGGCCCTGTACGTGGTGATCGGCCTTGCCATCGTGGCGAGCGGCCTCGCCCTCCGCGCGTACTCCGCGCGGCGCGCCAGCTAGATCTCGGCGCAGCAGCAGAACTTCAGGGGGCGCCTTCGGGCGCCCCCACTGCGTTAAGCGAGCGAACGCGAGGCGCGCACGGCCTGAAGCGGGTACGCCCGCGCCAGCACGCCATCGGGATCCTGCTTCCTGCACTCGTCGCACAGGTGTGACGTGGCCGCCTTCGGTGCTTCCTCGCACCAGATGCACGCGTCGCCCGCGAGCAATCGATGAGCGCGCTGCTCCCCATCCGCCTGCGGATGTCTGCCGTACATGTGACGTCCCCTTCGTTACGCTGCGGCCGGTGTAGGGATACTGGTAGCCGGGTATGCATCGCCGCAATCGACGATCTGCGGTACGGCGCACCCAGGTTGAGGTAATCGGCCTCAAGATCATGGAATGAACGCTCGATCTTCGTAGAGAGATGACGCCCTCCGAGATGACAGCCCTCCTGGCCCGCCTGAACGACCGGATCCGGTCGGCGGTGACAGGCGCGTCGTCGCTCGCCGTGCTGGCTGTCGTCTCGATCATCGCCGGCTACGGCGTGCATCGCGTTGCCCCGGAGCTGGCAAAGACCGTGGCCTTCTTCGCGATCCTCGGCGGCCTGGGCATGATCGTGGCCTACCGCTTCTACACCTGGCAGCGCGAGGAGGTCTACGACGACATCGTGCTGCAGGGGTTCCGCCACGTGCATCCGGCCGCGGTGGCTCGGCGTGCCGCCGCGCTGGTCTCCCGCACACGGCGCACACAGCTGGCCGACACGCTCGACCGGTACGTGAGCGCCGCCCAGGAGAACCACCCCACGCCGGTGCCCGTGCACCGCTCCGCGATCCTGGCGGTGCGCCCGCAGGTGCGCCAGCTGTCGCTGATCCTGCGCACCGAGGAGGTCGAGCTGGAACCAGCCGGCATGGTGCTCCTGACGAGGCTGATCACCGACGGCGCGACCAGCCCTCTGTACCGCCTGTCGGCTGACGAGCGGGAGCTGCGCCGCGAGCTCGACCGCATCCGCGCCGCGCTGGCCGCGGACGACGACACGCGCCTCGCCGCCTAGATCCTCGCGGCCTACAGTTCGAGCAGCCGCTCCACCCCGCGCCGCTCCAGCCCCCGGCTGATGATCAGGCGCTGGATCTCGGACGTGCCCTCCCAGATACGGTCGACCCGCAGCTCGCGCCACAGCCGCTCGGCAGGGTTGCGGCGCATGTAGCCGCGGCCGCCGAAGATCTGCACGACCCGGTCAGCCACCCGGCCCGCCGTCTCCGAGGCCACCAGTTTCGCCATCGAGGCCTTCGCGTGCACCAGCTTCGGATCCGCGCCGGAGTCGTACAGCTGCCCGACGTAGTAGGTCAGCAGCCGGGCGGCCGTCGTCTCCGCTGCGCAGTCGGCGAGCATGAACGAGATCGCCTGGTGGTCGAAGATGCGGGAGCCGAACTGCTCGCGCTCGAGCGCCCACTCCGTGCCAAGCTCGATCAGCCGGTCGCAGGCGCCGCAGCAGCGAGCCGCGATGTGCACGCGCTCCTCGATGAACCATTCGCCGGTGAGGTCGAAGCCCTGCCCGACCTCGCCCAGGATGTTCGCCGCCGGCACCGGCGTATCCGTGAACGTGAACTCCGGGTGCCGGTAGGGGAAGTTGTGGGTGAAGTCCGGGTCGTCGGTCATCTCCACGCCCGGCGAGTCCTTGTCGACGATGAAGAGCGTGGGCTGGCGCTCGAGGCCGTCCACCGCCCAGGCCAGCACCAGGAAGTAGCTTGCGATGTCGCCGTCGGTGACGAACCACTTGGTGCCGGACAGCCGGTAGACGTCGCCGTCGCGAACCGCCTCTGCGCGGATGCCGCGCGCATCCGAGCCCGCGTGCTCCTCGGTGATCGCGTAGGCATGGCGGTGGTCGCCGCGGACGTCGGGCAGGAGGTACCGCTCGATCTGTTCCCGGGTGCCATGCACGAGCACGTTCGACGGGCTCCAGACGAGCACCCAGAGGCAGTTGGTGAGGCGGCCCAGCTGCTCGTGCATCACGATCTGCTGGGTGAGGTTGAGGCCGCCGCCGCCGTACTCCGTCGGGATGTTGGCCGCGTTCAGCCCCGAGTCGAGCACCGCCTGCTTCACCCTGGCGTGCGACTCCGAAGACAGCCTGCCCTGACTCTGCTCGGCCTCGAGCTCGAGCGGCTGCAGCACGTCGTCCACCAGCGTGCGCACGCGCGACCGCAGATCCTTCAACTCCGGGCTGAGCGTGAAGTCCATCCAGTCATCCTTTCGAAACGGGGCGAAGCGCCGCGGAGGCACCGCCGAAGATCAATGCCGCCGGCACGTCGGCCGGTGCCACACCAGCCAACAGCGGGTGCGACAGGTCGATCTCGACCTCTCCCGGAGCATCGTCGAGCCCGAGCGCGTGTGCGCCGTTTCGCCCGCCGATCTGAAGCAGATACGGGGTTGGGCCGTCGTCGCCGGGCGGGACCAGCACGTTTCGGCGCTCCACCAGCCGCCGTGCGCAGTGCTCGATCTCACGCAGCTCCGCCAGCGGGTCGATGATGGTGTTGGAGTCGGTGCCGATGCAGATCGGCACCCGGCGCTCGAGCAGCTCGAGCGCCGGCAGGAAGCCGTCTCCGAGGTTCGCCTCGGTGGTCGGGCAGGCGCAGACGGTCGCACCGGACGAGGCGAGCAGGTCGAGCTCGCCGTCGGACACGTGTGTGGCGTGGATGACCGTCGTGCGCGGCCCGAGCAGGCCGACATCCGCCAGCACTTCGATCGGGCGCATCCCGTGCTCGTCGAGGCACTCCTCGATCTCGCGGCGCTGCTCGTTGGCGTGGATGTGGACGACCATGCCCGTATCCGCCGCGAAGCGGGCAATCTCCTCCAGCCAGTCACGGGGGACGGCGCGCACACTGTGGGGCGCCAGCCCCACCGGGATCTCGGCGGCGAGCGACTCGACGCGGCGCAGGTAGTCGGCGACCGAGGGGTCGCAGAAGCGCCGCTGGCCCTCGGTCGGCGGCAGGCCGGCGCCCGCCCGGGCGTAGGCCGTCATCAGCATCACGATCTCGATGCCGGCATCGCGGGCCGCCGCGGCCGTCGCCTTCGCCATCGCGTTGGGATCCGGGTACGGCTCCCCGCCCGGCTGGTGGTGCGGGTAGTGGAACTCGCCGACGGCCGTGTAGCCCGCGGCCACCATCTCGCGGTAGAGCAGCAGGGCGACGCCGTACGCGCCGTCCGGATCGATGGCGTTCGCGGCGCGGTACATCTCCTCGCGCCACGTCCAGAAGTCGTCGTGGGGGTGGTCGGGATCGACGTGCTCGACCCGCCCGCGCAGCATGCGCTGGAAGGCGTGGCTGTGCGCGTTGACGAAGCCGGGAAGACGGAGCGCGGTCTCGGACATAGGACGTATCCTCCCAGACCGATGCCGGAGATATCTCGAGAACGGTTCGTGTCCTGGTTCGGTGAGCTCGCCGCGATCGGGCACACGGAGACCGGCTGGAACCGCCTGGCGTGGAGCCCGCTGGAGGCAGAGGCGCGCGCGTGGTTCTCGCGAACGGCGACGTCGATCGGCCTCGAGGTGCAGCAGGACGGCGCCGGCACGCTGTGGGCGGTGACCGAGGACGCGGATCGCGGGCCGTGGGTATCCGCGGGCTCGCACCTGGACACGCAGCCGGACGGCGGCGCCTACGACGGCGCGCTCGGCGTCGTGGCGGCGCTCGAGGCGGCAGCGACGCTGCTCGAGGCGGGGGTGCCGAGACGCCATCCGCTGGCGGTCGTGGCCTTCGTCGACGAGGAGGGCGCGCGCTTCCGCACCCCCACCTTCGCGAGCCTGGCGATCACGGGCCGGCTCGACATCGATCACGTGCTCGAGGTGATGGGTGAAGCGCCGGCCATCTACGGGGTCACCCGCGACTCGCTGGCCGCGAGCCCAGCGCAGCTCGAGCGCGTGCGATGCTTCTTCGAGGTGCACGTCGAGCAGGGGCGCGCACTTGTCGACCGCGACCTGGCACTCGGGATCGCCGACGTGCTCGCTCCACGGCAGCGATGGCGGGTGGAGTTCGGGGGTGAGGCCAACCATGCGGGCACGACGGCGATGGCCGACCGGCGCGACGCGCTGCTGCCGGCGGCGCGGTTCGTGCTGGCCGTCGACGAGGTGGCCCGGGCCCGCCCCGGTGCCGTCGGCACCGTCGGCCGCATGGAGATCACTCCGGGCTCGACCAACTCCGTGCCGGGGCAGGTGGCGGCGTCGCTCGATATCCGGGCTCTGGAGCCGGCGACTGTCGACGAGATGCTGGGTGAGCTGCGCGGCCGGTTCCCCGAGGCCACGTTCGGGCGCGAGGCCGCCAACCAGGGAGCCACGTTCGACGCCGGGCTGCGTGCGCGCCTGGAGGCGGCGGCCAGGGACCGCGGAATCGCCGCCGGCGATCTGCCGTCGTATGCCGGCCATGACGCAGGCATCCTGGCGCCCGAGCGGCCGGCAGCGATGGTGTTCGTGCGCAATCCGACCGGCGCCAGCCACACCCCAAGCGAGTTCGCAGCGGAGGGGGACTGCCTGGCCGGCGCGCAGGTGCTGGCCGACGCGCTCGCCGGCGAGCTGGCGGCCGAGTAACGCTTTTCCACAGACCGTCCACAGGTGCGGCCGTCAGCGGTGGAGAACGTGTGGAGAACTGGAGAGAATTCCCGCACGCAGCGGCGTTTCGCCTGGGGAAATGCCGTCCACGCCTTGACGCGGGCCTGGGGAACGTTGCACCCTAGGCGCCCAATCCCCCATACCCGACGCCAGGCCCTCGCATTCCGTCCTCTCAGGCCTGGCGTCGGGCTTTAAGCGATGGTCTAGGCTGCGCCGATGGGGAAGGTGTTCGACGAGATCGACGGGGCGCTCGAGCGGTGGATCTCCGAGCAGGTGATGTTCTTCGTGGGCACCGCCCCGGACGAGGGCGGGCATGTCAACGTCTCGCCGAAGGCGCCGATCGAGAGCTTCGTCGTGCTCGACTCGCACACGGTGGCGTACCTCGACCTGATCGGAAGCGGTGTCGAGACGATCGCCCACGCGCGCCAGAACGGGCGCATCTGCATCATGTTCTGCGCCTTCGACGGCCGGCCGCGGATCGTGCGGCTCCACGGCCGGGCCGAGGTGCTGCCGACCGGATCGCACGAGTTCGACGAGCTGCTCTCCCGCTTCGACCGTGAGGCGATCCCGGGCTCCGAGCCGGGCATGCGGTCGCTGGTGCGGGTGGCGGTCGACCGGGTGTCCGACTCCTGCGGCTTCGACGTACCGCTGATGAGCTTCGAGGGCCGCCGGCCGCAGCGCATGGACTGGCTGGAGAACCGAATGCGCCGGGGCGGCCGCGCCGCCCTCGCCGACTACGTGGCCGACCACAACGAGCGCAGCATCGACGGCCTCCTTGGCATCTCCCCTGAGTTGACACCGCTGATCGATTCTGGTTGATTCAGCCTGAAAGCGACAGGAGCGAGCGCCGGGGTCGACTGAAGGGAGGCGTGAACGGCTTGCTCCGGCCGCCGTGCTGGCTGGCCCGGCCACGGGTCACGCCACTCCGCGCTCGCCGGTGTCAGCAGCGCGGAGAGTGATGAACAGCGCGAGGACACGCCATTCTCGTTCATCGCTCGAGGAGGACCAATGGACAGACGCTTCCTTCGCAAGGCGGCGCCGGCTGCGCTGGCGCTGATCGCAATTGCAGTGTCGGCTGCGCCCGCGGCCGCGGCGCTGCCAACGCCAGTCGCCTGCAGCACGTGTTGGCACCCGGCGCTGCAGAGCCGCTGGCAGTATCAGCTGCAGGGGGTCGCGGCGTACGCGTCGACCGGCGGCATCAACACGACCATCTCAGCCGCGCCTCAGGGCGGCGGAACCGCGGTCAGCCCGACCGTGTGGGACATCGACCTCTACGTCGACCAGGCCGTAGCTGGGAACAACACGACCCTGGATATCGCAGCGGTCAACGCCATCCACGCACTCCACGGGCATGTCATCTGCTACGTGGATGCGGGAACGTGGGAGAACTGGCGCGCGGATGCGGGCCAGTTCCCGGCGTCGGTGCTCGGCAACAAGAATGGGTGGCCGGGCGAGAAGTACCTCGACATCCGGCAGATGTCGGTGCTCGGGCCGATCATGACCGCCCGGGTTCAGAAGTGCAAACAGGCCGGCTTCGACGGTGTCGAGTTCGACAACGTCGATACCTATACGGCCAAGACGGGCTTCCCGCTGACGGCTACCGACCAGCTCAACTACAACACCTACCTCGGCAACCTGGCCCACTCGAACGGCCTCTCTGCCGGTCTGAAGAACGACCTCGAGCAGGCGGAGACGCTGAAGCCGTACTTCGACTACGCCATCAACGAGCAGTGCATGCAGTACAAGGAGTGCGACCTCCCCGCCCCGGGGCTGCCCGGCTGGGTCTCGTCCGGCAAGGCCGTGTTCGAGGTCGAGTACAAGGCCTCCATGCTCAACTGCACCAAGTCGAACGGCTGGAACTTCAACACCATCCTGAAGGACCTGAACCTGTTCGACACGCCCTGGACGCCGTGCCGCTGAGGCGCTGCTGAGTGCCGCCCGGCACGCCGTCTACGGCGTGCCGGGCGCGTCAGACCTGCGCGCGGTCGAACCCTGGCCCCGACTCGAGCTCCCCTGCAAGGCTGATCAGCAGATCCTCACGGCCCGGCGCAGCGACCAGCTGCACGCCGACGGGGGTGCCGTCAGCCGACCTGGCAAGCGGTAGGCTGATCGCAGGCTGGCCGGTGGCGTTCCACACGCGCACGAGCGCGCTGAAGCGCTGGGCGTCGTCGGTTACGCCGGCCTGCGACCGGATGCCGCCGATGGGAGCGGGTAGCCGGGTCAGGGTCGGGGTCAGGAGCACGTCGTCGGGGCCCCAGTCCGCGAGCACGCGACGCCCGTACCCCCACAGCCACTCAGCCGCCTCGAGGTAGTCGATCAGCGCAACGGGCGTGCTCTCTACCAGCCAGGCACGCGAGGCAGGGTCGAGCAGCTCGGGCGTAACGGCCTGCCCGTGCAGCCGCTCGACGACGCGGAGGAGGTGCTGCGCCACGCCCGTCATGTACGTCGACCAGGCGGCCGCAAAGCCGTCGTCCCAGGGGCCCGCCCGCTCGGTTACGTCGTGCCCGAGCGATGCGAGCGATTCGGCCGCGGCGACCGCGGCGGCCGCGGGCTCGGCGTCGACGGGGATGCCATGGGGCGCCGTCAGGCAGAGCGCGACCCGGCAGCGAGGCGGCGCCGAGCGCGCCGCCTCGGCGAACGTTCCCGGCGGCGGGGCGGCCCGGTGGCGGTCGCCCGGCTCGTATCCGGCAATCGCGTCGAGCGCCGTGGCCGTGTCGAGGACGGTGCGCGACAGGACGCAGTCGGCCACCATGCCGCCCGCGATGTCGCCGAAGTCGGGGCCGATCGAGACGCGGCCGGTGCTGGGCTTCAAGCCCACCACGCCACAGCATGCTGCCGGGATGCGGATGGAGCCGCCGAGGTCACTGCCGTCGCAGAGCGCAACCATGCCGGCCGCCACGGCGGCGGCGCTGCCGCCGGACGAGCCCCCCGCCGAGAGCTCGGGGTTCCGCGGATTGCGGGTTGCTCCGTAGCGGGAGTTCTCGGTGACGGGCCGCAGCCCGAGCTCGGGCGTATTCGTCTTGCCGACGACGATCGCCCCCGCGTCGCGGAGCCGGCGGACGTGGGCGCTGTCGTATCCGGCGACCCAGTCGCCGAAGGCCGCGCTTCCCTCCGTCGTGGGGAGCCCTTTGGTCGCGGATAGCAGGTCCTTGATCCCGATCGGCACGCCGCACAGCGGTCGGGTGTCGCCGGGCCGGATCCGGTCGGCCTCCGCCAGTGCCAGCTCCGGGGCGACGTGGACGAAGGCGTTGATCTCGGCGTTGGTGCTCTCGATGGCGCGAAGCGATGCCTCGACGAGCTCGCGTGCCGTCACATCGCCGTCGCGAACGAGCGCGGCCTGCTCGTGCGCGGGTCGCTGCAGAAGATCGCCGAGGGACGCCATCGGGTGACTCTACCGGGGACGGGCATGCCGGAGGGGTTCGCCGGGAGATGAGAAGACCCCGCCGAGGCGGGGTCTTCTGGTAGCCGGTCTGTAAGCGGGATTCTGTCGTGGGCAGCCATCCATCTGGGCGGGCTGTCTCCAGCCCGCTCGTTGCCGCCTACCTGGAGCTCGGCGGGCCGCGTCATCGCTCCGATTGGCGTTGCACCCGGTGGGGCTTGCCTAGCCGCCCCCGTTACCGGGGGCGCTGGTGGTCTCTTACACCACCGTTTCACCCTTACCCCGGCGTTCACGTGTGACGCCGGGGCGGTCTCCTCTCTGTTGCGCTATCCAGCGGGTTTCCCCGTCCGGGAGTTACCCGGCACCGTCGCCCTGTGGTGTCCCGACTTTCCTCGACGCCGGAGCGCCGCGGCTGCCTGACCGGCATGCCCATTCTACCTGGACTACGTATCGGGAACCACGAAGATGACGCCGCCAGGTGCCGTGTAGCGCACGCCGTGCAGGGTGAACCGCACGCTCAGCTCGAGCGGCCCCGGGGCGCCGGTGGGCAGCCGCGCGACGCGCACGTTGCCGGCCGCCGGTCGCGCCGTCGCATCGGCGCCGCCGCCCTCGACGACGACGTTCGTGGCTCCGCGGGGAAGCAGTGCGATCGCCACGCGGACGCGTGTGTCCGCCTTCGGCTGTGACGGCGATGCGGCGACGGCAAGCGGACGGCCAGTCCACGGTACAGGTCCGTGTGACGGCGGCGCGAGCAGGGCAAGCGCGGAGATCAGCAGCCATGCCAGCGGGGCGGTCATGCCGTCAGGGCCGCCCAGATCTGCTGGCGGGCGGCCTCGCCATCAGGCGAGATCACGGGCTGGATCGACGCCTCCAGGGCGGTGATGGGCGGGCAGATTGCCTGGTTGGCGGCGAGCGTCGGGTCGACCAGGGTACGCGCCTGCAGGAGCGGCACGGGCAGCTGGAGCTCGGACATGGATCCCGCCTCGACGACGGGCTGCAGCCAGTTCTGGAGCCACGCGTGCGCGGCGACGGGATGCGGGGCGTACGCGGGGATGGCGTAGCTTCGCACGTCGAGCGCTCCCCCCTCGCTGGGGAGGAAGAAGCTCGTGCCGGGCACCGGCGTCCGGTATGCGCGGGCGCGGACGAGCTGCGCGAGCGGCTGGGCGCCCGTGGGGGACGTCTCGGTCGGCGCGTGGCGTCCGATCACGCGGAGGCCGGGGAACACCTCCTGCAGGCGCGTCTCGGCATCGTCGAGATCACCGGTGGAGTCGCTGTCCCAGGCGTGGCCGAGCGAGACGAGCGTCGCGCCGATCACGTCGTCGGCCCGGTCGGGGACGGCGACGCGCCCGGGCCGGCGCTCGGCGAGCGTGAAGAACGCCGCCCACGATTCCTCGCCGAGCGCGACGATGTCACCTATGGCAACGCCGACCATGTCGTACCAGGCAGGGACGTCGTGGCGGAGGCCACCGTCCTCGGGCGAGTTGTCGAACGGGGGCTGGAGCAGCGAGAGCCCCGGCACGAGGCTGCGCGCGATCGGCTCAACCTGTTTCGAGTCGACCAGGTAGCCGAGCGTGTCGGCGCCCACCATGATCACGTCGTAGCTGCCGTAGCCGCCCGCGGCGAGGCGCAGGAGCAGCGACTCGTCGGTGCCGGTCGTGTCGACGTGCACCTTGACGCCGGTTCGCTCCTGGAACTCCGAGATCGCGAACGCCGGCACGTTGCCCCCGGAGGCAAGGATCGACACGGTCTTCTCGAGCGGTTGATCCTTCGAGATGAAGCCGGAGCCGAACGTCTCGACGCTGGAGCTGCCCCTGCCGAGGCATCCGGTGCCGGCGAGCAGCAGACCTGCCGACGCAAGGAACTGGCGCCGAGTCCTCACCGGCGCATTCTCGCAGGGGCGCCGCGGCTGGCGCGTGCCTACGCGACGAGCCGGAGCTGGTCGTGCGCGGTCTCAGCGTCCTCGATCGAGCTGCCGCACTCGCCGCAGAGCAGCGAGCCGCCGTCCGATGGTCGGCGCATGGTCCCATCGCAGACCGGACAGATCGCCGAACGCGCAGGCCTGGCGGCCCGTCGGAGCGCAGCCACCAGCACCTCGTCGAGGCTGGGGCCGAACGCGTCGTCGACTGTCCGCATGTGGCTCATAGCCTGCGCAGCACCGCCTTGACGACCCCGAGGATCTTCACCTGCTCGGGATACATCGGCTCCAAGTCGTCGTTTTCGGGCTGCAGCCGCACGCGGCCGGACTCTCGGAAGAAGCGCTTGACGGTCGCGTCTTCGTCGCCCATCAGGGCAACGACGATCTCGCCGTTGCGGGCATCGTCCTGCTTGCGGACGACGACGAGATCGCCGTCAAGGATGCCGGCGTTGATCATGCTGTCGCCGTTGATTGTCAGGAGAAAGTCCGCGTCTGCGCAGAGCTGCTCCGGCACGGCCACCATGTCCTCGACGCGCTCGTCTGCGACCAGGCCGGTACCGGCGGCGACGTCGCCGACCAGCGGAAGCACGGTGCTGCGGCTGGGCGGGTCGACATGCGCGCCGGCGCGCTCGCGCAGCCGGCCACCCTCTATCACCTCGAGCGCACGCGGCTTGGTCTTGTCGCGCCGGATCAGGCCAGAGCTCTCAAGCCGGGCGAGGTGGGCGTGAACGGTAGACGGAGAGGTCAGCCCAACCGCCTGGCCGATCTCGCGAACCGTCGGCGGATAGCCATGTGCGTCAACGTGGGTGTTGACGAACTCGAGGATCTCGCGCTGTCTTGGGGATAGCTCCACAACCGACTCCTTTGTCCGAACATGTGTTCGGAGTAGTAGTGTGCCAGAGCTATCGGACGGCGTCAAACCGTGACGGGGAACGCTGTTGGGGAGCCCCCGCGAGGTGCGAACCGTAACGCGCGGTCCGTCTCACTCGCGAGGGCTGAGGTACGCGACCTCTGCAAGCTGACGCTGACCGACGACTTCGGGGATGCCGTCAGCCCTGAGGACGCTACGACCGGCACCGCCGGGATGCGGCAGGTCGTGCGAGGTAGTGCATCGGTGTGACGACGTCGTGCCCGGCCCCAGGGGCGCGCTAACCCGGTTTCCCACCGCGTTCGATCAAGAGACGCGTGAGACCTTCGTCGCCGTTCGCGGTCGCCGTATCGAGCGCCGTGAAGCCGCCTTCTTCCTGGCCGTTCACGTCCGCCCCGCCGAGGCGCGAGCGGGCCTGCGCGCTAGGACTCCATGATGCCGAGCTGCGTGAGGAGTCCGAGCTGGTCGTAGTAGGTGTGGTACGAGACGATCTTGCCGTTCCGAGCGCGCGACACGTCGGCGAATCGCAGATCGACGGTGGCGCCGGTCGGATCGATGTCCCCGTCGGGGCTCGCAAGCGGGCCGGTGAACGTCCCCGCGAACCGTCCCTCGACCACGACCACATCACCGTCGTCGTACATGCCCTCGATCACGGCACGTGCGTCGGGAACAGCCCGCTTGAGCGTCTCGATGTATTCGCGGAACGGGCCGTGCCCGTGCACGGTTCCCATCCCCGGATCGGTGGTCTCGAGCTCGTCCGAGAACACGGACAACACGGCATCAGCGTCGCCCGCATCGAACGCCTCATAGAAGCGGGTCACCAACTCTCGGGCGGTCAGTCCTGCGGTGCTCATGTTTTCCTCCTCGCTGACCGGATTTCGAGCCGATCCTAACGAGCAGGGGAGTGATGTGCTCAGGTGCCTGAGCCTGCCGGTATCACGACGTCGTCGCCGAGTCCCGGCTGTGGCCGCAGGGCTGGCGGCGCTACAGTGGAGGTATGGGATTGCTGACCGCCATCCGCCTGCGGGGTCGGCCGCGTTTGTTCTACGAGGTGCGGGAGATGGAGCGCGGCCGCCGCCGACGTGTCTACCGGCACGACACACTCGAGGCAGCACGCGAGTGCGCCGAAACGCTGGCCGCTCGCGACGGCGTCGTCTGCACAGTCAAGGCTGTGGTCGAGGGCCGCCGTCAGGGGGCGCTATACACCGTCCGCCCCGGCGACGACGAATGGTCGGATGGCAGTAGCGGGGTGCGCGAGCCCCGGCGGCCGCGGCCAGGATCGTCGGCGGGGTCGGTCGCTCTCGATCTCCCGGAGTAGCGGCAGCAGCGGATCGCACGCGGCGAGTCCCGGCAACGGAGGCGACAGATGCCTGGGTGTGCATGTGCTCCGGGTAGGGTTGTCGGCATGCGGGGCGACCTGTTCTCTGGCATTCCGGTGCGCCACTTCGACGAAGCCTTGGGGTGGTACAAGCGCCTCCTCGGAGCGGAGCCGAGCTTCCTGCCTCACGCCACGGAGGCGGTGTGGGAGCTTGCCGACCACCGGTTCCTGTACATCGTGGAGAAGCCCGAGCACGCCGGGCATGCGATGCACACCGTCTTCGTCGATGACCTTGACGCGCTGACCGCAGAAATTGCCTCCCGTGGAATCGCGGTCGCGCAGTGGGGGACGTACCCAAACGGCGTCCGGAAGGCGACGTACCGAGACCCTGACGGGAACGAGATCGGGCTTGGGGGCACGTCGGTCGCATCGTAGGTTCCCGACCCTGCCTCGCGACGAGGTTCGCCCGACGTTCGTGCCCGACCCCGCCGGTGCTCCTCGCGCCGCCGACGCTCGCGTCCGACTTCCCCTCGTATAACCAAGCTTGGCGTGCGTCGCTCGGGTAACCGGCGTCGCTTCGATTGCCCAAGCCACGGCGCGGTGCGATCCTGGCCGTTCCGCATCGACGCCGCGCAGCGTCATTCCGCACTGACCCCGGCCGCCAACTCCCGATAGGCGGGGAGCAGTGCCTCCCACCGCGCCTCTGAGTTGTCGGGGCTGCGTCCGGCGATGTGGTCGGTGAGGTTCTCGACGTGCATCTGGACGCCAACGCCGTATGCGGCCAGCAGGCTGAGAGGCATACCCCGCACCTCAACGACGAGATTCGTCTGGTCGCCGACCGCGTCGACGGTAACGTCGATGGCCGTCTGTTCCGGCTGACCCGGCTGCGCGTCCGGGTCGCGCATGGTTAGTGCCAGCCTTCGCGGCGGCTCGCACGTGTCCACGCGCCCCAAGCGATTCCCCGCGCCCGGGAGATGAGCGTGAAACTCACCGCCGAGACGAAGGTCGCCCTCGACCTCGCCGTACCAGCCAGCGAGACGGCCGGGATCCGTGAGCGCCGACCACACGTCAGCGACGCGGGTGTCCAGCCGGTCTTCCATGCGCACGACCCCCATGCCATCGGCTGATCGCAGGCTACCCAGAACTTTGTGGCCCGTACGTCTGTCGTCCGCCATGTCCGCTCCTCGTCGCTCGGCCTGTAATCCACTGTTCCCGTAAGACTTAGCGGGCACCCAGAACTCATCGAAGGGCCGAACATTCGGTGTGGTCGCTACCCAGGCGGCAGCTTCCTGTAGTCGGGATGCCAGCCCAGTAGCACCTTGCCGATGCAGGGGCGGGCTAGCCGCTTGTGCGCTGAATCTGAAACATTGGGTGGGTCTGGTCGCTCTTTGTGTGGTGAAGGAGGCGGCGATCTCGGGTGTTGAGGCGATTGGCGCGCTCTACTCCTCTGTGGGTGGTGAGGTGTGGCGTGCCATGCTTGCGGCGTCTGGCGGTCGCGCTGAGGTGGCCGATGAGGCGACGGCTGAAGCGTTCAAGAGACTGTGCCAGCATTGGGACTCTGTCCGTGAGCCGAGGCCGTGGCTGTATCGCACGGCGTATCGGTTGGTTGTGGACGAGCTTCGCCGCTCGCCGCGCGACCAGGTCGGTGTGGCCGACGCGGTTGTGTATCCGCCGGAGCAATCGGCGCTTTCGGTCGAGGTTGTGCATCTGCTTCGCCAGTTACCGGCCGACCAGCGCTTGGTGGTGTTCTTGTTCTACTACGCCGATCTACCGCTCGGCGAGATCGCAATGCTGACCGGCTCAACGGCGGTGGCCGTTCGGATCCGGCTTCACCGCGCCCGCGGGCAGTTGCGGGCGATGATCGAGGAGGCGAGTCGTGCTTGACCTGCGCGAGGTGCTGAGCGACTTCGACAACGCTCAGCCACCCGAGGAGCTACGACAACGGGTGATGCGCGACGCGGCCCAGGTCTTCACAACTGGGCGCGGTGGGAAAAGCGCGACAAATGCGGGAAAGCGGCGGCGACGGCCTATCGCCTGGGTAGCGGCGGGGTTAGGAGCGGCGTTGGTACTGGGCCTGTTGGTGATTGCGGCGCACTCCCGTGACGCTCACCAAGCGCCACGACCGGCCCAGCAGCCCAACCACAGCCCACGGGTCGTATCGGGAAACGGTGTTCGGCTGACAGTGCCTAGCGGATGGCGTGTGGTGCGACCGGCATCCGATGCTCCGGTCACCGATCCACGCACGTTGCTGGTTGCTGGTACCGCCGGGGTGCACCCCCAAGCCTCTCAGTGCCAGATCGGCGGCAAGTACCACATCCCTGCGGACGGTGCCGTCGTGATCGTCCTCGGGTGGCTCTCAAGCAGCGCCGGGGGTGGCCCGGTCAACCCGGGCAGGGCACCACTCGATCACCTCACAAGAGTGCGCAAGCCGATGTTCGAGTGCTACGCCGGTCGCGGAGCCGCCGCGCAGGTACATCTGCACGGCATCGACTACCAGGTGAACGTGATGGTCGGCGACCGTGCTTCGTCCTCGCGCATCGAAGATGCGCTGCGCGTGGCACGCTCCTTGAACAGCACCTCCGGCGGGGAAGCAACTGTTCTTCCCGCCGGCCCCCCGCCACGGCGGCTGGACACGCAGGTGCGCTACCAAACACCCAGCGGCTTTACGCCCGAGGTTGACCTGTCCGTTCCGGCTGGCTGGTATGGGTACGCCGACGCGCAGGGGTTCGGTGTCGGAAAGCGCTCGCAAGCACACACCGATGGTCTAATCCGCGTCTGGCACATCGATCAGCCGTTCGCTACGACCATCAAGGCATTCAGGAGGCTCCCCGGCCTTACCATCACCGCTCGGAAACCGGCGAGCCTGGGCGGCCACACGGGCCTGACCTACGCAATCACCGCCCCCAGCGTCATTGACCTCTTCGGAGGGTGGATTCCGGACGGCAACACACGGGCCACCCTTCTCGACTTCGATGGCACGACCGTGATGATCAACGTCCAGCCAGCTCACGATCAAGCGGGTCGCGCCGAGGTGCGACGCGTTATTCAGTCCTTCTCGTTTACACCATAGAGTGAGGTGGCCCGTGCGTGCTGTGATCTTGTTGGTGGTGCTAATCGGTTGCGAGTTTGCCCTCTGCTCTTGCGGTGATTCGGCCACGTCGTCGTCCCGCAAGTCCTCCGCGCCTGTAGGCGCGGCCTCCGCCGCGGACGCTCAATACGCCGGCGCGTTCCGGCAGGACTACGTGAAGGTGGTGTCCACGCTAAACGCCGTGTCGGCAGCCTGCGACCACACCCTAACAACCGCCACACTTCCCGCCTGCGGAAAACGTGTCGCCGCGTTCCGAGCCGCGATCGACAACCTCAGCGCCTATATCCAGCAACGCACGCCGCCCGCCAACGCGGCCACACAAGTCCACACCGCCGGCGAAGCCCTCGCCTCGATGCAGGCGACCTTCGGGATGCTCGCCGAGCGGATCAAGATCGGGAACGCAAAGGCCGTGAATGCAATGGCCGGCAGCGGGAAGCCGCTAACCGACTCGATCGTGTCCTTCTTTGTCGCGGCGATCCCATCACTCGACGCGGTTCTGCCCGGACAGCCGTTCCCGCCACCGGCAGGCTGATCGATCTCGCCTTGATCCGGGCGCAAGGGGGCACCCCTCGATCCGCGCCGGTGCCGGGAGGTGGACGCACGGTTTGGCGTGGTCCTCACCCCGGCATTGCTTGGGAGTGCAACTGCGTGACCCGAAAAACCAGCGCCGGAACATCGTCATGGGAGCGACGGCCTTGCTGGCCGGACTCGCATTCGCACGCGCGCTCACGACTAGCGATTCGGGTGCGCAGTTCGTGTACCTCCTCCTCGGAGGCGTGTTCCTGTTGATCCTCTGGGCGATGTACCGCTGGCCGGATCGCTAGATGCCCAGCCCAGTAGCACCTTGAGGTCTGCGCGGATGCGGGCGGATCAAACAGACCGGGCCACATGTCCGAGTCCGAGGATGGCCGTGTGCACGATTTCCGGGTCATGGCCTGCGAGGAAGGCCAGGCACTGAAGACCAAGCTACGGACGCACGTTCAGGACATTGCGGGCTCGCAAGGGTGATTCAGATACGTCGGCGGCGACCACGTCCTGGTGTGACCGCCGCGGCGACGACCGCAGTTTTCGCGACGGGTGACGGGCCGGGTGTGACCGCCTTGGCCACAACGGCGGTCTTTGCCACCGGATGGCCAATGACGCCGACTCTTCCGACTCGGGCAGCTCTAAGAGGCATGTCAGACTCCTTCGGTCGCGAGTGCTCCATCTGCCTCGATCGAGGCGATGATCGCTTGAATGGGAATTCGTCCGTTGGCGATCAGTTGGCCGCCCGAACGTCGCGCGGCCGAGGCGAATGGTGCGGCCCACAGGTTTTCCCAGATGAGCACTCCAGCGGTGCTGCCGGGCTCCATGGCATTCGCGAGGTGCTCGACGTCGTCCTCTGCCAGCAGTTCCGCAAGTTGAGCCTCGAGCGTCTGGAGCTCTCCCAATTCTTCGATGTCGGAAAGTTCCATGGCATCGACGGTGCCGTCCTCGTTCTTCGTAAGGATCAGGACGTCGATAAGGCGGATGGTGCCGGAGTTGACCAACTTAACGAGCTCGTTGGCCATCTCGCCGGTGAAGTTGCTCGCGTCTGCCGGAAACTCGACGACGACGTAATCGACCGGGCCAAGCTGGTCTAGCGGTGTGTCTGTCATCGTCGAATCCTTTTCGTTAGACGGATATAGGCACCTCGTGCAGATCGGCTGTTCGGGGCCACCCTACCTGAATCGTTCCTCCCACCGCAGCTTGCCCGCTGCTGGCTCAACGGTGAGCTTCGGTTACTTCAGCTACAGGAGTCCCGTCCCGCGGAGAATCACTGTAGGATGGCTTGGCCGACAAAGCTCTTCCCGTTGCCGGCCTCAACGCGAGCCTGGCGCGACGACGCACTCCGCGTCTTGACGCTACAACGCCAAAGCGCTCGCCCAAGGCGAGGAGGAGCCGAGAATGACTGACGAGACCCCACGGGACGACTTGCCCATCGCGGACAGGCCGTTCGAAGGGACGCTTCCATTCGACGCCAAAGACGCGGACGCAGCGTTTCCGGCGATCGAGCCGCTGCGCCCGCCGGCCGGCGCCCCAAACGTGCTCGTCATCCTGCTCGACGACGTCGGCTTCGCCGCCTCGAGCGCCTTCGGCGGCCCCTGCGCGACGCCCACGGCCGAGCGCTTGGCGGGCGACGGTCTTAAGTACAACCGCTTTCACACGACGGCTCTCTGCGCACCGACGCGAGCAGCCCTGCTTTCCGGGCGCAACCATCACACCGTCGGGATGGGGGTGATCACCGAACTCGCCACCTCGGCGCCGGGGTACAGCTCGGTCCGCCCGAACACCTGCGCGCCGCTAGCGCAAACGCTTCTACTGAACGGATATTCCACGGCGCAGTTTGGCAAATGCCATGAGGTACCGGTCTGGCAGACGAGCCCGATGGGTCCGTTTGATGCGTGGCCGACCGGGGGCGGTGGCTTCGAGTACTTCTACGGGTTCATCGGCGGTGAAACGAACCAGTACTACCCGGCGATCTACGAAGGAACGACGCCCGTCGAGCCCGAGACCACTCCGGAGGAGGGCTACCACTTCACCGACGACATGACCGACAAGGCGATCAAGTGGGCGCGCCAGCAGAAATCGTTGATGCCCGATAAGCCGTTCTTCATGTATTACGCGCCAGGCGCGACCCACGCTCCGCACCACGTGCCCACGGAATGGTCAGACAAATATAAAGGTCGCTTCGACAAGGGTTGGGACGCCCTGCGGGAGGAGACGCTGGCTCGCCAAAAGGAGCTGGGAGTCGTGCCTGCGGACACCAAACTGACCGCACGTCACGAGGAGATCCCCGCCTGGGACGATATGCCCGACGAGTTGAAGCCTGTGCTGGCAAGGCAGATGGAAGTCTACGCCGGCTTCCTTGAGCACACCGACCACCACATCGGACGACTCGTGGACGCGCTCGAAGACCTCGGGGTACTCGAGGACACCCTCGTCTACTACATCATCGGCGATAACGGCGCGAGCGCCGAAGGCACGATCAACGGCAGCTTCAACGAGACGTTCATCTTCAACGGGGCCGCAGCACTCGAGACGCCCGAGTTCCTAACCGCCCACATTGACGACTTCGGCACACCGAAGGCCTATAACCACTTCGCGGTCGGCTGGGCGCACGCCATGGACACGCCCTACCAGTGGACCAAGCAGGTCGCCTCACACTGGGGCGGCACGCGCAACGGAACCATCGTGCACTGGCCCCGTGGGATGGCATCACGCGGGGAAGTCCGATCGCAGTTCCACCACGTAATCGACGTCGCCCCGACCGTGCTCGAGGCGGCCGGACTGCCCCAGCCGAAGACCGTGAACGGTGTTGCGCAGGAGCCGATCGCAGGCGTAAGCATGGTCTACTCGTTTGACGACGGAAGCGCCGCGGAGCGTCGCGAGACGCAGTACTTCGAGATGTTCTGCAACCGTGGCATCTACCACCGGGGGTGGACCGCGGTCACCCGCCACTCGACACCCTGGACGTTCGAGGCGATGCCCGCGTTCGCAGACGACGTGTGGGAGCTCTACGACACCAGCAGCGATTGGAGCCAGTCACACGATCTCGCAGGTGAGATGCCGGAGAAGCTAGCGGAACTGCAACAGCTATGGCTCGAGGAGGCTCACAAGTTCAACGTGCTCCCACTCGACGACCGTCGCATTGAACGATTCAACGCGGAGCTCGTCGGCCGGCCCGAACTCGTCAAGGGGACATCTCAGCTGCTGTTCGGCGGCATGGGCCGCCTCAGCGAGAACAGCCTCATCAACATCAAGAACAAGTCCCACGCCGTGACGGCCGAGGTGGTCGTCCCCGAGGCGGGCGCCCAGGGCGTGGTCTTCGCTCAGGGCGGAGCATTCGCCGGCTGGAGCCTGTACGCGAAGAAAGGCCGGCTCACCTACTGCTACAACCTGCTCGGCTTGCAGCGCTTCAAGATCGAAGCGGACGCCGCGATCCCTTCGGGGACCCACCAGGTGCGGATGGAATTCGCCTACGACGGCGGCGGGCTCGCCAAGGGCGGAACCGTCACGCTCTATCAAAACGGCGAGAAGACAGGTGAGGGGCGCGTCGAGGGAACCGTGCCGCTGATCTTCTCCGCAGATGAGACCGCCGACGTCGGACAGGACACCGCCTCCCCCGTCAGCGACGACTACGAGGGCGAAAGCAGTGTCTTCAACGGGACGGTCAACTGGGTGCAAATCGACTTGGGCGAAGACGCGGAGGACGCAGACCACCTGATTACGCCCGAGGAACGACTTAACCTCGCAATGGCTCGGCAATAAGAACGCGCTGACCTCTGACCTTCAGGGCAGACGACCGCGGTCCGTCTCAGGGAGCCAACCGACTAGCTAGGCCTCTTGATACAGCGGAAGCCGACGTGGCTGGTCGTCGTGTCGGCTGACTCTCCCTGCCGGGCCGCTGGTCGGTAGCGGAGGCAATAGTTGGGTGCGCAGAGATGCGAGCCGCCCTTGATCACGTAGCGCTGAGTATGGTCGCCAGTCCAGGCTGCCGCGGTAGGTGCCGCCCGAGGGTTTTGCGGACCGCAGCATTGCTGCGCTTGGTCGCCGGCGTGGGCCGTTACGAAGGTGTCTGCAGTCCACTCCCAGACGTTCCCTGCCATGTCGTAGAGGCCGTATCCGTTGGCCGGGAAATGGTTGACCGGTGAGGTGCCCGCGTAGCGATCGAGGAGTACGTTCTGCCAGGGGAACTCGCCCTGCCAGGTATTGGCCAT
>DATAHR010000038.1:0-30512 GCA_036263035.1 Gaiellales bacterium | reverse complement strand
CGGCTCTTGCCGAAGCTCATCACCTTGCTGCCGCCGCCCTGCACCTGGTTCATGAGGAAGATCCAGAACCCGAAGAACAGGACGAACGGGAGGATGTAGGTGAGGATGCTCCACCACGGCGAGCCGCCGGTGCTGGTGCCCTCGTAGACGAGGGCGGGATTCGAGCTCTTCGCGGCGGCGATGCCGGCCTCGAGCGAGTCGGGGCTGGGGACGCCGATGGTGGTCGTCGCGCTGCCGTCCGAGGCCGTCGTGCTGTACTTGAGGCTGTTGTCGCCCTCGTTGGTCTTGAGGTACTCGACCTTGCCCGTGCTGGCGGCCGTCATGAAGTCGTTCCAGGTATGAGCCTGGCTGCTCCCGGAGTTGTCGATGATCATCCGCTGGGCGAAGAAGGCCAGCACGACGACGACGATTATCGGGAATGCCGCGCTCTTGAAGAATCTGCTCACGAGGTGCTCCGCCTACCTGCCTGGGGGGTGAAATAGAACGATACCACGGGGCATTTCCGGCTCATTGACGCCCTTCAGAGGGGCACCGGCGCCCGCCCCCAGTACTACGCCGAACGACGGCCGGCGGTTCGCCCATAGCGGGTCTATCGGCACCCCGCGCGGCCGACTTGACAACCCAGCCGGCGGGCGTCAGATCAGGTCTTCGGGCAGCCGAGTCTCGTCCAGCGCGGCCACGTACGGAAGGCTGCGGTAGCGCTCGCCGTAGTCGAGGCCGTAGCCGATCGCGAAGCGGTTCGGGATCTCGAATCCAACGTAGCGGCAGGCGATGTCCGTCTGCCGGCGCTCCGGCTTGGTCAGCAGCGCGCAGATCTCGAGCGTGGCCGGCCCGCGGGCCTGCAGGTTGCGAACGAGGTAGGACAGGGTCAGCCCGGAGTCGACGATGTCCTCGATGATCAGCACGTGGCGCCCCTCGATGTTGGCGTCCAGGTCCTTCAGGATCCGCACGACGCCCGACGAATCGGTGCCGCTGCCGTAGCTCGACACGGCCATGAAATCGATCTCGCACGGCACGCTGATGCGGCGGACGAGGTCGGCCATGAAGAACACCGCGCCCTTCAGCACCCCGACCAAAAGCGGCTCGCGTCCGCGGTAGTCCCTCGAGATGTCCTCACCCAGCTCGGAGATCCTCGCCTGCAGCGATTCCTCGTCGACCAGCGTCTCGGCGATCAGCTGGTCGGGGTCAAGAGCCGTGAGGTCGCCGCTCATGGGCGCTCAGGATACCTCGCCGGCGGCCGGAAGCTGAGCGACGACCGCTCGCGGACGGCCTCCACGTCAGCACCCAGCGACAGCCGCTCCACGCCCTTCCGCCGCCCCGCCAGCTCCTCCAGCCGGCCGGTCAGCTGGCGCGGCAGGCGCAGCGGCCTGCCGGCCGCCCGCTCGGCCGCCTCGCGCAGCACGAGCACGCGCAGCGCCCGGGGCAGGCTCGCCAGACGGTCGAGGTCGAGCGGATCGCCCACGTGCTCACCGGCCAGCTCTCCCAGCAGGTCGTCCAGCTCGCCGAGCAGCTCGGCGGATCGGGCCAGGTTGACCTCGGCGCCCGGGTGCACGCGGGCAAGCGCGGGCATCACCTCGTGGCGGATCAGGTTCCTGCGAAGGCCGGTGTCGCCGTTGGTCTCGTCGAGCCGCGGCTGCAGGCCGCGCCCGGCGCACCAGGTGCGCGTCTCGGCGGCCGCCAGGCAGAGCAGCGGCCGCACGATGCCGTTGGCCGCCGGCCGCATCGCCCGCAGCGCTCGCGGCCCGGACGAGGACGAGAGCCGGTAGACGACGGTCTCGGCCTGGTCGCTGAGCGTGTGACCGGTTGCGATCGGCCTGCCCTCGGCGCGCTCCCGGGCCACGGCGTAGCGGGCGTCCCGGGCGCGCGCCTCGACGTTGCCTCCCGCGGCGACATCGACGGCGATCACCTCGGCCCCGAGCGAGGCGCAGTACGCGGCGTCGGCCAGCCCGGCCTCGCCCCGCAGCCCATGCTCGACGTGCAGCGCCTCCACCCGGTATCCCAGCTCGCGAAGAACGCCCCACAGGCACAGCGAGTCCGCTCCGCCCGAGACGAGCGCGAGCACCGGCTGGCCGGGCTGGAGCAGCTCGTGCTGCTCGATGTACTCGGCGACGCGGCTCTCAGCGGGGGGCAGACTCATCCGGCCGCACGAACCGACGCACGTAGGTGGTGCCGAGCTCGATGTAGCGCGCGTGCGCGGTCTCGGCGGCATCGATGTCCCCGGCCGCTGTCGCCCGCTCCACCTCCGTCTGCAGCGCCGTCAGCTTGTCCTCGAGCCGGATCCGCAGCACGTCCTCCTTCGCCAGCTCGTCGGACCGGCCGGCTAGCGCGACGGCTCGCGGCCCCCATGCGCTGCGAAGACCGGACAGCTCGTCCGAGCCCTCCAGCCGCTCCAGCCCGGCCGCGGCCAACGGCGCGAGGCGCTCCTCGTCGAAGCGCACGGCGACGACGGGCCCGCTCCCGGCCCCGGGCGCGAACCGCCCGCCGCAGGTGCAGGACGCGAGCACGCCCGCAAGCTCCCCCTCGATCCCCTCGCTGCCCAGGCGGAAGTCGTCGGGGTCGGCGACGGCCAGCCGCACGAGGCCGGTCTCCACCGGTGCCATGTCGAGGTCGACGGTGCGCCCGCAGTCAGCGCAGTGCCAGAGATCGCTCACGGAAACAGCCTACAGCCAGCCGTCCAGCGCCCGGCGGCAGGCGAAGGGCGCCTCCAGCGTCGGCATGTGGCCGCACTGCGGCAGCACACGCGCCTCGCCGCGCAGGGCCGCGGCGAGCAGCGCGCCGTTCGGCGCGTGCGCGTCGTCCTCGCCCCACAGGGTGAGCGAACGGCAGGCAACGAGGGCCGACGGCTCCCGCAGGTCGAGCCCGTGCAGCTTCGGCAGGTAGTCCTCGAGGGCCGGCGCCGCGGCCACCGCGTGCCGGATCATGCGCTCACCGAGCGGGGGCGCCACCGCGTCCGGCCGCCGCATGCCGACGAACCACCCGAACACCAGCCGGCGGCCCGCAGGCGTCGCCGCCAGCGGCCGCGCGGCCGCCTCCGCCACGCGGGCCACTGCCGCGGCGGCGGGAACGAGATGCCGGGCCGGCCCGAGCCGCAGCGGCACCATCCCCACGGGCGACATGCAGACCAGCGCTTCGACCGGGTGCCTCGCCGCCCAGTGCACGCAGATCGGTGCGCCCAGGGAATGCCCGAGCAGGGCAGGCTGCTCAGCCCCGGCCAGCGCCATCGCCGCGGCCAGGTCATCGGCGGCCGCATCGAGGCTCCAGGACTCGAGCCGGTCGCTGCCTCCATGCCCGTGCAGATCCGGGAGCAGCACCCGCCGGCCGGTGCCGGCGACGGCGCGTGCCAGGGGCAGCAGGTAGGCGGGGCTTCCGAGCAGCCCGTGCAGCATGACCACGGGCGGCCCCTCGCCGTGCTCGAGGTAGTTGACGCGGCGGCCGCGAAGCACGAGGCTCTGCCGATGCACGGCCCGGACGATAGCGACACCGGGAACGGCTGGGACGCCACGGCGGCGGCCTGGGAGCGCAACCGCGCACGGATGTGGGCAGCCACCCACGCGGTCGGCGAGGGCCTGGTCGACATGGCGGCGCCGCGCCCCGGCGAGGTGGTGCTGGAGCTCGCCGCCGGCGCCGGCGACACCGGCCTGCTCGCGCTCGACCGGATCGGGCCGGAGGGGCGCCTGATCCTCTCCGACAGCTCGGGCGGCATGCTGGACGCGGCCGGCCGCAACGCCGAACAGCACGGCCGCGGGACGATGCCCGGCAACGTCGAGCTTCGCCGGATCGACGCGGAGGCGATCGACATGCCGGACGGCAGCGTCGACGTCGTGCTGTGCCGCTGGGGCTACATGCTGATGGACGACCCGGCGGCGGCGCTGGCCGAGACCCGGCGCATCCTTCGACGCCCGGGTGGCCGCGTTGCGCTGGCGGTCTGGGCATCGCGGGATCGCAACCCGTGGAACACGGTCGCCGGCGAGCCGCTGACCGAGCGCGGACTCGTGCCGCTCACGCCGCCCGACGAGCCCGGGATGTACCGGCTCGCAGATCCCGTCGAGCTCGAGCAGCTGCTCCGTGCCGCCGGGTTCACGACGGTCGAGCTGCGGGAGCTGCCGGTCACCTGGCGCTTCCGTGACTTTGACGAGCAGTGGGCGGTGACGGCCGAGATCTCCCCCTCGCTGCGCTCGGTGCTCGAACAGCTGAACGCCGAGGAGCTGGCCTCGCTCCGTGCCGATGTGGCCGCCCGCTGCGAGCCGTACCGCACCGGAGACGGCTACGAGCTGCCGGGCGTCTCGATCGGGGCGCTGGCCGCTGGCTGATCGCCGACGCTAGGCCGCAAGTGTCTGCGCGCCCCCGGACGTCTTCGCCCGGTACGCGGCCTCGTCGGCGAGCCGGTAGAGCTCGTTCGGCGGCCGTCCCGAGAGATCGGCCGCGACGCCGCCGGAGAACGACCAGCGCCCCTCCCCTGCCTCGCGCAGCGCCTCCTGGGCACGCCCCGCCACCAGCAGCCCGGCATCGACGTCCGCGTCGGGGAGGATGACTGCGAACTCGTCGCCGCCCAGCCGGCAGGGCAGATCGCCGGTGCGCACCGACCCGCGCAGCGCACCGGCCGCGGCGCACAGGGCCGCGTCTCCGGCCGGATGGCCGCCTGCGTCGTTGATCGTCTTCAGACCGTCGAGGTCGAGCACGAGCAGGCTCACGGGCCGGCCGGTGCGGTCGGCCAGGGCCAGCACCTGCTCGAGATGGTCATCGAAGAAGCGCCGGTTGTGCAGCCCCGTCAGCTGGTCGCGGTGCGCGAGCTCACGAGCTCGCTCGTAGAGCATCGCGTTGTGCATCGACGTGGCGAACACGTCGCAGACGGCCTGGCAGAACTCCACGTCCTGGGGCGTGAAGGCCCGGTCGTTGACGTCGGCGATCTCCATCAGGCCGATCGTCTCGCCACGGGCCACGAGCGGGAGCATGAGCAGCGACTTGAACCCGAGGCGCGCGATCAGCGCCCGCTCGAGAGGATCGTCCCGCGGGTTCGACAGCCGCACCTGCAGCGGCCGCTGCGTCCGCAGCACGAGCCCGGTCGACGGGAACTCGGATACCGGGTACTCGTGCACCTCCTCGGCCAGGGAGTTCCCGGCGTGGCTGTGATGCGCCAGCGTCACGACCACGTCGCGCTCGCGATCCCACCGCGAGACGGCGGTGCCGGTGGCGCCGGTCAGCCGCGACACGCGGTCGAGCAGGACCGTCAGCACGTCGCTCAGGTCCAGGCTCGACGAGAGCGCACGGGAGAGCTCGAGCAGGGCCTGCAGACGGTTGGGGGGCGCCATCCCCCCATTAATCGTCCGAAAGGGCTGCCGGTTCTAGCTCTGTTGAGCGATCAATGTCCTGGCGCCGCCGGCGGTCTTCGCCCGGTAGGCCGCGATGTCCGCCGTCCGGTAGAGCTCGTACGGCGTAGCCAGCTCGTCACCCGACATGGCAACGCCGCCGGAGAAGCTGTACTGGCCCTTGCCCAGCTGCCGCAGGCGCTTCTGCGCCCGCTCGGCCACGAGCTCGGCAGCGGCCGCCTCGGCGCCGGGGAGAATCACCGCGAACTCGTCTCCGCCCAGCCGGCAGGGCACGTCGCCCAGGCGGCACGAGCTCCGCAGCGACTCGGCGGCCGCACGCAGCGCCTCGTCACCGGCCGGATGCCCGCCCAGGTCGTTGATGCGCTTGAGGCCGTCGAGGTCGATGACGAGCAGCGCCAGGGGCTCGCCGCTTCGGCGGCTGCGGGCGACCGCGGCGGCCAGCTGATCCTCGAAGCAGTGGCGGTTGTACAGCTGGGTGACCTGGTCGCGCAGCGCCATCTCCTTGACCTGCTCGTACAGCTGGGCGTTGCGCACCGCCGTCGCCACCACGTCGCACAGCGCCTGGCAGAACTCGATGTCGTGGGCGTCGAACTCGCGGTCCTCCGTATCGACGATCTCCATCAGCCCGATCGACTCGCCGCGGGCGACGAGCGGCAGCATCAGCAGCGAGCCGAGGCCGCGCTCGGCGAGCAGCCGGCGCTCGCTGGCATCGTCCTCCGGGCGTGAGACGCGAATCTGCAGGGGCGTCTGCTCGTCGAGCACGCGGCGGCTGGCCGGGAACTCCACCAGCGGGTAGAGCCGGTCCTCGGGGATGCTGACGCGATCCTCGTGGGAGAGGTACTCGGTCAGCTGCACCAGCACGTCGCGGTCGCGGTCCCAGGTCGAGAGGTCGGCGGCGATCGCGCCGGTCAGCTCGGCGGCGCGGGAGGTGAACTGCTCCAGCACCTCGGCCAGGTCGAGGCTCGAGGACAGGGTGCGGGACAGGTCGAACAGCGCCTGCAAGCGGTTCTGCGGGGCCATACCTCCTCATCGGCGAAACCGGCCGCTCGCTTGATCGGGGAATTCCCTAAGCTCCGCCCCCATGCCCGTCCACCTGCGAGCGGAGCCCGGCGACTACGCGCCGGCCGTGTTGCTGCCCGGTGATCCCCGGCGCGCCCGCCGGGTGGCCGAGGAGTTCCTCGAGGATGCCCGGTTGGTGAACGAGGAGCGCGGCATGCTCGGGTACACGGGAACGTACGAGGGGCATCCGGTCTCGGTGCAGTCGACGGGGATGGGCACGCCCAGCGCGTCGATCGTGATCGAGGAGCTGATCGGCCTGGGAGCCGAGCGGCTGATCCGGATCGGAACCTGCGGTGGGCTGTCGCCCTCCCTGAACCTGGGAGACACGGTGATCGCGCTCTCGGCCGTGCCTGCCGACGGCACCTCGCGGCACTACGTCGCGGACGAGCCGCACGCTCCCACCTGCGACTTCGGCCTCACCCACGGCGCCATCCATGCGGCCAAGGGGCTCGGCATCCGGCCGCACGTCGGGCTGATCGCCTCGTCGGACACCTTCTACGACCCCGACCGCGGCCGGCAGCTGCGCTGGGCCGAGCGGGGCGTGCTGGCAGTCGAGATGGAGGCGGCCGCGCTGTTCACCATCGGCGCCCTGCGCGCCGTCAAGACGGCCTGCATCCTGACCGTGTCCGACCTCGTGGCCGAGACGCAGGTTGCCCGGATCTCCGATGACGAGCTCGTCCTCGGCGTCGAGCGCATGACCCGGCTGGCGCTCGCCGCGGCGGTCGACCCGAAGGCGTGACCGAGACCGTCATGATCGTGAACCCGGCGTCGGCCAACGGCCGCACGGCGGAGCAGTGGCCGGAGATCGCCAGGCAGGCGGGAGAGCGCGGCTTGCGGGTTGATGTGCGTCTGACGCAGGGCCCGGGCCACGCCACCGAGCTGGCCGCAGCGGCAGTGGCCGAGGGCGCCGAGCTCGTGCTCGCGGTCGGCGGTGACGGCACGGTCTCGGAGATCGCGAACGGCATGGCCGGAGCCCCAGCGACCGATCTCGCGGTGGTCGAGCGCGGGTCCGGCTGCGACTTCGTCCGCACGTTCGGCATCTCGAAGAAGACCCACCTCGCGCTCGATGTCGCGGCCACCGCCCCGGCGCGGACGATCGACCTCGGCCGCGTCACCTACACGGGCCCCGACGGGACCCCGACCACCCGCTACTTCGCGAACATCGCCAGCGCGGGCCTGACCGGCGTCGCAGCCGACCGCGTCAACCGGGGCGGCAAGCCCCTGGGCGCCACCGTCGCCTTCGCCTGGGCCGCCGTGGTCACGTTCGCCACCTACCGGAACTCGCGGTTCGTCGTGGAGATCGACGGCGAGGTGCTCGACCAGACGTGCAACAACGCGATCGTCGCCAACTGCCGCTACTTCGCGGGCGGCATGAAGATCCTGCCCCACGCGGATCCGTCCGACGGCATGCTGGACGTGCTGGTCTGGGGCGACGTGTCCAAGGTCGACCTCGCGCTCAACCTGCACAAGCTGTACCGCGGCACCCACGTCACCCATCCCAAGGCAACCATCCGCCGAGCGCGACGCGTCATCGTCACGCCCGAGACGCCGCTCCCGATCGAGGTCGACGGCGAGCAGCCGGGGATCACCCCGGCGGCCTTCGACGTCGTGCCCTCAGCTCTCCGTCTTCGCGCTCCCGCCGGCTGAGGCGGCCTTCCTGCGCGGCTTCGGCGCCGGAGCCTCGATGCGGGCGCTGAGCTCCGCCAGCTTCGCCTCGATCCGGTCGAGCTGGTCGTGGACGCGCTGCAGGTCCTCGCGCGTCGCCGGCCACTGGGACC
The DNA here is from genome assembly GCA_036263035.1 of Gaiellales bacterium. Lineage (GTDB taxonomy): Bacteria > Actinomycetota > Thermoleophilia > Gaiellales > JAICJC01 > JAICYJ01. The sequence continues at coordinate 22,348 of DATAHR010000038.1, read as the reverse complement.
GTGCCAGCTGCTTGGTCTTCTCGGCCCGCTCCTTGCCGGCGGAAACCACCTGGCTGCCCGCCATGTCTCCCGCCACCCGCGAGAGGCGGTCGATGAGGCTGGTCTGATCGTTCATCCGTACCCCTTTCTCGGACGGCGCTCGGAGGCGTTCACCGTATCATGCTCGCCGATGGCCGAGCCCTCCCGCAACCACCGCGTTCCGCTGCGGGTCAGGTTCGGCGAGACCGACGCGATGGGCGTCGCCAACAACGCGGCCTACCTGCAGTACTTCGAGATCGGGCGCATCGAGTTCCTGCGGGCGTCCGGCCACAGCTACGCCGAGGTGCACGACGGCGGTATCGACATGGTCGTGGCCGAGGCCGGCATCCGCTACCTGCGCCCGCTGTTCTTCGACGACGAGTTCGACGTGGAGTGCACGCTGGAGGAGCTGTCGCGGGCGTCGTTCCGCTTCGCCTACCGGCTGCTGCGGGGCGAGGAGCTGGTCGCGACCGGCTTCACGCGCCACGCCTGCGTGGAGCGCGCGACCATGCGGCCCGTGCGCGTGCCGGCCTGGCTGGCGGAGATATAGGGCGCTACCCGGGCCAGGTCTCGCCGCCGTCCACCGATCGCAGCAGCGTCCGCCCGACCGCCGCGTACGCCAGGCGCCGGTTGCGCGGGTCAAACGCGATCGCGTCCACCGTGCGGTGCAGCACCGGCAGGAAGGTGCGGCCCTCGTCGGTGCTCAGGTAGAGCCCGTCATCCGTCGCGACCAGGATCCGGCTCTGGTCGTCGGTCGTCATCGCCACGGCGCGCGGGTTGGCCGGCCCGGGGTGGTGGGTGAAGGTGGCCCCGTCGTCCAGCGACCGCCAGAGGCCGTTCTTCCCGCACGCCGCGTACACGACGTCCGGCTTCACCACGTCGCCGCGGACTGCGCCAACGCCCGTGCAGCCGCGCGGCAGACGGGCAGCGCGAAGCTTCGTCCAGTGCTGCCCCGCGTCCACCGAGAGCCACAGGTGGCCGAACAGGTCGAGCGCATAGAGCCGGTCGGTGCGATGGTAGGGCGTGGCGACCGAGACGAACGTGCTCGGCGTTCGCAGCGGCGGCAGCATGCCGTTCCCGCCGTAGTCGCCGCGCTGGCCGCCCTCCGCGCCGACGACCTCCGCGCCCTCCTCCGTAAAGGCGATGGCGAGGCCGCCGCCCTTTCCCCGCACCGGCTGCCAGCTCGACCCGCCGTCCTGCGACCGCCAGGGATGCGAGCCGGTCGCCTCCCACAGCGTGCCGGCAAAGTCGGGAGCCACGGCGATGCCGCTGGCGGTGTCGGGGAGCGGCACGGCCGTCGGCTGGGCGCCCCCGCACCCGGCCGCGGCGATCAGCGCGACTGCCGCCCCGACTACTGTCCACTCAAGGCGGGGATGCATACGCCCGACAAACCGTAGAGGATTCGACCATAGCCTCACCCCCCATGGCTTCCGACGATCTCGACACACTCGCGCGGCTCCGCGGCCTGCTGGACGTCTCCCGGGTCGTGCGCGACGACGAATCGCTGCCCGATGTGCTGTCGGCGATCGCACGCACGATCTCCGAGTCCCTCGGCTACCAGGCCGTCGTCGTCAACCTCTACCGCCCGGCCTGGGACGACTTCGAGGTGACGACCGTCCACGATCGCGACCCGCGCTCTGTCGAGCAGCTGCTCGGCTCTCGCGGCACCTGGACCGACTGGGAGCCCCTGCTCCACGAGCGCTTCAAGCGCCGTGGCGCCTACTTCGTGCGGGCGGGCGAGCACGACTGGTCGGGTGACATGCTGGTCGTCACCCCCGACATTCCGATCAGCGACGACCCGAACGCCTGGCATCCCGAGGACGCGCTGTTCGTGCCGCTGACCCGGTCGGACGGGCACCTGCTCGGCATCCTCTCGGTCGACGAGCCGGTCTCGGGAATGCGACCGCAGGACGCCGAGCTGGAGGTGCTCGTGGCGCTGGCCGAGCACGTCTCGCTCGCGCTCGAGAGCGCACAGGAGGCGGCGCGCGCCAGCCGCTACCGCAGCGCGCTCGAGCGGCTGCTGCAGGTCTCGTCGCGGCTGACGGAGACGCTCTCGATCGACGCGGTGCTGCAGTCCGTTGCCGAGGGCATCGCCGAGGCGCTCGGCTTCGCGAAGGTCAGCATCGACCTGCCGAGCCCCGAGAACGGCGTCCTCACCCCCCGCTGCGCGGTCGGGTGGAGCCTGGCCGACATGGCCGCCAACGCTCCGCTCACGGTCGAGATGGTGCGGCCGCTGCTCGCGCCCGAGTTCGAGATCGAGGGCTGCTACCTGCTGACGACGGAGCAGGCGATGGCGCGCCTGCCCGAGCGCCATCACGTCTACGAGTCGGTGTTCAACGGTTCGGGGCCTCACGCCTGGAATCACCACTGGCTGATCGTCCCGCTGAACGACCGCGACGGCGAGCCGATCGGCGTGGTCTGGGTGGACGACCCGATCGACAGGCTGCAGCCCTCCGCCGAGATCCTCCAGGCGCTGCGCGTGTTCGCGAACCAGGCGACTGCGGCGCTCGATTCGGCCACGCACTTCGAGGAGATGCGGTTCCTGGCCGAGCACGATCCGCTCACTCGCCTGCACAACCGCCGCGCGTTCACCCGGCGGCTCGCCGTGGAGACGGCCCGCTCGGGCCGCTACCACCGCCCGTTCGCGCTCGTCACATGCGACCTGGACGGGTTCAAGTCGCTGAACGACCAGCACGGGCACCTGGCCGGCGACATGGCGCTCGAGCGGATGGGCACCATGCTCGGCGAGGCGCTGCGCCAGACCGACGCGGCATTCCGTATCGGGGGCGACGAGTTCGCGTTGCTCCTGCCCGAGACGGACGAGGCCGAGGTGCGGGCGGTGATCGACCGCATCGCCGCGGGGCTGGTCGACAGCTCCGACCACCGCTTCGAGGACCTGCGCGCCAGCTTCGGCGTCGCCGTGTACCCGCGGGACGGTGACGAGCCGGAGGCGCTGTTCCGCGCCGCCGACGAGGCGATGTACGCGGCGAAGCGGTCGGGCCAGCGCGCACACTTCGCGGCCTAGATCGGGTCCCGCCCGCATTTTGCGGCGTATCACCCGTTCCGGGCTGGATTCCGGGGGCCGGCCGTGTCACAGTGAGTGTGCGCCCGTCCCGCGCCACCCCCGAACCCGTGAATCCCCAGCACATCTCAGCATTCACGCGCCTGCGCGGTCTGCTCGAGGTGACCAGGCTCGTCCGCACCGACGACGAGCTCGACCACCTTCTTGCCGCCGTTGCCCGCACCACTGCCGAATCGCTCGGTTTCGGCACCGTCGTGCTGAACATCTACCGCCCCGCCTGGGACGACTTCTGCACGACCACCGTCCACGGCTCCGAGGCCGCGCGCGACCTGCTGCTCGGCGACGCGCGCGGATGGGACGTCTGGGGACGGGTGCTGGCGGACGGGTTCCTCTACCGCGGGGCGTACTTCGTCCCGCACGGCACCTTCGACTGGGACGAGCTCGCTCCCCGCTCCTACGTGCCGGAGCTGCCGCGCACATCCGTGCCCGGCGCCTGGCATCCCGAGGACTCGCTGATGGTGCCGATGCGCCACACCGACGGCCACCTGCTCGGGATCATGTCCGTGGACGAGCCGATCTCCGGCCGGCGGCCGAGTGACGACGAGGTCGACGTGCTGGTCGCCCTGGCCGCCCATGCGGCGCTGGCCATCCAGAGCGCCCAGGAGATGGCCGAGGCGGCACGGCATCGGAGCGCGCTCGAGCAGCTCCTGCGCGTCTCCTCCCAGCTGACCGAGACCGTCACGGTGGGCGCCGTCCTGCAGGCGGTCTGCGACGGGATCCACACGGCGCTCGGGTTCGAGACGGTCTGCGTCGACCTGCCCAACCCGGACAACGGCCGGCTGGAGCCGGCCGCCGCCTACGGGTGGGAGCTGGACGACCCGGCCGTCAACAGCAGCTACTCGATGGAGCAGATACGGACGCTGCTGGCGCCGGAGTACGAGAGCCAGGGCTGCTACGTGATCCCCGACGAGAAGGCCGTCGCCCTCATCCGCGACGACCCCGGCCCGTACCGCTCGCGGCTGAACGGCCAGGGGCCGCACGCCTGGCGGGACCACTGGCTGATCGTGCCGCTCTACGGGCGCGGCGGCGAGGTGATCGGACTGATCTGGACCGACGATCCGGTCGATCGCCTGCTCCCCTCCCCCGAACGGCTGCAGGCGCTGCGGGTGTTCGCCAATCAGGCGACCACGGCGCTCGACACCGCCGCGCAGTTCGAGGAGATGCAGTTCCTGGCCGACCACGACCCGCTCACGAGGCTGCTAAACCGCCGCAGCTTCGTCCGCCACCTCGCGCTCGAGACGTCCCGCGCCGCACGCTACGACCGCCCGTTCACGCTGCTGATCGGAGACCTGAACGGCTTCAAGAAGCTGAACGACCGGCTCGGCCACCAGGCCGGCGACGACGCGCTCGAGGCGCTCGGCCAGGTGCTGATGGCCGGACGACGCGAGGTCGACGGTGTCTACCGGATCGGTGGGGACGAGTTCGCGCTGCTGCTCCCGGAGGTGGGCGAAGAGGAGGGCCACGCCGTGATCGAGCGTATCGGGGAGGCGCTTCGCTCCGGGCACGAGGTGCTCGAGTCGCTGACGATCAGCTTCGGGCTGGCCGTGTGCCCACGCGACGGCACCGATCCGGAGTCGCTCTTCCGCGCGGCCGACGAGTCGATGTACGGGGCCAAGCGCCAGCCCGGCGGGCGCCTCCCGTTTGCCAGCTGACGCGCCGCCGCGGGTCACCGCATAGGATTTGGAGGCTTTGGCACAAGCGTCCAAGGAGTGGCCTTGAACCTCGATCTGACCGACGAGCAGCTCGCGATCCAGGAGACGGTGCGCGAGTTCGTTGATCGCCGCATCATGCCGGTCGCGCAGGAGAACGACATCAACCATCACCTCGACATGGGGATCATCGAGGGGATGGCGGAGCTGGGCCTGCTCGGCCCGGTGATCCCGCCGGAGTGGGGCGGATCCGGCCTCGACTTCGTCTCCGAGGCGCTGATCTGCGAGGAGATCGAGCGCGGCGAGTCCGCGTTCCGAACGCTGATCTCGGTGCACGTCGGGCTGAACAGCCTCTCGCTGCTCAAGTTCGGCGACGACTGGCAGAAGCAGACGTACCTGACCCCCATGGCGAAGGGCGAGAAGCTCGGCTGCTTCGGCCTCACCGAACCGGCGGCCGGGTCGGACGTGGCAGCCATGCAGACGACGGCGATCAAGCAGGCCGACGGCACCTACCTGCTGAACGGCCAGAAGAGCTGGATCTCCTATGCGACGGAGGCGGCCTACTGCCTGGTGTTCGCGAAGACGGACCCGGCGGCGGCCCACCGCGGCATCTCGGCCTTCATCATCGAGCTCGACTGGGACGGCGTGGAGGCGCGGCAGATCCCCAACAAGCTGGGCGTCTGGGCCGGCTCGACCGGCGAGCTGTTCTTCAGCGACGTGCAGGTGCCGCCCGAGAACCTGGTCGGCGCGGAGGGCGAGGGCTTCAAGATCGCCATGCACTCGCTCGACCAGGGGCGCTTCACCGTCGCAGCAGGCGCTGTCGGGGTCGTCCGGGCGTGCCTGGAGGCGTCGGTCAAGTACGCGAACGAGCGCAAGACCTTCGGACAGGAGATCGGGCACTACCAGTTCGTGCAGGACATGATCGCCGACATGGTGCTCGGCTACGAGACGAGCAGGCTGCTGGTGCTCCAGGCCGCCCATCTCAAGAACAGGGGCGTCCGCAACACTCGGGAGACGTCGCTTGCGAAGTGGCACGCAACCGAGAGCGCCTTCAAGGCCGCGCACCTGGCGATCCAGGTGCATGGTGCCTACGGCTACTCCGCGGAGTACCCGGTCGAGCGGTACTTCCGCAACGCCCGCGCGCCGATCATCTACGAGGGCACGACGCAGATCCACAAGATGATGCAGGCCGAGCATGCACTCGGGTATCGGAAGCTGAATGGCTGAGGCTGCGGGTCGCCTCGTCGAACTCGAGGACGGCGTATCGATCAACGTTGTCGAGGTGGGCAGCGGACATCCGCTGATCATGCTGCACGGCGGGCCCGGGCTCGACCACCACGAGCTGCATCCCTGGCTCGACCCGCTCGCCGGGGCCGGCTTCCGGCTGATCTACGTCGACATGCGGGGACAGGGCGCGTCGGAGCGGGTCGACCCGTCCACGCTCACCGTGCAGGTGTTCGCGCAGGACGTCGACCGGCTGGCACGGGCGCTCGACCTCGGCGAGTTCTCGCTCTACGGCCACTCGTTCGGCGCGGTCGTGTCGCTGGCGCACGCGCTCGAGCGGGGCACCGCCTCGCACTACGTGATCTCGAGCGGCGCCGCCTCCAGCGAGGCGCTGATGGCCGACGTCGAGCACGAGATCGACCGGTTCGAGCCGGCGGCGATGCGCGAGCAGATCAAGCGGTCATGGGACGCGGAGCCGACCGTGTCGACGGTGACGGAGGCGCGCGAGGTGATGGAGTCGCAGTGGCCGTTCCACTTCTGGGAGATGGGCGACGCCTACCGCGCGTTCACCGAGAGAGACGAGACGGTGTACTCGCCGGAGGTGCTGGCACACTTCGCGGCCCAGGGGTACGGCGGGTTCGAGTGGGTCGACCACCTCCGCTGGATCTCGAAGCCAATGCTCGTCATGACAGGGCGCTACGACCGCACGTGCACGGTTGCCCGCTCGGAGGAGATCCACGCCGAGGTGGCCGGGTCGCAGCTTGTCATCATCGAGAAGGCGGCGCACATGACGCACATCGAGCAGCCGAAGGCCGTCATGGACGCGATCCGCACCTGGTTCACGGAGCAGGGCGTGATCGGGCAGGAGCCCGAGGCGGCCGAGTCTTAGATCTCGAGTAGGCGTACCTGGTGCGGCGACACACCGTCTGGTGAGAGGGCGTCGCGGTAGGCGCGCGCGGCGGCCCTGATCGCGGCGCGCCGGGGAAGCCGGGTGAGCGTTACCCACCCCGAGCCCGGGTACCGCACCTGGACGAGGTAAACGGCGGCAGAGGCCGCGACCACGTCAGGTTCTGTGCTGGTGGGAGCGTTGAGAGCCGGTGTTCGCATCGCAGACGCTGACACTTTTCGTCACCATCTACGAGCCTCCTTCATACGACGCGAAAACCGTAGGACCGACCGTGTAGGCGTCGGGTCGACGGTGCTCGAGCGCAGGCAGCGTGCTGCGCGTGGAGCGCTGCGCCGCGAGGTCGAGCTCGGCGACGATGACGCCGTCGCCGGTCGGGCCGGCCTGCGCGATCACCGTGCCCCAGGGGTCGATGATCATGCTGTGGCCAAAGCGCGGCATGCCGTAGTCGCCGGGGTCGCTGTGCTGGTTGGCCGCCAGCACGAACGCCTGGTTCTCGATGGCCCGGGCGCGCAGCAGCGGTTCCCAGTGGGCCATCCCGGTGAGCAGGGTGAACGCGGCGGGCACCGTCAGGACGAGCGCCCCGGCCCGCTCGAGCGCACGGTACATCTCCGGGAACCGGAGGTCGTAGCAGACCGAGAGGCCGACCGGCAGCCCGGACATGTCAGCCACGGTCAGCCCTGACCCGGGGGCCGTGCCGTCGGACTCGCGGTAGCTGATGCCTCCCACGTCGACGTCGAAGAGGTGGATCTTGGTGTACGAGGCGATGCGCTCACCGGACGGCGAGAACGCGATCGAGACGTTGCCCACCCTCTCGCCGTCGGCGATGGCGATGGAGCCGCAGATCAGGTCGAGCTCGTAGCGACGGGCCCAGCCGGACAGCGCGTCGATCGTCTCGCCGCCCTCCTCGAGCGACTCGGCATGGGCCAGCAGCTCACGGCCGTCGGCGATCGCGTTCCACTTCTCGGGCAGGAGGACGAGGCGGGCGCCGCGCTCGGCCGCCTCTGCGACCAGGCCGGACATCCGCTCGATGTTCTCGGACGTGTCGCGGGAGGCGCGGAACTGGACGCAGGCTGCGGTGACGCGGTCCATCACCGGGAACCTAGCGCGCCGGCGGTACGGTCGTCGTCTCCGAGCATGCGCAGGAACGTGATGCTGAAGACGACGAACAGGATGATGCTCTGCTCGACCGCCATCAGGATGCCGCCCGCCTGCTGATCCTCGAGCGGGGACAGGCCCCAGAGATGCGGCGTGGTGTCGTAGTAGGGGTACACGGTCGAGGGAGCCAGCGCGATCAGCGTTGCCACCGGCGCCGCGAGGAAGAAGGCGCCGCCGAGATAGGCGAGCTTCGAGCCGGCGGACATGCGGCCGGGAACGAGCACGGGCCACCAGAACAGCACGCCGGCCGAGACGAAGAGCAGGTGCTCGATGCCGAGCGGCCACCGGTGGTCGAGCGCGAAGCCGTAGACGGCCGGAATGTGGACGACATACCAGACGGCGAGCCAGTAGACGAGGGCGGCCGGCGGGCTCGTCACGGCGCGGACCCAGCGGCGACGCTCCGCGACCGCGGCCATGGCGGAGGTGATGCCAAGGACGAGCAGCGGGGGTGCCCAGTCGGCGAGCATCACGTTCTGGAGCAGGTGGAACGACAGCATGGCGTCGATGGCGACGTGCTCGACCGGCGAGAGCAGCGCAACGGCGATCAGCAGCAGGCCGGCGGCGAAGCAGCAGCGGCGCCAGGCCGGGATCGCGAAGCGGCGTGCGGCCCATGCGTACCAGACGGCGAACAGGATGAGGGCCACGCCCCACTCGACGTCAGCCACACCGCGCCATGGGTCGAATCCGAGGAGGGGCACGTCAGCCGCCCTGGCTGAGCGGAGCCATGGTCAGGCCGAAGCCCTTCAGCTGCTCCCAGTAGAGCTCGGCCTGCTCGAGCACGCCGCGCCAGACGACCGCGCGGCCGGCCGAGTGGATGCGGTTCGCCAGCGTCATCCCCACCTCGAAGCTCATGCCGGGGATGGTGTGGGCGAGAGCGAACGCGACACCGTCGAACGTGTTGTGGTTGTCGTTGAGCACGATGACGAGCCAGGGGCGATCGCTCCCCGAGCCGGGATCGGCGCTGCGCGGGCGCTGCTTGCGCACCGGGGGTGCAACGGTGCTCATACCGCGAGTGTAGTGCTGCGCGAGGGGAATTCCCGACGCGAGCGACCCCTCCGCCGGCGCATCCTGGTCCTCACCTACGACCCGGAGGAGACCATGCTCGCGCACCAACGACGAACAGCCCTCGCGCTCGCGGCGGTGGCCGCCGGATGCCTGCTCGGCACGGCGTGCGGCGGCGGCGCCCACGCGGGCAGCGCCGGTCGCAGCGAGACCGTCCCCTCATCGTCGGCGAGCTCCCCCACGTCCGCCGACTGGACGAGGCAGGCCAACGAGATCTGCACCCGGGCGCTGCCGGATGCCAGCCACTCGATGGTCGAACACTTCGACTCCCAGCACATCAAGCGCCATGGCATGGCGGTCGTGCTGGCCGGGTCGGCGCTGGACGAGCTGGGCCCTCCGCCCGGCATCGACGATGCCGACTACGAGCGCATGCTCGACATGTACAAGGAGAGCGCCATCCGCCACGGGCGTGCTCTGCATGACCTCACCGACGGCAATGCGGGCAACGCGGTGGCCGAATACGCCATTGGTCTCGACCTGGCGGACCGCGCCGACCGTCTGGCCGTCGGCTTCGGAGCATCGGAATGCGCGCGGTTCGGGATGACGACGTGAGCGGCGGGGGCTGGTACCCTGCCGGAATGGTGGATCGACGCGACAGCACCCGCACCCGTGGCCCCGTCGCGATGGTCCCGCGCATCCCGGCGTAGGCGTTCCCGGCCGACAGGCCCCGGAACGCCGTGACGAACGACGAGCGACCGTCCGTCAACGCCGACAGAAGGATGCACGATGAGCCGCCTTCCCGACATCGAGACCGATTTCCCCGCCTGGTACGCCGAGGTGGTGCGCGGGGCCGAGCTGGCCGAGCACTCGTCCGTGCGCGGATCGATGGTGATCCGGCCGCACGGCTACGCCATCTGGGAGTTGCTCCAGCGCGCGCTGGACGACCGCATCAAGGCCACCGGGCACGAGAACGTCTACTTCCCGCTGCTCGTGCCACGCTCGGTGATGGCCAGGGAGGCCGACCTGATCGAGGGCTTCTCGCCCGAGGTCGCGCTGGTCACGGAGGCGGGCGGCTCGGTGCTCGAGGAGCCGCTGGTCGTGCGGCCCACGTCGGAGGCGACGATCTGGAACACGTACGCAGGGTGGGTGCAGTCCTACCGCGACCTGCCCCTGCTCTACAACCAGTGGGCGAACGTCGTGCGCTGGGAGCTGCGGCCACGGCTGTTCCTGCGAACGACCGAGTTCCTCTGGCAGGAGGGGCACACCGCGCACGAGACGGAGGAGGAGGCGATCGCGGAGTGCCTGCTGATCCTGGAGCACGTCTACGCCGACGTGCAGGAGTCGGTGCTGGCCATGCCCGTGCTGCGCGGCCGCAAGAGCCCGAAGGAGCGGTTCGCCGCTGCGCGCGAGACGTTCACAACCGAGGCGATGATGCGCGACCGCAAGGCCCTGCAGGCGGGCACGTCCCACTACCTGGGCGACGAGTTCGCACGGGCCTACGGCGTCTCGTACACGGGCCGCGACGGGCAGGAGCACCACCCCTTCGCGGCGTCGTGGGGAGCGAGCTCGCGGCTGGTGGGGGGCGTGATCATGACGCACGGTGACGAGCGCGGTCTGCGGCTGCCTCCGGCCGTGGCGCCGCAGCAGGTCGTCGTCGTGCCGATCGCCGGCGAGCGGTCATCGGTTCGCGAGGCGGCCGAGGCGCTCGCGAGCGACCTGCGGGCCCGCGGCGTGCGCGTGCGGGTGGACGGACGGGAGCACGTCCGGCCGGGCGCGAAGTTCTTCGAGTGGGAGCTGAAGGGCGCGCCGCTCCGGCTGGAGCTGGGAGAGCGCGACCTGGCGGCCGGCGCCGTGACGGTCGTTCGACGGGACACCGGCGAGCGGGAGCAAACAGGGCTGTCGGAGGCGATCGAGCGCGTCCGCGTGCTGCTGGACGAGATCCAGGCCGGGTTGCTGGCGGAGGCACGCGCGTTCAGGGAGCGCCACACGAGCCGGTTCGACGAGCGCTCCGCGATGATGGAATTCCTGCGCGCAGGCGAGGGGTTTGCGGTGGCAGTGTGGTGTGGGTCGGCCGAGTGCGAGGCGGAGGTGAAGGCCGAGACGTCGGCGACGATCCGCTGCCTGACGCTGGAGCGGGACGATCCAGGAGCGCCCTGCATCGTCTGCGGGGGCGCGGGAACGGAGACGGCGACATGGGCCCAGGCGTACTGACGCGATCCGGCTGGCACGGGCCGGCGGCCGGCAAGTCGTTCGGGAAGGGCTGGCCGGCCGGCAAGCCGGCCGGCCAGCCCGGTCTCAAAGCACGGCGACGCGCAGCGTCGCCGTTTCGTGGCAGTTCCGTGACACCGGCCGGGATGAATGCCCGGCCGACCCTCGGGCGGTCTCAAAGCACAGGGTTTCGGCCGCGACCGAGCCGTTGCCGATTCGACACCGGCGTTGGCGAATCCGTTACGAAGGCCGGCCGTACCCGCCGCCGCCCGGCGTGCGGATCTCGAGCACGTCGCCCGCCCGCAGCTCGCGGCTGAGCTTCCCGTCGATCCGGCGGCCGTTCAGCCGGTTCTCGCCCCGTGCTCCGTCCTCCCCGCCCGCTGCTCCGCTCGGGGCATGCCTCCGCCGCTCCGACAGCACCGACAGCCGGCAGTCCTCGAGCACTCGCAGCGCCCGGATCACCCCGTCACCGCCACGGTGCCTCCCGGCCCCGCCACTTCCCCGCCGCACCGCGTAGCGCTCCACGCGCAGCGGGTACTCCCGCTCCACCACCTCGACCGGCGTGTTCAGCGTGTTCGACATGGCGACGTGCACCGCGTCCGGCCCGTCGGCCTCCGGGCACGCGCCCTGGCCGCCGGCGATCGTCTCGTAGTACGTGAATCCGCCGTTGCCGAGCACCACGTTGTTCATCGTCCCCTGCCCCATCGCCGGCACCGGCACCGCCTGTCCCAGCGCCGCCATCACCACGTCGACGATCCTGCTCGACGTCTCCGTGTTCCCCGCGACCACCGCCGCCGGGAAGCTCGCATTGACGAGGCAGCCCTTCGGCGCCAACACCTCCACCGGGACGAACGCGCCGCCCGACGCCTCGAGGTCGGGAGCGCACACCACCCTGACCACGTAGTAGACCGCCGACCGCGTCACGGCCAGCGGACAGTTCAGGTTTCCCGGCCGCTGCCCCGCGGTTCCGTCGAAGTCGACCGAGATCCGGTCCCCCCGCACCCGCACCGTCGCCCGGATCTCGGCATCCCCGCCGCCCGACTCCTCGACGACGTCGGCCGCCTCGTAGCGCCCGTCCGGCAAACGCCGGATCGCGGCGCGCATCCGGCGCTCGGCGTAGTCGTGCAGCTCCGCCATGCCCCGCAGCAGCACGCGTTTGCCGTGCCGCTCCGCCAGCTCGCGCAGGCGCTCCGCGCCGATCGCGTGGCACGCGAGCTGTGCCTGCAGGTCGGCCGCACGCTGGCGCGGGTTCCGCATGTTCGCGAGCAGCAGCCGCATCACCTCCGGAGTCAGCCGCACCGGGGGTATCACGACACCCTCCTGGTACAGCTCGGTGGAGCCGGCCGGCAGGCTGCCCGGCCACATGCCGCCCACATCGGCGTGGTGGGCGCGCGAGACGAGCACACCGAGCCCGCCGACCAGCGAGACGAGCGTGATGTCGGGAAGGTGCGTCCCGCCCGTGAACGGGTCGTTGACGACATAGACATCGCCCGCTCGTGGCTTCTCGCTCAGCACCGCCGCAACGGCGTCCGGCATGGCACCGAGATGCACGGGGATGTGCTCGGCCTGGGCGATCATACGGCCGCTCCGGTCGAACAGCGCCGTCGAGCAGTCGCGGCGTTCCTTGATGTTCGCCGACTGCGCCGAGCGGATCAGGGCGGCTCCCATCTCCTCGGCCACGCCGCGCAGGGCCGACGCGAGCACCTGCAGCGTTGCCGGATCGGTCACCGCTCCACCCGCCATCCGCCGTCCCGTGTCCGTGCCGCCGCCCACCCTGTTGCCACCCAGAGCGTCGCGCCGTCCAGCGGCACCGCCGCCGGCCCGCGGACGCGCTGCGACCGGCCCGACCGCCGCAGCCGCAGGGCCGCCGACGGCCGCACCGCCGCTCCACGCAGGTTGACCACCTCGACCGCCGCGGCCGGATCGGAATGTCCGTAGCGCTCCTCGTGCCGCGCGTGGAAGCGCTCGGCGAGCGTCGCCGCCGGCTCGAGATCCACCTCCAGCTCGAACCCCTGACCCGCGTAGCGGAGATCGGCGCTCGCATGCCGGCCGGCGCCGCGCTCGGCGAACGGCCTCGGCGCAAGCCCGCGCAGCTCGCGCGCCGTCAGGCCGCGCAACGGCCGCATCACCGAACGCACCTCGTCGCGCCGGCGCTCCCCCGCGGCGATGCCGAGCGCCGAGAACACGCCGCTCGCAGCCGGGACGACGACCTGCCGCATCCCGAGCGCCTCGGCCACCTCGCACGCGTGCAGCGGGCCCGCGCCGCCGAATGCGACCAGATCGACGCCGCGCGGATCGTGCCCCCGCTCGACCGACACGACGCGGATCGCCCGCACCATCTCCTGGTTCGCAACCGCGATGATCCCGGCCGCAGCGGCCTCGACGCTGGAGAAGCCGCCGGCCACCGACGCCACGGCCGCCTGCGCCGCGGCCGCATCGAGCTGCACCCGTCCGGCGAGCGCAACCTCCGGGTCGAGCCGGCCCAGCACGAGGTTTGCGTCGGTCACGGTCGGGCGGGTGCCGCCGCGCCCGTAGCAGGCCGGCCCTGGATCGGCACCGGCGCTCTCCGGACCGACCCGGAGCGCACCTCCGTCGTCCAGCCAGGCGATGCTGCCGCCGCCGGCGCCGACGGTATGGATGTCGACCATCGGCAGGCGCACCGGCAGGCCACCCACCTCCCGCTCCGTCGACCGCCCGGCGCGTCCCTCGCGGATCAGCGCCACGTCGCAGCTGGTTCCTCCCATGTCGAACGCGACGCCGTCCTGCACGCCGGCGCCGCCGACCGCCGCCACCCCGCCGGCCGGGCCGGACAGCAGCAGCCGGGCCGGATGCGCGGCCGCGTCCGCAAGCGCCGCAAGGCCGCCGCTCGATTGCATCACCAGCGGCTCGGGAAGCCCGCGCGCCGACGAGCGGCGGCCGAGCGCGCGCAGATACGCCGCGGTGAGCGGGCCCAGATAGGCGTCAATGGTGGTGGTCGCAGCCCGCTCGTACTCGCGGTACTCCGCCACCAGCTCGTGGGAGCCGACCACGAACACCCGCGGCAGCTGACGGCGAAGGTCTCGCACGACCTCGCGCTCGTGCGAGGGGTCGGCGTAGCTGTGCAGGAGACACACCGACGCGGCCTTCACGCCGGCCCGCCGCAGCCGCGCCGCCGCGCGCCCCACCGACTCGCGGTCGAGCGGCCGCAGCACGCCCTCCGGGCCCATCCGCTCGTCCACCTCGGCCGTCACGACGGGCAGCGGCGGCGGATGCTGCGCGCACGGCCGGTAGAGCTCGGCCCGTGTCTGGCGGCGAAGCGCCAGCAGGTCGCCGAAGCCCGCCGTCGTCACGAAGCCGGTCGGCGCGCCCCGCCGCTCGAGCAGGGCATTGGTGGCAACCGTCGTGCCGTGCCCGACGTGGCCGACGTCGCGCACGCGCAGGCCCGCGCGCTCCAGGGCCAGGTCGATTGCCTCCACCACCCCGCGCGACTGGTCGTCCACCGTCGTCGGCACCTTGGCAGCGGTCAGCCGGCCGTCGTGGACGAGGGCGACATCCGTGAACGTCCCGCCCACGTCGACACCGATCAGCGCACGCATCGAGCAAGGATAAAGGCGGGATATCCTGTCGGCGTGGACATCCCGTTCCACCACTCCACCGAAGCCCAGCCGGGCGACCGCGGGCACGGCCTCGGTGCGGCGCAGGCCGACAGGATCGCCTCGAACTGGGCGATCTACGCGCGGCTGTTCGAGGTGACCGCTGGCCTCTCGGAAGACGACACGCGCCGCTTCGGAGCCGAGGCGTTCGACCGGATCGGTGGCTTCGCGCCGGAGCTGGCCGAGGAGATCGAGGGCATCGCCCGCGGAAGCGGGCGCGCGACGGAGGAGATCGCCGCGCTCAACGCGCGCACCGAGCTGCTCGCCGCGGGAGGGCACGAGTGCTCGGTGATCGCGTGCATGGGCACTGTCACGCGCAGCGGTGACCCGATCGGCGTGCAGACATGGGACTGGCACGACGAGCTGGCGGACGGGTGGATGCACTGGCGAATCGACCACGCCGACGGCCGGCGCGTCGACACGATGACCGAGGCCGGCATCGTTGCCAAGCTGGGCGTCTCGAGCGCGGGCGTCGGCCTGCTGATGAACATCCTCGGCCACGCGCAGGACGGGCCTCCGCTCGGCGTTCCCGTCCACGTCCTCAACCGGGCGGTGCTCGACCGCAGCCCCAACGGCGTCGATGCGATCACCATGCTGGCGAACGCGCCGATGTCGGCGTCGAGCTCGGTCACGATCGTTGCGCCTGATGGCGACGGCGGCGTGGTCTGCACCGTGGAGCTGTCTCCGGCCGGGCCCGGTTTCGTCACGCCCGACCTTCGCGGCGTGCTGGTGCACACGAACCACTTCCTGGAGCAGCCCGGACGGTCGGGGGACACGGCGGTGCGCGAGGCGCCGAACACGGTGCTTCGCCTCGATCACGCCCACCGCTCGATGGCCCGGATCCCAGACGGCGAGGTGGACGCGGACGCGATCGTCGCGGCGATGGACAGCCACCGGGGCGGCGGCCCGGGCGGGATCTGCTGCCACCCGGCGCCCGGCGCGCCGTTCGGCGACCGCTGGCGCACGCTTGCCACCGTGATCGTCGAGCCGGCCGGGGCCCGGATGACGCTCAGGCGCAACGGCCCGTGCGGCCACGAGCGGCTGCCGCAGTTCGCTGCGGGCGCCGCGGCGCGCTGAGGCTCAGGCCGCCCGAACGGGCACGGGGCCGACCGCGGCCTCGACCACAGCGGCGGCGGCCAGGCAATCCTCCTCGCGCCACGGCCGGCCCGCGATCTGCAGCCCGACCGGCATCCCCTCGCTGTCGCGGCCGCACGGCACGGAGACGGCCGGCCACCCGAGCGCGTTGAACGGGCCGGTGAGGCCGCACATCACCGTCGTCACGTTGACGTCCGCCGCGCCGGCGAACGGCACCGTGAGGGTGCCGATGTGCGGCGGGGTCATCGGCTCGGTCGGCGACACCACGAGATCGATGCCCTCGTCGTGCATCTTCTGCAGCATCCGCGACTGGTAGTCCAGCCGGATGAACATGATGTGCCCGGCCTGCCGGCCGGTCAGGTCGTCGGCCCGCTTCATCTCGGCGACCACGTCGGGGCCGAGCTCGGCCCGCCGCTGCGGCCAGTGCTCCCACACGGCTCCGGCCTCCTCGGCCATGTAGAAGTTGTCGTCCTCCATCCCCGGCACCGGCCACCCCATGTCGATCTCCACCAGCCGGGCACCGGCCCGCTCCAGCTCGCCGACTGCAGCCCGAACGATCGCAGCCAGCCGTGGGTCGGTGTGCTCGAAGAAGAACCGCTCGGCGACGCCGACCGTGCGACCGCGGACGCCCGCCGTGAGCGCGTCGCGGTACCGCGGTACCGGCATCGGCTGGGTGCGCGGATCGC
The DNA here is from genome assembly GCA_036263035.1 of Gaiellales bacterium. Taxonomy (GTDB): domain Bacteria; phylum Actinomycetota; class Thermoleophilia; order Gaiellales; family JAICJC01; genus JAICYJ01. The sequence continues at coordinate 5,690 of DATAHR010000038.1, read as the reverse complement.
GCGGCGAGGGTCCGGCGAGCACCTCCAGTGCAGCGGCCGCATCCCGCACCGAGCGCGCCATCGGTCCGCAGTGGTCGAGCGACGGGCACAGCGGTTTGATGCCGGCGAGGCTGACGCGCCCGAACGTCGGCTTCACGCCGACAATGCCGCAGACCGACGCCGGGCAGCGGATGGAGCCGCCGGTGTCGGTTCCCGGCGCGAGCGCAACGGTGCCCGCGGCGACGGCAGCACCGGAGCCCCCGCTCGACCCGCCGGGAACCCGGCTCGGGTCGTGCGGGTTCCGGCAGGTGCCGTACCAGGGATTGTCCGAGGTCGTGCCCCACGCCAGCTCGTGGGTGCTGAGCTTGCCGATGCAGACGGCGCCGGCGGCTGCCAGCAGCGCGACCACGTCGGCGTCCCGGTCGGGCACGTTGTCGCGGTAGATGGCGCTGCCGTACGTCGTGCGGGTGCCGCCGGTGTCGATCAGGTCCTTCCACCCGACCGGTACGCCGGCCAGCGGGCCGGGATCAGCGCCGCGCGCGATCGCGTCGTCCACGGCCTGCGCCTCCCGCAGGGCCCGCTCCTCGGTCACCAGCCAGACGGCGCCGAGCTCGTCGTTCCTCGCGCGGTCGAGATGCTCGCGCGCGACCTCGGCGGCCGAGACCTCGCGGGAGCGCACAGCCTCGGCGATCGCCGTGGCGTCCCTCATCATGCCGGCGTGCTCGCGAATCGGTCGGCACGGAAGCGCGCGCACTCCGACGGCAGCTCGCGTCCCTGCGCGAGGTCGGCGCAGAACCGCCCGAGCAGCGGCCCGAACTTGAACGCATGGCCGCTGTCGCCTCCACAGACGACGACGCCGTCGATGGTGTCGAGGATGAAGTCACCGTCGGGGCTCATCGTGTACAGGCAGGCCTCGCGGTGCACCGGCGCCGGATCGAGCCCCGGGAACGCCTCCGCCACGTGGCGGCTCAGCTCGTCGGCCAGCTCGTCGAGCACCGGCCGGTCGGGGCGGTCGGGGTCGAACGGGTCGGGCCGCGCGCCGTCGCGGGCGATCTTGTAGCCGACCCCGGGCGACACCAGGCCGTACCAGAACTTCCCGTCCGGCCCGCCGTGATCAACCAGCGACGGCCGCGTATCGGGGGCGCCGGCGAAGAAGCACACCTGCTCGATCTGCGCGTGCACCGGCAGGCCGAAGAGCCGCGACAGCCACGACCCGGGGCAGGCCACGACGACGTCGGCCTCCAGCTCGCGCGGGTCGTCGATGCGCGTCCCCTCGACGACGGTCACGCCCTCACGCAGCCGCCGCAGCGCGTCATCGGCCAGCACCGCGCCCGCGTCGCTCGTCCACAGCACCGGCTCGGTGAACCGCGCCTCCGGGAACAGCCGCTCCGCCTCGTGCGGCTCCAGCCACTCGTACGGCTCGCCGCAGCGCTCCAGCGCCTGCGCGTGGAGCTCGACGCCCGCGCCGTACTCCATCAGCCCGTTCGGCAGCAGGAGCGAGGGGTCGACCCGCTGCCACTCCTCGATGGCACGCCGGCCGAGGCGGACGTAGTCGTCGACCCGGTAGCTGGTGCGGTAGATGCGGGAGCGGCCGGGCGAGCTGCCACGCGGCGTGCCCACCCGGTGCTGCTCGTAGACCGTGACGTCGAAGCCGTCGAGCCGCAGGGCCCGCGCGGCGGACAGCCCGATCACGCCTCCGCCGACAACGGCGGCGCTACCCCTACGCCTGCTGGGCGCCAACCATCTCCTTGAGCTGGCCGGTCTCGTGCAGCTCGGTGACGATGTCGCATCCGCCGACCAGCTGTCCGTCGATGAACAGCTGCGGGATGGTGGGCCAGCCGGAGTGCTCCGAGAGCACCTGGCGGATGCGCGGGTCGGGCAGGATGTCCATTGCTGCGAAGTTCGCGCCGGCGTCGTTCAGGCAGGCGACCGTCTGCATCGAGAAGCCGCAGCGCGGCATCTCGGGCGTGCCCTTCATGAACAGCATGATCCGGTTCTGCTCGATGGCGCCGAGCACCTCCTGCCGGATCTCCTCCTCGGTGATGATCATTGCGATGCCTCCGTCTTGATCTTGAGCGCGTGAATCGGCCGCCCGGGGCCGAGCAGGTGGTCGACCGCCGAGTTGACCAGGCGGTGCTGCTCGATCAGGGGAAGGCCGCTGAACTGTGGCGCGCGCACGTGTGCGTACAGATGGTCGCCGCCCGCCATGTCCTGCACGCTCACCTCGGACCCCGGCAGGGCCGTGCGGATGAGCTGCTCGATCTCGGCGATATCGGCCACCGGAGAAGATTAGCGAGCGATGTGACGGGTACGGGTCTGTCTGGGGAGCACCGCTACCCTTGCAGACATGTACACCTACCTCTTGCTGGCCATCCCTCCGCTGCTCGTCGGCCTCGCGGCCCACCAGTGGGTGAAGCGCCAGTTCGCCGAGGCGTCCAAGGTGCGCACGTCGTCGGGCCTGACGGGCGCCGAGGTCTCGCGCCGCCTGCTCGATTCGGGCGGCCTCAACGTCGGCATCGAACTGATCCCGGGCCAGCTCTCCGACCACTACGACCCGCGGGCGAAGGTGATGCGGCTCAGCCAGCCGGTGGGCACCTCCGACTCGGTGGCCGCCGTCGCGGTTGCCGCGCACGAGACGGGCCACGCCTTTCAGGACGCAAAGGGCGACGCCTCGTTCCGTCTGCGCTCGGCCCTGGTGCCCGCCTTCAGCCTGGCGTCGCAGTGGTGGATGGGCGTGTTCTTCCTCGGTGCCGTTGCGGGGTCCGCGGGACTCATCAAAATCGCCGCCGCGCTGTTCCTCGCAGTCGTCGCCTTCAGCATCGTCACGCTCCCGGTGGAGATCGGTGCCAGCCGCCGGGCGCTCTCGATGATGACCTCCCAGGGCATCCTGATGCCGGCCGAGGTGCCGGTGGCGCGCAGGGTGCTGCGCGCCGCAGCGCTCACGTACGTGGTCGCCGCACTGGCCTCGATCTACCAGCTGGCCGTGCTGTACCTCGTCTCCCGCGATTAGATGATCAGCGCGGGACGGCCGGTATGGTGCAGGCCGTGCGCCTGATCAGCTTCAGCATCGACGACGGCCCGGCCCGTGCTGGGATCTGCGACGGCGAGCTCGTCCGCGACACCGGCCTCTCAATGCGCGAGCTGCTCGCGTGCGGCGCGCGCACCGTCCGCCCGGTCGCCGAGCACCCGCGGAGCGGTATCCGCCCGCTCCCGGCCGTTCCCGACCCGGGCAAGATCATGTGCATCGGCCGCAACTACCGGGAGCACGCCGCAGAGCAGGGGGCGGAGGCGCCGGAGGCACCGCTGGTCTTCGCGAAATACTCCTCGGCCCTGATCACCGAAGGCGATGCCATCCGCCTGCCGGCCATCAGCGATAGCGTGGACTGGGAGGCCGAGCTCGTCGCCGTCGTCGGCCGGCGCTGCAAGGACGTCCCGGAATCCGACGCCTGGGGCGTGATCGCCGCCTACACCGTCATGAATGACGTGTCCGCGCGGGACCTGCAGCGCGGCGACGGTCAGTGGACTCGTGCCAAGAGCCTCGACACCTTCGCGCCGCTCTCGCCCGAACTGGTGACCGTGGATGAGATCGCCGATCCGCACGCACTGGCCATCCGCTGCCTTGTGAACGACCAGCTGATGCAGGACTCGAACACCGGCGCGATGATCCACCGGATCCCGCGCCTGGTCGCCCACCTCTCGGCCGCATTCACGCTCGAGCCGGGCGACCTGATCGCGACCGGCACGCCGTCCGGCGTCGGGGCGTTCCGCGATCCGCCCGTGTTCCTGCGGCCGGGGGACGTCGTTCGCTGCGAGGTCGAGGCCGTCGGCCATGTCGAGAACCCGGTGGTGGCCGGCTCGCCGTGATCGCGACCATGGCCGGCGCGGCGATCTCGATCGTGGACGTCAGCCACGGCTACGGCGAGCTGCCGGTGCTGGCCGGCGTGTCGCTCGAGGTGCCGGCCGGCGGCCGCCTGGCCGTGATCTGGCCTAGCGGGTGCGGGAAGTCGACGCTGCTGGCGCATGTGGCCGGGCTCGAGCAGCCGCGCGCCGGGCGCATCGCCGTGGGCGGCGAGGAACCGGCCGGCGAACGGCTCGCACGCTGCGCGCTGATGCCGCAGGACGACCTGCTGCTGCCGTGGCGAAGCGCACTCGACAACGCCGCGCTGCCGCTGGTGAACGCCGGGGTCAGCCGCCGGGATGCCCGCGATGCGGCCCGGCCGCTCTTCGCCCGCTTCGGCCTGGCCGGATTCGAGGACACGCCGCCGCGCCGGCTCTCGGGCGGCATGCGCCAGCGGGTCGCGTTCCTGCGGACGCTGCTGGCCGGCAAGGGCGTGCTGCTGTTGGACGAACCGTTCGCCTCGCTCGACGCCCTGACCCGCGAGGAGCTGCAGGCCTGGCTGGTGGATGCGCTCGACCAGGAGCCGCGATCGGCGATCATGGTCACCCATGATGTCGACGAGGCGCTGCGGACGTGCCCACGGATCGCAGTGCTCTCGGGGCGTCCCGGCCACGTCGTGCTGGCGGCCGCGGCTGCCGACCTGACCCGCGACGACGTGCTGGAGGCGCTGCGCTCGTGAGGCGCCTGGCATGGATCCCCGCACTGGTCATCATCATCGCCGCCTGGCAGGCCTGGATCGACCTGCGCGGCGTCCCGGACTACGTCGCCCCCGCCCCCACCGACATCGGCAGGGCGCTCTGGGATGGCCGATCGACGCTCGCGTCCGAGACGCTCGTCACGCTGCGCGAGATGCTGGTCGGCTACGCGGCCGCCGTGGCTGCGGGCCTGGCCGCCGCGATCCTGCTGCAGCGGGTCGGCTGGCTGCGTGGTGCCGTCTACCCGCTGCTGGTCGCCTCCCAGAGCGTTCCGGTGGTCGCGATCGCACCGCTGCTGGTGATCGGGCTCGGTTTCGGGCTCGCCCCGAAGGTGGTGATCATCGCCCTGGTCTGCTTCCTGCCGATCACGGTCAATGCGCTGGACGGGTTCGCGTCGGCCCCCGGCGATCTGCGCCGCACGATGCGGACACTGAACGCCTCGCCCCGCTCGATCTTCTGGCGCGTCGAGCTGCCGTGGGCGGCGCCGCGCATCTTCAGCGGCGCGCGCATCGCGGCCGCGTACGCGGCGATCGCCGCCCTGTTCGCGGAGTACGCCGGCGGCTCGGGCGGCCTCGCCGACTCGATGCACGACCAGCTGGACACGGGCCTCGTGGGAGCGGCGGTCGTTCTGCTGGCATGCCTCGCGCTGGGGCTGTTCGCAGCCGTCGTGGTGCTGGAGCGGGTCGCGGTGCCCTGGGCGCGCGAGCGGTAAGCTGAGGCCGTAACCGTTTGCCGGGGAGCCCCGTCCGGGGCTGAGAGGGCGCAACAGTGCGCCGACCCGTCGAACCTGATCCGGATCATGCCGGCGAAGGGATGCAAGCATGCGACGTTCGTTTCTCCTCCTGCTCCTCCTCGCGGCCGCCGGCTGCGGCACCGCGGGCGCCTCGACCGGGGCCGGCGGCACGCGGGCCGTCTCGCTCCAGCTGGACTGGTATCCGAACCCGGATCACGTCGGGCTCTACACCGCCATCGACCGCGGGCTGTTCGCCGGCCGCGGGCTCGATGTGACGCCGCATCAGCCAACCGACGTGTCGGATCCGATCAAGTACGTCGCGGCCGGGCGCACCGACCTCGGCATCTCCTACGAGCCGGAGCTGTTCTTCGCCCAGCAGAAGGAC
>DATAHR010000037.1:0-9759 GCA_036263035.1 Gaiellales bacterium | reverse complement strand
CGGCTGCTGGCCGGGCATGGGTTCGAGCAGCGCCGCGTCTTCTGGGTGATGAAGCGGTGGTTCGACGGGCCGCCACCGCCCGCAGACGACGTGCCCGGGATCGAGTTCGGGGTGATCGCACCTGGCCGTGAGGGCGATGTGTACGACTGTCTGGCGGAGGCGTTCGAAGATCACTACGGCGATGGACTGGAGCCGCTGGACGTGTGGCTGCACACCCACGTCACCGTCGTCGAGCTGCACGACCCCTCTCTGTGGCACGTCGCCCGACGCGACGGCGAGGTTGTCGGTGCGCTGCTCGGGCTACCGGCCGCCGACGAGGATCCGACGCTCGGCTACATCGAGCTGTTCGGCGTGCGCCGCGCCGAGCGCGGGCGCGGCATCGGCCAGTCGCTGCTCCGCCGGAGCTTCGCCCAGTTCTACGAGCGCGGGCGGGCCGGCGTCATGCTGTTCGTGGACAGCGAGTCGACCACCGGTGCGACGCGCGTGTACGAACGCGCGGGAATGACGAGCAGGCCCCGCTTTGCGAACTGGGAGCGCGTCCTCCGCGCGGGCTGACGGATGCCGCTCGGCAAGCGGGGTCACGACGGGCCATGCAGGTCGCATGGGGCACCGGGCTGGCTCAGTCCGTGACCTTCACCAAGACCAACACGGGGACATGGCAGACCGCCGACATCCCGGTGCCCGGCCTTGAGTACGCCGGCGCGCTGGGCGACGGGGCCGATCTGCCATCTCCGAGCTGGGCGACGATGCCACCAACTTCGCGATGGTCGAGCTCACGGTGGACGGGCGCTGAGGGAACAACAGCCTGCTTTCCCACGTTCGTGGCGTACACTTGGCGCGATGAACGTGGGGGAGCAGCGTGAACTGCGGCGCTGGGCGCAGCAGCTGTCGACGGTCGAGGATCCCGAGCGTCGGGCGATGGGCCGTGCAATCTCGATGCTGCTCGACCGCATCGACGAGCTGGAGCGGCAGCTCCACTTCGCCCGCCAGGCTCCCGAGCCGCTGTCCGAGCCGGAGTTCGACCTGGATGAGCAGCCCGTCGGCATGACCCTCGACCCGATCGATCGCGGGGACGTGGGGGAGGACACGCAGCAGCTCCGGCTCCGTGACCGCATCCGGCTTGCGGCCGACCACCTGCGCGACCGCGACTAACGGACCTCCCTCAATCGGGTGAGCGCGAATCACCCGGTTGACACGTACAGTCGAGGCATGACCGTGCGTGGCTCCGTCGCGGCCGTACCTGCAGACGATGATGCGTGGAATGAGGAGGCGCAGCGCGCCTTCGAATCCGCGCTGCCCGTGATCCTCGCCGAGGTGTTCGACGAGCCGCGGCTCCGGCTCCTTCCCGAGGCGATCTGCGACGGCGCCGAGGAGCTCGTGCCCGATGTCGCCGTCTCGATGGACGGGTTCGATCCGCGCCGGCTGGCGGGGCGCGTGTTCGACGAGCCGCTCGCCCCGCAGGACGATGAGGACACGATCGCGATGCTGGACATCCGGCCGCGAGGCACGGAGGTGCGCATCCCGCTCCGCCACGGCGGCGTGCGGCTCGGCGAGCTGGTCGTGGGACGGCCGGGTGGCCGCTGGATCCGCGCGCAGGAGCGCGCCCAGCTGCGCAGCTTCGCCGATGTCGTCGCGCCGCTCCTCTACGCGCGGCTCGAGGCCGAGGAACTGCGCCGGGCAGCGTTGACGGATCAGCTGACGGGCCTCGCGAACCGTCGTGCACTGGACAATGAGCTCGACCGCATCTGCCGCAGCGGCGTGGACGTCTGCCTCCTGCTCCTGGATGTCGATGGCCTGAAGGAAGTCAACGACGAGCTCGGCTACCAGCAGGGCGATCACCTGATCGCGGCGCTCGCCCGATCCATCACCGAGGCGGTGGACGAGGGCACGGTGGCCGCCCGGATGGGCGGCGACGAGTTCGTCGTCATCCTGCCCGACGTGACCGAGAAGCAGGCGCGACGCCAGGCGAAGCGGATCCTCCGCCGGTTCCGCCGCCAGCCGCTGCACCGGCGCGTGGGGGAGATCAGCGGCGGGGTCTCGGTGGGCGTGGTGGAGGGCCGGCCGGGCGAGACACCGCGCGATCTCGTGCGCCGCGCCGCGCGGTCGATGCGCGGCAACAAGCGGCGTCGTCGCACGGATCGCCGCTGACGTCCTTCTCACGGCGGGGGCGCCGAGGCCGTTGTACGAGCGTCCCCTGCCAAGGAGCTCGTCATGCCATCGCTTCGCTTCTCCCCGCTGCCGCCAACGCTCGTCGCCGAGGCCCGGGCAGCGTCGCTGAATGCAGGAACCGCCGTGCTGCCCGAGGACGACGGCGGCTCGTTCCCCGTTCGCTGCTGCCTGAGCGAGGAGCCCGCCGCCGAGCAGGTGCTGCTGCTCTCGGTGCAGCCGCCGTCCGCCGAGAGCCCGTACGCGGCCCGCAGCCCTGTCTACATCCATCGCGATGCCTGTGCCGGGCGTGAGCCGGCCGGCCAGGTACCGGAGATCCTGGCAACCCGCCGCCTGTCCCTTCGCGGATACGACGACAGGCACATGATCACGGGCACGGCGGTCATCGAGGGCAGTGAGGTGGAGCGGGAGGCGGCCGCGATGCTGGCTGACGAGCGGACTGCCTACGTCTTCGCGCACTTTGCGGGCCCCGGCTGCTACGCCTGCCGCATCGACCGCGCATGAGCATGTTTGGCCGGACACCGCGAGGGTAGGGACCGGCCATGAGCACCCATGACCAGCTTGATGTCCGCCGCGCCGACTCGCACAAGGGCGCGCCGATCGTCTCGGACAGCCCGCCGCGGAAGCGGCGTCGCCTGCTCACCATTCTGGCCGGCACACTCGTCGGCCTGGTCATCGGTGGGGCGCTGGTGGCGCTGCTCGACTCCAACAGGTACACCGGCGACAACAACGACCCGTGGGTCTGGGTGATCGGCCTGCCGGCGCTGCTCGCGATCGCCGGCACGGTGATCGGGTGGGTGCTCGCCGGGGCGCCCAGCGCCGAGGTGGTCGACGCGCCGGTGCGGCAGCGCAGCTTCGAGCAGCGCGGGGTGGCGGCGACGTCGGTCGACGGGCAGGAGCCCGGCTCGGACGTGCCGCCGCGCTACACCGAGTGATTCATCGGCAGACGCATCACGACGCCGCGGTCGCGCGTCAGCGCCCGCGCTGATCCGCCCAGCAGCCGCATGCGGAGATCGAGGCCCGCCACCAGCTGGTCGAGCCGGCCGATGTCCGCTCGCACGCCGGCAACCACCGCGTCGTCGCCGAGGGAGACCCGCACGCGTACCGGCCGCGGGCCGCAGCCCCAATGCAGGGCGTCCTGCACCCCGTGGAAGACGGCGATCTCCAGGTCGCGCGGAAAACGGCGGTCGGGGGCCGTGACCGAACCGCCCGCGCCCGTTCCCTCGAGCAGCAACGGCAGCGTGAACGACAGCGGCCGGTCGAGCGGATCCATCGAGCCCAGCACGTCCCGGCGGCCCGACGTGAACGCGGCGCGCAGGATGTCGATCCCGCGCTGGAACCTGTCTGCGCTGGCGTCGTCCGTCTGCACGGTTGCGAGCAGCAGCAGGGCCGCCGCGACGTTCTGCACCAGGCCGTCGTGCATCCGCTCCGCGAGCAGCGACCGGGCGGCGCGCTCAAGCTCGAAGGCGGCGAGCGCCTGGTCGTGATCGAGCTCGGCTGCAGTCACGGTAGCGATGCCCGGAAGCATGCTTCGGCCCGTCAGTTGACGCCATCCCCGCTTCGCGGTAGCCACCCCCAACGATATGGGGAACGTCCTCTGATTCGAGGGTTGGGCTGACTATCATCCGCCCGAGATGCCAGCGCTCCGTCGACGAACGGCTACCGCCGCGCTGCTCATCGTCGCTCTCGCCGGGGCCGCGTTGGCGGTGCCCGACATCGCCGGGGCGCACGCCGTCGGATCGGTCGACTACCAGTTCCCGCTTCCGCTCTGGCTCTATGTCGTTGGCGGCGCCCTCGCGGTGGCGGTGTCCGTGCCGGCGGCCACCATGTTCGGCACGTCGCTCGACGTCCGGCCTGGCCGCAACCTCTACCACCGCCCGCACACCTGGCTGCTGAATGGCATCCGCGCCGTCGTCGGCGTGCTGCTGATCGAGGTGATCGTGGCCGGCCTGCTCGGCGAGCAGGCGTTTAGCTCGAACCCGGCCACGCTGCTCGTCTGGGTCGACTTCTGGGTGGGCCTTGGGCTGGTCTCGGCTGTCGCCGGTCCGGTGTGGGACCTGATCAACCCTCTGCGCCTGATCGGCGGGCTGATCGACCGCGTGGTCGGCGAGGTGCCGTTCGCCTGCCCCGAGCGGCTGGGCCAGTGGCCGAGCGTTGCGCTGCTGCTGGTCTGGGGCTGGATGGAGCTGGCCTGGTCGAAGGGCAGCCAGCCGGACGTGCTCGCGGCCGTGATCGTGCTCTACATCGCCGGCCAGGTCGTGGGCATGGCGCTGTTCGGGTCGAGCGTCTGGCTCAGCCGTGGCGACCTGTTCACGGTCTTCTCCCGCCTGCTCGGGCGCGTGTCGCCGCTCGAGTGGTATGCCACAGGGACGCCGCAGGAGTGCCCCGGCGAGCTGCACGAGGGCGGCCACGGCGAGGTGGTGGGGTGTCCCGAGTGCTGGCTTGCCGCGCCACCGGCAAGGCGCGGCATCAGGTGGCGGGGGCTCCTCGCCGGTGCCTGGCGCGACACTGCGCTGCTGCCGGGGGGTGCGGCCTTCATCCTCGTGCTGCTCACGCTCGTGCTGTTCGACGGCTTCTCCGAGACCGAGCAGTCCAACCGGCTGTTCCTCTGGATCGACCGCCACACCGGCGGTGGGCTCGGCATCACGGAGCTCTCGACCGTGACCATGGTCGTCTGCATGGTCCCGCTGCTCCTGGCGTTCGTCGTCGTCGCGTGGCTGACCGGCCGGCGCACGGGCACGTCGACGAGGGCCGCCGCCGACCGCTATGCGCCCACGCTGCTGCCGATCGTCGCCGTCTACTTCGCGGCGCACTACCTGCTGTACCTGGTCGCCTACGGCCAGCTCACGTGGAAGGTGATCCTCGATCCGATGGAGACCGATTGGGTCCCGGATCTCGGCATCTGGACCGGCTATCCGGCCGGCCTGGTCTGGGCGCTCCAGGTGGGGCTGATCGTTGCCGGCCACATCGTCGCCATCCTGGCGGCGCACCGGATCGCCGTGTCGACGGCGCCGCGCCACCGGGCTGCTATCCGCGCGCAGGCCCCGCTGATCGCCCTCATGATCGGCTACACCGTGCTCGGCCTCTGGATCCTGGGGCAGAGCTACAAGGTCGCCGCCTAACCCCTCCGCCATAGGGGTTCCCCCGATGCGCCCAGCGGCCCGGCGGACGCATGATCGTCTCATGCGCTACTTGACGATCTATAGCATGAATGATATATCAGGAGTGAGCGATGTCTGATCAGGGCCCCACACCCGCCCAGCTCGAAGCCGAGATCGCCCGGCTGACCGCCCGCGTCTGGACGCTGGAGCAGACGGTCGCCGCCATGGGCGAGCGCGCTGCAAGCACAGCGCCACGTGAAGCACCAGCGCCGGCCGCCGCACCGCAGGCGCCGCAACGGCCTGCCGCGGTTCCACCGCAGCCCGCCGTATCCGCGCCGCGGCCGGTCGTCGCTCCTCGCCCGGTCTACGTCCGGCCCCCGGCTCGCGAGCCGATCGACTGGGGCAAGGTCGCTGCGCGGGTGTTCACCGCTCGCACGCTCGCCTGGGCGGGAGCCGTTGCGACGGTGCTCGGCGTGGTGCTGCTGTTCGTGCTCGCCGCCAGCCGCGGCTGGGTAACGCCGCCCATGCGCCTGGGCATCGGTGTGGTCGTCTCGGCCGCCCTGCTGGGCGTGGCGCTCGAGCTCGACCGCCGCAGCTGGCGGGCAGACGCCATCCTCGCCGCCGCGGGCGCCGGCATCGCTGGCCTCTACGCGACGCTGTGGGCAGCCGCGTCGCTGTATGGCTACGTCGGCGCCGCCGGCGCGTCCGGGCTTGCCGCTGCGATTGCCGCCCTCGCGGTGATCGTCGCCATCCGGTTCGGCCAGGAGCCGTTGGCGGTGTTCGGGGTCTCTGCGGCGATGCTCGCCCCCGTGCTGGTCGGCGGCGGTGGAGATGCCCTCGCGCCCTCCGCGGACGACTTCACCGCGTACGCGGTGCTCTACGCCGCCGTCATGCTGGCCGCCACGCTTCCGCTCTACGTCCGGTTCCGCTGGCAGTACCTCACCGCAAGCGCCTGGCTGATCGCGACGGCCGAGGACGCCGCGCTGCTCATCCACGAGTCGGGCAGCATCGGCTTCGGCGCGCCGGTCGTGGCGACGGCCGTCGTCGTCGTGCTCTTCCTGTGCCTGCTGTTCCTGGTCGAGCTGCTGCGGCCGATCGAGGGGATCACCCCGCTCGGCTGGCTGATCGCGGCCAGCTCGTTCACCCTCTCGATCGCAGGCACGTTCCTCTTCGCGGGCTCGCGCACCGTGGACGGCCACTCGCTCGCGGGCCTGACGCTGCTCGGCGTGGCGGCCACCTGGGCCCTTGCCGCGTCGGTGCCCTACGCCGTGCGCCGCCGTCACGACGATCTCACCGATGTCCTTGCCGCCTTCTCGCTGACGCTGGTCGCCGCTGCGACCGGCCTCCTTCTGGGAGGCGCGGCGCTCCCGTCCGTGTGGGCAGCGCAGTCCGCCCTGCTGGTGGCGGCTGCTGAGCGGATCGCACGGCGCTCCGCCGTGCGGCAGGTGCGACTGATGGTCGCCGCCGGCGTCTACCTGGCACTGGCGACGCTGAGCGCCCTGACCGTCGTCTCCCCGTCGCCCGAGCGCCTTCCGAACCTCGGCGATGGGTCGTGGCAGGGCTCACTGGCGATCCTCGCCGTCACCGCAGCGGGCATCGTGTACGCCTACGGGCTTCGCCGGATCGCCGGCCCCGAACGAGCTGTGATCTGGGCCGTGCCCGCGATCGCGCTCGGGTACCTCCCGCTGTGGGCGCTCGACGGCACCTGGGCGACGGTCGCACTGGCGGGTATGGCGGCCGGGCTCCTGGCCTACCGCCGGTCGGGCTGGATGCTCTCCTGGCTGCAGGACGAGGTCGCCATCGTGATCGGCTGTGGCTGGTGGCTGACGGGGCTGATCGTCGCGATGGTGGTGGCTGCGCCGCTCGACGATCTGACGCAGGCCGGCTGGGTCGGGGTTGGTGCCGGCAACGGTCTCCTGCCGCTGGCGGCCCTCACCGTCTCGGCGGCTGTGCTCGCCTGGTCGGTTCGCCGGCCGGTGAGACCCGAGGTGGAGTACGCGCTCCTGCTTCCCGTCGCCACGTTCGCCTATCTCCTGGCGGAGGCGCTCGAGCCGCCCTACGTGATGTGGGCGTGGCTCGCGACCGGCACCCTGCTGGCCGCCGCCGTGCACGTGCCGGTGCTCCGCCGGCAGCTGCGGCACTATCCGCTGCTCGCCGCCTCGGCCGGAAGCCTCGGCCTCGGCCTGATCGCCGCGTGGTCGTATGACAGATCGCTGAACGCCATCGTCGATCACGGGACCACCACCGGTTGGCCCAGCATCTTGATCGCATGCATCGGCACCGCCGTCTTCGCGTCGGCGCTGCTCGATCCGTATCCCCGCTCCTACGCGCTCTGGGCGCCGTTCCTGCTCGCCGCCCAGCTGGCGTGCATGCTCCTGCCGGGGCAGTACCCGCTGGTCGCGATCGCGCTCATGTCGATCGGGTGGAGCGGCCTCGAGCTCGCCTGGCCGTCGGCGGTACGCACCCGCCTGGCCCGGCCGGTGATCGCCGAGATGGCGGCCCTCAGCGCGCTGGGCGTCTCCGCCATCGTCCTCGGCGGGTACGAGACGCCGCGGATGCTGTTCCAGACCGGCCACACGCCGGCAAGCGGCCTCGCGGCCGCGGTTGCATCCAGCGTCGCCCTGTTCGCCGCTGCGGGCGCCGCGCGTGACCGCTCGCGCCGCGTCCGCTGGCTCGTCGGCCGGTTCCAGGTGGCGACGCTGCTCGTCTACCTCGCGGGTGCCTCGGCGCTGTGGACGCTCTCGGCTGCCATCCTCGGGGCCGAGCAGCTGGTCGCAGACCCGGGTATCGCCGAATCGGTTCACGACCACTTCCAGCAGGGACAGGTGCTGGTGTCGGTGGCCTGGGTGCTGGTCGGACTGGCGCTGGTGATCCTGTCGCTTGGCGGTGAGCGCAGGGCGCTGCGTGCGGGCGGCATCGCGCTGCTCTTCGTCGCGCTGGGAAAGCTCTTCCTCTACGACCTGACGTTCCTCACCGCGATGGCGCGCGCCGTGTCGTTCATCGCGACCGGATCCGTGCTGCTCCTGGCAGCGCTGCTGCTGCAGCGGTTCGCCCCCCAGGTGAAGGCTGCGCTCGGCGACGAGCAGCCCCGGCCGGCCGGCTGAGCAACGTCGCCAGATCTGACACTTCCCCGGAGGCGGCTGCACCGCCCCGAACCGGTACTCCACGGGAGTGGTGGGGCCCGCCTCTGTACACCTGCCGTGGTGCCGCGTAGACTCGCCGCGTGGCACGTCGAACGCTCCTTGCGCTGGTGCTCCTGTGCCTGCTCGGCGGCGCTTCGCCCGCGTCGGGCGCACAGGTCGTGCTGCCGGATCTCCGCATGGCGAAGCTGACGACGATCAGGCTCGACACCACCACGATGCCCGGTCACCGGCTGCTTCGGTACACCGCCACCATGGTCAACATCGGCCCGGGAGCGCTCGAGGTGCGCGGCTCGCGCGCCAGTACGTCCGACCGGATCGCGGTCGTGCAGCGCGTCTACAACGACGACGGCACCTTCAGCGATGTGTCCAAGCCGATCACGATGCAGTACGCCGGGGACGGGCACGACCACTGGCACTCGCTGAACATGGAGGGCGGCCGGCTCGTCCGGCTGGACAACACCAAGGTGGGCGCGCTGGCGAAGCACGGTTTCTGCTTCTTCGACAACGTCTCCTTCCAGCTCTCACTGCCGGGAGCGCCGTCGTCGCCCGTCTACGACACCGGTAACAGCTGCGCCATGGGGAACCCTGACGCGCTGAGAGTGAACATGGGGCTGTCGATCGGCTGGGGCGACATGTACCCGGCCTCGACCAACTACCAGTGGATCGACGTCACCGGGCTGCCGAACGGCACGTACCGGCTGTCGGCCACCGCCGATCCCCGCCATCTGGTCAGCGAAGCGAGCTACACGAACAACAGCGCGTCTGCGCGGATCAAGATCACGAGCACCGGGGTCACCGTGCTCGCCTACGGCCCCGGGGCCTAGCCGAGCACGGCGAACGCGCGTATGGCCGCGCCGGTGTGCCCTCCGTCGCGGAGGATGCGCAGGGTCAGCGTGTGCCGCCCCGAAGGCACGGCCACCCGGTAGGCCAGTGCCAGGCGTGCGCGATGCGCCGCATGCAGATCGAGCGTGGGCACCCGCTCGCCGTCCAGGTAGACGGCGGCGGTGCCGAACGCCCAGCCCCGCATAGCGAGGATGCCGACGGCATCTGCAGAGAACGTGAACGACACTCGAGCCCCCGCCGCCGGGGTCGCGCGGGTGCCGTCCTGCGCTGTGTACCAGGCGCGGCTGTAGATGACCGCCGACGCGCCGGACGCCGCCCGCACCAGCACGTGGCTCGTCTGCCACGGTCCGTGTGCTCCCCGGCAGTCGCGGGCGCGGACGCGGATGTCATAGGCGTGGCCGGGCGCGAGTACGGCCCGCAGCCGTCGCCGCGTCCCGGTAACGCTTCCGATGATCTGGTAGCGGCCGCCGTCGGCGCTCGCCTGCACGGTGGATCCGCAGACGGCG
>DATAHR010000036.1:0-10385 GCA_036263035.1 Gaiellales bacterium | reverse complement strand
CCGGTGCGCTCCGGCATCATCGCCGAGAGCTCGGCCAGCAGGAGGCAGAGCAGGTAGCCCGTGATCGTGATCACGACCATCACCGGGATCGACGCCGCGCCCAGCGATGTCACCATGACCGGCGCGATACCGGTGACGAGGATGGTTCCGGCGAGGCCGATCACGAAGGCGCCCCACCAGTTGGTCTCCCGGCTCAGGCCACCACCTTCGTATTCCGGAACCCCGGATTCGACTTCAGACATACGTGCTCCCCTTCCATGCCTGGTGACAGGTGTCGCGACTAGTCAAGCATGCCGGGCGGACGCTTGTAAAGGGTGATTCAAAGTCCGATCGGCACGTAGCGCCCGAGCAGCTTCTGGTGGTGCGCCACGACCTGGAAGGCCTGCACCATCTGCGTGCGCGTGAGCGGAGGCAGTTCCCGGGGGTCGAGCAGGTTCCCGGGCTCCTCACCGCGCTCCACCTGCGCCACCTGCTGCTCCAGCCGCAGGCGCAGGATCAGCTCGAACACCTCCTGCAGCTCGGAGGCCGCCTCGGCGCTGAGCTGCCCGGCGGCCTGCGTGGCCGTCAGCCGCTCGAGCGTCGAGGAGACCGTCACCCCGGCGGCGATGGCATGGAACCGCGCCAGGTTGACGATCGGGATGATCCCGCGGCGCTTGAGGTCGATCCGCCCGTCGTCGTCGGTGACCAGCCGCCCCCGTCGGCCGATCGGCGGCGTGAAGTCGGTGGCGGTGCGGGCAAGGCGCGCGACGAAGTCGGGGTGCGCCGGCGCCTGCCGTTCGATCGTCACCAGCGGCCGCACGATCTCCAGGCCGCCCGCCACCTGGCGGAAGTCGAACGACACCGCTGCGCGGATCAGGTGCGAGCGGTCGGGCCGCTCGAGGCAGTCGGCCAGCACGCGCTCCCACTCCTGCCTGCTCATGCGCCACTGCCGGTTTCGGGCGAGCACGTCAGCGTGGTCGGCGCCGAACCCGCACCGCTCGAGGTCGGTGTTCACCTCGTTGCAGACCGCGGCGAAGAACGCGTCGACCTCCTCGCCGCCCGGGTCGTCGTAGGCGAACGCATTGTCCTGATCGGAGGCGAGCGTCTGCTCCCGGCGGGCGACGCTGCCGAGCGCCATCCAGGCCCAGGCGCACGGCGGCGCCCCGTGCCGTTGCCACGCAAGCTCGAGCAGCCGGCCGGTCGCCGTGTCGCCCGAAAGCGCGAGCACCCGGCACGCGTCCACTGAGCTGACGCCTGCGCGCGTCAGCGCCACGATCGTCTGCGGCAGGTAGCGGGCGGCCTCCACGACCTGGTCGGGCGTCTCGGCCTTGCTGATCCCGCGGCGCACGGCGAACGGTGTGCGGCCCTCGAGGTACATCAGGTCGGTGGCCGTGACGATGCCGAGCGGCGTCCCGCGCGAGTCCACGACCGGCAGGTGGTGGATGCCCAGATCCAGCATGTCGATCATGGCGTCGATGGCCAGCCGGTCGGGCGGGACCGTCATCGCCTGCCGCACCATCAGCTCCGAGACCGGCGTCTCGTATGGCAGGCCCTCCGCCACCAGCTTGCGCCGCAGGTCGGAGTCGGTCAGCACGCCCCACCCGTCGCCGACATCGACCAGGATGCAGGAGACGTCCTTCTCGGCCATGCGCCGGGCGGCCTCGCGCACCGTGTCCTCCGGAGTGCAGATGGCAGCGGGCCGGTGGACGAGATCGCCGAGGGGTGCGGTGCGCACGTCGGCCTGGGCATGCGCCACCTGGCCGGTGCGGACCATGCGCGCGCGGAGCGTCGCCGCCACGAAGGCGCTGCTCATGTGCGGCACCGCCAGCTCCGCCGGGATCAGGATCAGCTCCGAGCGATCGCGCGCGCGCACGGTGAACGCGGGCGCGCGGCCGGTCAGCATCGAGGGATGGCCGAACACCTCACCGACGTCGAGGACGTCCACCACCTCGTCGTCGTGCACGAGCTCAACCGCGCCCTCCCGCACGACGTAGACGCCGGTCGAGACGGCGCCGTCCTCGGCGAGGATCACCGAGCCGGCGTCGGGGTGGAGGATCTGGGCTCCCTCGGCGAGCAGCTCGAGCTGGGTCTGGTCCGCGCCGGAGAAGGGCTGATATCGCCCAAGGAATGCTGCGATGTCGTTCACCGCGTCATCACCTCCGGCAACCGGAGATACTCCCCGACCATGCCAAAGCCCATCCTATCCCGCCTGTCCCCCGCCGACCTGCTGCGTGAACGCGTGATCGGCGGCATCGACATCTCCCCCGACGGCTCGCAGGTCGCCTACAGCGAGCGCACCGTCGTGTCCGGCAAGGACCGCTCCAGCATCTGGGCCGTCGCGTTCGCCGGCGGCCGGCCCCGCCGCCTGACCTACGGCGCCTGGTCGGACACCCGGCCCCGGTTCTCGCCGGACGGTCGCAGCATCGCCTTCCTGTCCGACCGCGAGCACGAGGGTATCCCCCAGCTGCTGCTCCTGCCGCTCGACGGCGGCGAGGCGCAGCAGGTGACGAGCTTCCGCCGCGGCGTGCTGGAGGCCGAGTGGATGCCGGACGGCCGTGCGCTGGCCGTGCTCGCCACGGACGACGACTCGCACGTCCTCGTCGGAGAACGTGACGCCGACCCCGACGACCGCGGCGACACCACGGCGACCGCCCGCGTCCTGCGGCGGCTTGACTGGCGCATGGACGGCGAGGGCCTGCTCGACCACCCACGCCACGTTCACCTCGTCACGACGGGTGGGCGAGCCCGTCGGCTGACGAAAGGCCCGTGGCGCGCGGGCCACGTCCGGCCGCACCCGGACGGAAAGACCATCGGGTTCATCGCGAACCGCGCGCCCGACCCGGAGCAGGATCACGAGGTCTACGTCGTCGACATCGCGAGCGGGCGCGTCCGCCAGCGCACGAAGCTGGCGGGCGAGGTGTCCCGCTTCTCGTGGGACCCGGACGGCACCCTGATCTGCGTTGCGCTGGCCACGCGCACGCCGATGTCGGAGGACCCGTGGATCGTCTGGCGGGTGGCGGCGAACGGAACCGGGACGCCGCTGACGGCGGATCTCGATAGGTTCGCCGGACAGGGCGGCGGCAACGACGAGCGCCTCACGATCATCCCGGACAACGGTCGCGAGGTTCCCCACCGCGTGACCGACGACGGGCTCGAGCAGCTGGTCGACCCGGCGCTCGACCCCTGCACGACGGAGCTCGTGGGAGCGGGCGACCGGGTCGCGGCGCTGATGACCCTCGGCACCTACGACGGCATGGACGTCTATGCGCTGGACGCGGGACGGCCGCCGCGGAGGCTGACGAAAGTCGGCGACTCGTGGTTCTCCGGCCGCGCGCGGCCCACGCAGGAGGAGCTGACGATCAAGGGGCCGGCCGGGCCGATCCAGGCGTTCGTGCTGTCCCCGGCCGGGGCGGGGCGCAAGCGGCTTGCGACGATCATCGACGTGCACGGCGGCCCGACCTGGGCCTGGCCGATCGCCGCCGACGCCACCTCGCACATGCTCGCCGCCGCGGGCTACCGGGTCGTGCGGGCGAACATCCGCGGGTCGTACGACCGCGGCCGCGACTGGATCGCGGCGCTGAACGGCCGCTGGGGCGACGTCGACGCCGCCGACTGCCATGCCGTGCTCGACCACCTGGTGAAGGCGGGGCTGTCCGACCCCAAGCGGCTGGGGTGCTGGGGCAACAGCTACGGCGGGTTCATGGTCAACTGGCTGGTCGCGACCAGCGACCGGTTCGCGGCCGGCGTGTCGTCGAACGGGGTCACCAACCAGGTGTCCGCCTACGCCCACTGCGACGTCGGCTACCTGTACAACAACCAGGAGGGGCTGGGCGACACGATCACGCAGGAGGGCGTGGACTCCCTGTGGAGGCAGTCGCCGCTCAAGCACGTCGCGAACATCACGACGCCGCTGCTGATCCTGCAGGGCGAGGCCGATCTGCGGTGCCCGCCGGCCGACAACGAGCAGCTGTTCGTCGCGCTGCGGATGCTGGGACGCGAGGTGGAATACGTGCTCTATCCGCAGAGCACGCACTCGATGGCGTCGAGCGCGCGGCCGGACCGGCGGGTCGACCGGATGGAGCGGATCGTGGGCTGGTTCCGGAAGTACATGCGGCCGTAGGGTCAGGCCTCCGGCCTGACCCTAGACGTGCGTGTACGCCGTGACAGCCCGCTCGCGGGCCCGCGTCGCCCGTGCCAGCGCCGGCCGCAGGCGCTCCAGGTGCGCGTCCGCCACCGCGTGGCGCGAGAGCATGCTCGCGTTCAGCTGCGCCAGCGTCGCCGCCGACCGCGCCGCTGCCTCGGCGAGCAGCGACCCCGCCAGCGCGTCGCCCTCCAGGTTCCTGTTGCCCGTCTCGGCGACATCGGCTGCCAGGATGGCCACCTCGCTCGCCAGCTCGAGCACACGCATCGGCACGCCGATGGCTCCCGACACGGCATCGTCGAGCGACTGGGTGCGCGCCTCGCCCGGCTCCATCCGCAGCGCCTGGAGCACGACGCCGTAGGCCCGGCCGTCGGCATACGCCAGCCCGGATACCTCCTCGCGGATGCTGTGGGCGCGCTCGTGCACGGACTCCAGCCCCTGCGCCGAGGCGAACGAGGTGGCCATCTCGACCAGCCCCGCGGCCATGGCGCAGGTCAGCGCAGCGGCCGCGCCGCCCCCGGGTGCCGGGGTGCGGGCGGCCAGCTGCTCGAGCATGTCCTCGACCGTCGAGCCGAGGTACGGGTCGGCGCCCTTGCCGCTAGAAGAGTCCGATCGTGCGGCCATTCTCGTCGATATCGACGTTGAAGCCGGCCGGCGTCTTCCCCAGCCCGGGCATCTGCATGATGTCGCCGCAAAGCGCCGTCAGGAATCCCGCGCCCGTGTACGGCCGGATGTCGCGGACCGGGATGCGGAACCCGCTCGGCGCGTTTGCCACCGCCGGATCGGCCGAAAGGGACAGGTGGGTCTTCGCCATGCAGATCGAGAGGCCGGTGAGGCCGTCCCGCGTGAACTGCTCGATCTTCTGCCGCGCTGCGGGCAGGAAGTCGACGCCGTCGGCCCGGTAGATCCGCTTCGCGATCTTCTCGATCTTGACGTCGATCGGGTCGGAGTCCTCGTAGATGAAGTTGAAGCTGGTGGGCTGCTCGCAGGCGTCGGCGACCGCCTCGGCCATCTCGGCCGCACCCTCGCCGCCGCGCGAAAAGCCCTCGTTCAGCACGGCCGCGTGGGCGCCGTGCTCCATGGCCAGCTTCTGGACGAGCTCGACCTCGTCGTCGGTGTCGCCCGGGAACCGGTTGGCCGCAACCACGCAGGGGACGCCGAACTCCTTGGCGTTCTGGATGTGCCGCGCCAGGTTCTGCGAGCCCTCCTCGATCGCCTTCAGGTTGTCGGCGGCCGAGTTGCGCGGATCGTCCTCGAGCCCGGCGTGGTGCTTGA
Source organism: Gaiellales bacterium (assembly GCA_036263035.1). Lineage (GTDB taxonomy): Bacteria > Actinomycetota > Thermoleophilia > Gaiellales > JAICJC01 > JAICYJ01. Next base: position 4,990 of record DATAHR010000036.1, on the reverse strand, counting down.
GCGCCTTGGCCGTCGCCACAATCACCACGGCGTTCGGCTGGAACCCGCCCGCCCGGCAGACGATGTCCATGAACTTCTCCATGCCCAGGTCGCTGCCGAAGCCGGCCTCGGTGATGAGGTACTCGCCCAGCTTGCGGCCGGCGAGGTCGGCCACGATCGAGCTGTTGCCGTGCGCGATGTTGCCGAACGGCCCGATGTGCATGAAGCACGGCTGGCCCTCGAGCGTCTGGATCAGGTTCGGCTTGAGAGCGTCCTTCAGCAGCACGGTCATCGCGCCGGCGCAGCCCATCTGCTCCGCCGTGACCGGGTTTCCGTCCACGTCGTAGCCAACCGTGATCGACCCGATCCGCTTGCGCAGGTCCTGCAGCGACGTCGCCATGCCCATGATCGCCATCACCTCGGAGGCGGCGACGATGTCGAAGCCCGTCTCACGCGGGATGCCGTGGGTGGGGCCGCCGAGGCCGCTGACGATGTTGCGGAGGTTGCGGTCGTTCATGTCGACCGCGCGACGCCAGGTCACGCCGTGCGGGGAGATGCGGCACTCGTTGCCGTAGAAGATGTGCCGGTCGATGAAGGCGGCCAGCATGTTGTTCGCCGCGGCAACGGCGTGGAAGTCGCCGGTGAAGTGCAGGTTCAGGTCCTCCATCGGCACGACCTGCGTCAGGCCGCCGCCGGCCGCGCCGCCCTTGATGCCGAAGATCGGGCCCAGCGACGGCTCGCGCAGGCAGAGGATCGGCCGCTTGCCGATGTGGCCCAGGCCCTGCGTCAGCGAGACGGACGTCGTCGTCTTGCCCTCGCCCGCCTTCGTCGGCGTGATCGCCGACACGCACACGATCTTCGCGTCCGGCGCCCCCGAGAGCCGGTCGATCACGCCCAGGTCGATCTTCGCCTTGTACTTGCCGTACAGGTCGACCTCGTCCTCCTCCAGCCCCATGTCGCGGGCCACGTCCATGATCGGGCGGAGAGTTGCTTCCTGCGCGATCTCGAGGCTGCTCTTCACCGTTGCTCCTTTTTCGATGTCAGTGGGAGACGGCGGCGGCGCCGCGCTCCGACACGAGGTCGTTCTCGTAGAACCGCGCCCAGCGGAACGGCGCGATCAGCTCGGGGGTCTTCCCGGTGCCGACGAGGTCGGCAATGGTATAGCCGACGATCGGTGATGCCTTGAACCCGTACGTGCCCCAGCCGGCGTCCACGATGAAGCCGTCCACCTCGGTGACGCCCATGATCGGCGAGTAGTCCGGCGACACGTCGCAGTACCCCGTCCACTGGCGCAGGATCTTGGCGTGGCCGAGCATCGGCAGCAGCTCGATCATGTGCATCGCCAGGTCCTCGATGAAGCGGAACGTGCTGGTGTTGGAGTAGCCCGAGTACGGCTCGATCTCGGAGCCCATGACGAACTCGCCGCGGTCGGACTGGCTGATGTAGATGTGGAGCGTGCCCGACACGATGATCTTGTCGAGCAGCGGCTTGACCGGCTCCGTGACGCAGGCCTGCAGGATGTGCGTCGTCAGGGGCAGCGGCACGCCGGCCATGTCGCAGACCAGCGTGCTCCAGCCGGCGACGCACGAGATCACCGTGCCGCAGTTGATCGTCCCGCGGTTCGTCTCAACCCCCGTCACCTTGCCGTTCTCGATGTTGATGCCGGTGACGTCGGTGTACTGGTGGATCTCGACGCCGAGCTTGTCGGCCTCCTTGCCGTAGCCCCACACCACCGCGTCGTGGCGGATCACGCCGCCGGGCGGGTGGTAGAGCGCCGCCAGGATCGGGAACGTGGGATGGTCGCTGACGTCGAGCTGCGGGCACAGCTCCTTGATCTCGTCGGGGTAGACGACGCGCGAGTCGATGCCCACCAGCCGGTTCACCTCGGCGCGCTCCATCATCGTGTTGACGGAGCGGTCGGAGTGGGCCAGGGTCAGGTGGCCATGCTGCGAGAACAGCATGTTGAAGTTGAGGTCCTGCGACAGCGACTCGTAGAGCTTCACGCTCGCCTCGTAGAACCTCGCGCCCTCAGGCGTCAGATAGTTCGACCGGATGATGGTGGTGTTGCGGCCCGACGCCCCCGCGCCCATGTAGCTGCGGTCGAGGACGGCGATGCGCTTGATGCCATGGCGCTTCGCCAGGTAGTACGCCGTCGCCAGCCCGTGGGCCCCGGCGCCGATGATGACGACGTCGTAGCTCGACTTCAGGTCGTGGTCGCGGAAGTAGCGGTGCTTTCGGAGCAGGCCGATCATGCCGCCACCTCCGTCCCCAGCGCGACCCACGACGAGACCGGCGCGATGCCGAGGGTGACGCCCGCGTCGAGCAGCGCCTCCCACATGTACTCGCCGAACTCCCAGCCGCAGAGCACCCAGAACCGCCCCTCGTCGTTCAGCACGATCGAGGCGCAGCGCATGACCGAGCCGGCCACGCAGGCGCCGGGCGGGAACCGGTGCGGACGCACGTCCAGCGCCGACGAGCGCATGAACACCTCACGGACGTGCTCGCCGCCGATCATCAGTGCCGCCCAGCCGCAGGTCATGTCGACGACGGTGAGATCGGCGTCACCCGTGCTGATCCGCTCGCGAAGCTCCGCGACGCGGCTGAACGGGCACAGCACCACCGCGTGCGTCGGCGAGAGCCGGAGCGTCCAGACGCCGTCGACGTGGCTGGCGCGGCCGAGCTCGCTCCCGCCCGTCAGGGTGTCGATCTTCGCGCTCGAGCCGCGCACGTCGATCTTGCCGACATGCGAGACGTCGGCCAGCCAGGCCGACGCGCTGCCGTTCGGCGGGTACGCCGCGACACGCCAGCCGTCGCGGTCCTCCAGCTCGGCGCCGGCGGCGCGGTGGCTTCGCTCCATGGGCGTGCGCAGTGCCACGTCCTGCGCGGCGGCGGGTGACAGGAATGCAAACGGATCGCTGCTCACGAACGCAACCTCTCTCCGTCGGGGTCGTAGAAGGCCTTGTGGGTGATGGTCGCAGGGATGGTGGCGCCGCTCGGGTCGGAGATGGTGATGCCGGTACCGTCCTCCGACATGGACAGCGGCACCCAGGCGATCCCAATCGCCTTGCCCAGCCGGCGCGAGAACCGGGAGCTGGTGATGCGCCCGGCCGGGCCGCCGTCGGCGCCGATCACCTGCGTGCCCTCGACCGGCACCTTGCCGTTCTGGGCCTCCCAGCCGACCAGCGCGAAGCGGTCGCCGCGGTCCTTGTACCACTCGATCGCGTAGCGCCCGATCCAGTCGGACTCCTTGTCGAGCTTGACGATCCACGGCATGCCGGCCTCGAGCGGGTTGGACTCCGCATTGGTGTCCTGGCCGACGATGATGTGCATCTTCTCGAGGCGAAGGACGCGCTGCGGCTCGAGGCCGAACGGCTTGACCGCGTAGGGCTCGCCCACCTCCATCAGCTTCTCCCAGAGGTGCTCGCCCGCCGCCGACGGCAGGTGGATCTCGTACCCGAGCTCGCCCACGAATCCGATCCGCAGGATCAGGCACGGGACGCCGGCGATCTGCGCCTGGCCGGCGCCCAGGTACGGGAACGCCTCGTTCGACAGGTCGAAGTCGGTCAGCTCCTGGAGCGCCGTGCGCGCGTTCGGCCCGGCCAGGTTGAAGGCAGCGATCGTCGAGGTGACGTTGACGATCTCGCAGTCCATCTTCCAGACCGCGTTCCACCAGGTGAACCACTGCTCCATGCCGCCGGCGCCGGACGACGTCGTGGTCACGTAGTACTCGGTGTCGCTCAGACGGGCAACGGTGCCGTCGTCGATGATCGAGCCGTCGTCCCCGCAGACGATGCCGTAGCGGACGCGTGCGAGCTTCATGTCTCCGAACCGGTTTGGATACAGCCGCTCGAGGAATGCCGCGGCGTCGGGCCCGCGCACGATCAGCTTGCCCAGCGTCGACACGTCGATCAGCCCGAGCGACTCATGCACCGCATCCGCCTCGGCCTGGGCGTCGCCGTAGTCGTAGGGGCGCTTCCAGTCGCCGGCCCACAGCATCTTGCCGCCGTGCTCGGCATGCCAGTGGTGGGTCGACGTGCGCTTGACGGGCTCGTAGCCACGTGCGGCGAGGAGCGAGAAGGTGGTCGGGTTGTGCGGCGGCCGCGCCGTTGTCACGCCCACGCGCTGGGCGTCCGGGTCGAGGCCGAGCTCGTCCGCGATCACCAGGCCGGAGTTGCGGTGGCACATGCGCCCCTGGCAAGGCCCCATCGTCACCGTGGTGTAGCGCTTCGACAGCTCCAGCGAGCGGAAGCCCTCATCCAGCGACAGGCCGATGTCCTTGGTGGTGACGTCCTCGCAGAAGCAGACGATCTGCTTGCACGACGTCTTCGGCGCCTTCGCCGGCACCGCCCCGGCGGCTGCGGCCGTCCCGGCCGCAGATCCCACCACGCGCATGCCCTTCGGCAGCGAGTCGGGCACGTAGCGCCGCTGGTCGCGGTCGTAGCGGATCGTGCCGCCGCCCTGCGAGACGAACGCCGTGTGGCCGACGCTGCCGCCGGCCATGACCAGCAGATCGCAGCCAAACGACCGCCGCTCGCCGTCCCGCGTCACGACGACGCCGGAGACCGCCTTCGAGCCCTTCGCCTGCAGGGGCTGGAACCCCGGCAGGTACTCGATGCCGGCGTCCTCGACGCGGCTGCCGTCGGCGTCGGGGCGGGCATCTGCGACCGCAACGACGTTGACGCCGCCGTCGGCCAGGTCGCATGCGGCCTCGAAGCCCTCGTCGCTCGACGTGACGACCACGGCCTCCTCGCCGGGCATCACGCGGAACTGGTTGACCAGCCGCCGCGCCGCCGTGCCCAGCATCACGCCCGGCAGGTCGTTGTTGCCGAACACCAGAGGCTGCTCGATCGCCCCGGTCGCGATCACCAGCTCGGCCGGGCGGAAGCGGTGCATCGTGCGGCCCCGGTAGACCGGTACCAGCAGGCCCTCGTAGACGCCGCCGGCGAAGGCCGGCTGCAGGATCTCGACCCCTGCCGAGGTGACGCGGCCGAGCAGCTCCTCCAGGCGGGCG
>DATAHR010000035.1:0-6892 GCA_036263035.1 Gaiellales bacterium | reverse complement strand
GGATGACCCGCTGCTGGGTGTACTCCTCGAGCGGGTCGAACCGCAGCGCCTCCCCGTCCGCATCCACGCGCACGACCTCCGCCTCCGTGAAGACCAGGAACCGGGGCGTTCGGAACTCGATCTCGAGCCAGTGGCGGGATCCGCGGGCGAGCGGCGGGTTCGCCTCCGCCGGCGCCAGCTTCACCCCGCCCGCAGACAGGTTGGCCGCCGTCCGCACGGCCGGCGCGCCCCGCTCGCCGTCGGGCAGCAGCTCGGTGCAGGTGACGCGGATGTCCGTCTCCACCCGCAGGAAGGCGCGCCGCTCCCTCTCCATCGAGCCGAGTCTATTGCGCCATACTGCGGCGCATGTCCGCCACCTCCGTGCAGCGGCCCGCGCCGGTCGCCGACCTGGACTGGGACTCGGCGCGGATGCGCTCGCTGGCCGAGCGCGCCGTCGAGCTGTACGGCGAGTTCCTGGACGGGCTGGACGACATGCGGATCGCGCGCGACGTGCCCGCCGGCCGCGTGCGCGACGCGGTGGTGCGCCCGGTGCCCGCCGAGGGGCTGAGTGACGAGCAGCTGATCGATCACGTGCGGGACGTCCTCATCGAGTGGGGCGTCCAGTGCGGCCATCCCCGGTTCCTCGCCTACGTCACCGGCAGCGGCACGGTGCCGGGGGCGGTCGCCGACATGCTCGCGTCGGCCGTCAACATGAACGTCGGCGGGTGGCAGCTGTCGCCGTCCGCGAGCGAGATCGAGCTGACGCTGATGGGCTGGTTCCGTGATCGCTTCGGCATGCCGGAGACGGCGGGCGGACTGCTGGTCTCGGGTGGCGCGATGGCGAACATGGTCGGGCTGAAGGCGGCCCGCGACCACGCCGCCGGCTGGGATACGCGACGCGACGGCATCGCGGCCGGGCCGCCGCTCGCGATCTACGCGACCGAGGAGACGCACGTGGTCACCGACCGAGCCGCAGATGCGCTCGGGCTCGGCACCGCCGCGGTGCGCAGGCTGCCCGTCGACGAGGGGCGGCGGATGGTGCCGTCAGCGCTCGCGGCGTGCATCGCAGCCGACCGCGCCGCCGGGGTACGGCCGATGGCGGTCGTGGCAACGGCCGGCACCACCTCGACCGGGGCGATCGACCCGATCGACGAGATCGCAGGCGTGTGCGCGGATCAGGGCGTGTGGCTGCACGTCGACGCCGCCTATGGCGGGCCGGCCGTCCTGGCTCCCGATCTGCGCCCGTTGCTCGCCGGCATCGAGCGCGCCGACTCGATCGCGTTTGACCCGCACAAGTGGCTGTACATCGCGCAGTCCGCCGGGTGCGTGCTCGTTCGCGACCTCCAGCACCTTGCGGACGCCTACCAGGTGCACGCGACCTACGTGTGGCAGGACCTCGAGCGCACGGGTGCCGGCCTCAGCCTGGGGGAGCTCGGCCCGCAGTACAGCCGCGGCTTCCAGGCGCTCAAGGTCTGGCTGTCGCTGCTCGCCCACGGGTCGGACGCTTATGCGCGACGCATCTCCCACGACGCGCAGCTCGCCCACTACATGGCGGCTCGCGTCGAGGAGCAGCCCGACCTGGAGCTGGCCCTGCCGGTCGGGCTCTCGATCTGCTGCTTCGCCTACGTGCCCGAGCGGCCGGCTTCGCCGGCGTACGTGTCGCGGCTGAACGAGCGGATCATGACGGAGCTGCAGCTGGACGGCCGTGTCTACATCTCAAACGCGGTGCTCGGCGACCGGTTCGTGCTGCGCGCCTGTTTCGTCAACCATCGTACCGAGGCCGACGACGTCGATGCCGTGCTGGACGTGGTGACGGAGCTCGGCGCGCTGCTCGACGCCGAGATGCGCGCGGATTAGCTGGTCAGATCCAGGGCCGGCGGTCGCGCGTATCCGTCACCCGGGAGTCGACGCCGTAGCGGAGCGCCAGCGGCCCGACCAGAAGGATGAAGATGATCATTGCGAGTTCCATACATGCATTGTCGGTCACAAGGTCCATTCGCTCAAATCGACTATTGGGCCGTCATGATAAGATGGCCTAATGGATTCGGATCAGTGGCTGGGCGTCGAGCTGCGGCACCTCGCCGCCCTCCAGGCCGTCGCCGAGGAGGGCAGCTTTGGCCGCGCCGCCACGCGGCTCGGCTACACCCAGTCCGCGGTCAGCCAGCAGATCGCCACGCTCGAGCGCCTGGTCGGCGAACGCCTCGTCGAGCGGCCGGGCGGGCCGCGGCCGGTCTCGTTGACTGAGGCCGGAACGGTGCTGCTCCGCCACGCGGAGGGCATCGTCGCGCGGCTTCGCGCGGCGCAGGCGGACATGCAGGCGCTTCAGGAGGGCACGGCCGGGTCGCTGCGCGTCGGGACATACCAGAGCGTCGGCGCGCGGGTGCTGCCCGAGGTGATGCTCCGGTTTTCCGCGGCGCATCCGCAGGTGGACGTCCAGCTGTCCGAGAGCGAGGACGGCGCGCTCCTGCGCCAGGTGGAGGAAGGCGATCTCGATCTGACGTTCATCCAGCTCCCGCTGCCGGATGGGCCTTTCGAGGCGATCGAGCTGCTCCGCGACCCGCACATGCTGGTCGTGCCCGCATCATCTCCGCTCGCCTCCGGCCCGCCTCCGTCGCTGCGCGAGGTCGCCGAGATGCCGCTGATCAGCTACCGCACGTGCACGTCGGGGTCGCAGGTGGAGTCGCAGCTGCGCATGCGCGAGTCCGCGCCCGACGTCGTCTTCCGATCCGACGACAACGGCACGATGCAGGGCATGGTGGCGGCGGGCGTCGGGGTGGCGCTGATGCCGCTGCTGGCCGTGGACCTTGCCGACCCGCGGACGCGGGCGCTCGACATGAGCGGGAAGCTGCCGCCGCGGGTGATCGGCATCGCGTGGCACCGCGACCGCGTCCAGTCCGTCGCCGCCCGGTCGTTCATCGACCTGGCCGGCGACGTGTGTGCCGAGATCGCCAGCAGGCCGGTCGCCGCGGCCTCCTGACCTTTACTCGTAGATGATCACGTCCGGGCGCGGATGCAGCCGCAGCACGGCGCGCGGCGACATCATGTTCGTGTCCTCGTGGTAGAAGAGCTTGAAGCCGTTGAACCACGGCGGCCGCCGCTTCGCGAACAGGTTGTACTTCGAGATCTTGTTCGGCGGGTTGCCGAAGCCGTCGATGTTGACCACCAGAGCAACGCCGGGGTGCTCGGCCAGGCGGCGCTTGTGGTGGATCATGCCGGTGGTGAACTGGTGGACGATCAGCAGCTTCTGCGGCAGGTCGTACCGCTGCACGATCCCCGAGAGATACGCGCCGGCGCGGTTGATCACGGCCGCGTCGGTGGAGCCGATCACCGTGCCCGGCACCTGGCCCGGGCGCATGCTCCACTCGGGATCGAGCGCCAGGCCCACATCCGGCAGCCGCAGGTACGGCTCGAACGCGCGCACCTCGTCCATGAAGTCGGCCCGTCCCGGCTGGATGTCGAGGACGAGCAGCGCCTTGGCGCGCCTGGCCGCCTCAAGGTAGCGGTTGATCACGGTGTCGCTCTGGCGGTAGCGGTAGCGGCCGTCGTCGCCCGGCGCGGCCGTGACCACGGTCGCGATCAGCTCGAACGCCGGCTGCAGCGGCCGCCCGCCACGGGCATAGGGGGCTGCTTGAGTCAGCAGCTGCCGCGCCTCCGAGTCGGGGCTGCCGATACCCAGCTGGCCGAGCTGGGCGTCTCCGGGAGCGCCGTAGTAGGCGACGATCCGGTAGGTGGGGAGCAGCGTGCGGCCTCCGCGCGGCAGCTGCGGCGGTGACGGTTTCTTCGGCGCCGGCGCGGCGGAGCCCTCGGCTCCCGACCCGCCGCGGCTGAGGGCGAACACCGCTCCGGCGAACAGGACGATCCCCGCGGTGGCCGTCAGCGCGATCAGCCGCTCCCGTCGGACCCGGCGCCGCGCGCGCTCGCGGGCGAGCTCCCGCCGGGTGCTCGACGTCATCATGCGGCCACTCCGCCGCGCGCGGCGTACCACGCGCTGTAGCCGCCTTCCGAGCTGTGCACGGAGCCGTCGCGCACCTCGAGGATGCGGTCGGCGATCCGGTCGAGGAAGTACCGGTCGTGGGACACGAACACGACCGTGCCGTCGAATTCCTCGAGCGCGCTCTCGAGCACCTCGACCGCGTCGATGTCGAGGTGGTTGGTCGGCTCGTCGAGCACGAGGAAGTTGGCGCCGCTCCGCATCAGGAGCAGCAGCTCCAGGCGCGTCCGCTCGCCGCCGGAGAGCTTCTCGACCGGCTGTCGCACCTGCTCGTAGGAGAAGAGGAACCGCATCAGCGTGTGCACCGCCTCGCCCTCGGTGCACGGCTTCTGCAGCCGCACGGCCTCGAGCGGCGTGGCCGCCCCGAGTGCCGGGTGCTGCTCCTGCGCCAGCGACCCGATCTCGATGGACGGCCCCACCCAGCGCTCACCCGCGGCCGGCTCCAGCTCGCCGGTGATCAGCCGGGTGAGCACGCTCTTGCCGGAGCCGTTGGGGCCGATCACGCCCACACGCTCGCCTCGCATCACGGTCAGCGACACGTCGATCAGCACCGGTTCCTCCCCGTAGGAGGCGTCGACGTCGCGCAGCTCGACCACGCGCTGGCCGCCGCGCCGCGCGCTGCGCAGCTGCAGTCCCATCTTGCGCCGTTCCAGCACCGGCCGCTCCACCTTCTCCATCCGGTCGATCTGGCGCTGCTTGACGCGCGCCTGGCGGATGTGCCGCTCGTTCTCCCCCTGCTGGAACCACTGGCGGAAGCGGCGGATCGCCTCCTCCAGGCGGGCGATCTCCTTCTGCTGGGCGACCCACTGCTCCTGCTGGCGCTTCAGCGCCAGCTCACGGGCCAGCGCGTAGGCGGAGTAGTTGCCCGGCCACAGGGTGACCGTGCCACCGTCGAGCTCGGCGATCGTGGTGACCGTCTCGTCGAGCAGGTACCGGTCGTGGCTGACCATGATGACGGCGCCCTCGAAGCGCCGCAGAAGCCGCTCCAGATCGCTGCGCCGCTCCGCGTCGAGATGGGTCTCGGGCTCGTCCAGCAGCAGCACGTCGGGCTCCTGGGCCAGGCACGCGGCCAGGGCGACCAGCTTGCGCTGCCCGCCTGACAGCGACGCCGCCGTCTCGTCCAGCTGCTCCGGCCGCAGCCCCAGATCGGCGAGCAGCGACTCGATGCGGCCCTCGAACGCGTGGCCGCCGGCCCGCTCGTACTCGTCCAGCAGGCGCTCCTGCCGGCGCAGGACGCGGCCCATGAGGTCGAGGTCGGCCATGACGTCGGGCTCGCCGAGGCGCATCGCGCAGTCCGTCAGCTCACGCTCGATGCGCGCGATCTCGGGCCGCGCGGCCCGCACGATCTGGCGCGGCGTGCGGGATTCGGGGGCGACCTGCTGCGGCAGGTAGGCGGTGACGAGGCCGCGACGCCTCGCCGCGGTGCCGTCGTCGGGATGCTCCAGCCCTGCGAGCAGGCGCAGCATCGTCGACTTGCCCCCGCCGTTCGGGCCGATCACGCCCACGCGGGCGCGCTCGGCGACCTCGAAATCAAGGCCGGCGAGGATGGTGCGCGCGCCGAAAGTCTTCGACACGCCGGTGAGGCTGATCAGGATGATGGCGCTCCTCCGACAATCCCCTGCGGCGCTGACACGGTGCGCCGCGATGGATACTGTACGGGTCCGTGAGCACCTCTGGCGAACTGCGGCTGGACTTTCGCGAATGCGTCGGCGCATTCGCGACCGGTGTCACGGTGGTGACCACGAACAGCCACGGCCGCCCGGCGGGTATGACCCTGAACTCGTTCACGTCCGTGTCGCTCGACCCGCTGCTCGTGCTCGTCTCGCTCGCCCACGGCACGCGCACGCTCGAGGCGGTGGCTGCCTCCCAGCGGTTCGCCGTCAACGTGCTGCACCGCAATCAGCGCGAGGTCGCCCTCGCCTTCGCCAAGCCGGGCGCACCCTTCCCGGAGGGGTACACGGTCGTCGATCCGCACGGCTTCGTCGCCGTCAGGCACGCGCTCGCGATCCTGCGCTGCGAGGTCTACGGCGTCCACACGGCCGGCGACCACGACCTCGTGGTGGGAGAGGTGATCGACTTCGAGGGATCGGGCGGCCAGCCCCTGATCTTCCACCGCGGCGCCTTCGGCGGGCTCGACGCCGACGCGCTCGTGCCGCAGGGGCGCGTGATCGGCATCCACACCGCGTCCGGCTGGTAGAGCGGGTGTCGGACGAGGGTCGGGTGTGGGAGCGCGCCCTGCGCATGCGGCAGCTGCTGCTCGCGCACGACGCGGGTGGGCTGCGCGAGCTGTGCGACGAGGCCTTCTGGGAGCGAGTCGGTGACGCGGAGCTCGTGCCGCTGGCCCGGGCGGCGGCGGCGGCTGAGCTGCTCGGCGTGCTCGGCAGGCGGTCGCTGATGCTGGTGGAGACGCCGGGCGGAGCAGATGCCCGATATGCCGTGGAGCAGCAGTGGGCGGGCGACCGCTACCTGGTCGAGGACCAGCGGCTGTTCACCCTGGTGGAGCGGGCGGAGGTCGAGGCGTCGGGTGATTCTGAGCGGCTGGCGCGGCTTCGGACGAAGCTGGCGGCCCAGGATGCGGCCGCCCGCTACGCCGGGCTCCTGGCCGCCGGTGACGCCGACGGCGCCGCGGCGATGTGGACGCCGGGCTTTCGCGAGGCGCACGGCGCTGAGGTGCTGCCGCGCATCCCGTCGGTGCGTTCCGCGGAGCTGATCGGCGGCGTCGGCCCGCGGACGCTGATCCGCTGCCGGTTCGACGAGGGCGAGGAGACCGTCGAGGTGCTCTGGGTGGAGACGGAGGACGGGTGGCTGGTGCAGGGGGCGCGCACCTTCCGGACGCCGGGCTGACGCACCGGACGACTCGGCCATGTCCCGGTCACGCGCAAACGCGGAGTGTCTGACACCACAGGCGCCACCCGGTCACCG
>DATAHR010000034.1:0-4685 GCA_036263035.1 Gaiellales bacterium | reverse complement strand
GGGTGACCGTCACGACTCGGCCATGTCCCGGTCACGCGCAAACGGGGAGTGTTTGACACCACAGGCGCCACCCGGTCACCGTTTTCGCCAACCGTGGCCGCAGACGAGCAACGAAACGGCCACACCGGAGTCGCGGCCGCGCGGGGAGTGTCTGACACCGTGGCCAGGCCGGTGAAGGCTGCTCCGCCGGGCCCCAGGGGTACAGTCCGTGCCATGAGCACCGTCGGTGATGCGCCCGAGCTGTCGCTCGACGCGCCGCGTGACGAGGTGCTCGCTCGAGCCGCCGCCCTGATCGGCGCGGCGTGGAGCAGCTTCGACCGCGCACGTCCCGGTCAGCCGGTCGTGGACGACGACCTTCGCGCGATGCTCCGCGAGCCGCTGCCCGATGCACCCGAGCCGGTCACCCAGGCGCTCGAGGAAGCGGCGCTGATCCTGGACGAGAGCATCGCCCAGCCACGGCCGCGCTACTTCGCCTTCGTCGGCTCGTCGGGCCTGCCGATCGGCGTGGTCGCCGATGCGCTGGCCTCCTGCTTCGACGCGAACCTCGCCGTCTACGCCGGCGCAGCCAGCGAGATCGAGGAGCAGGCGGTGCGGTGGGTCGGTCAGCTGATCGGCTACCCCGTCTCGGGCGGAGCCTTCACGAGCGGCGGCACCATCAGCAACCTGACGGCGCTCGCCGCGGCCCGTGAGCATGCGATGCCGGGAACCAGGTCAGCGGGGATGCGCGACCGGCTGGCGGCCGTGTACTGCTCGGATGAGGCGCACTACTCCGTGATGCGGGCTGTGGAGCTGCTCGGCATCGGCGTGTCGAACGTGCGCGCGATCGGGCTCGACGAGCGGCGCCGGATGCGGCCCGACGAGCTCGCCTCTGCGATCGACCGCGATCTCGCGGACGGCATCACCCCGGTCGCGGTGATCGCGACGGCCGGCACCACGCTGACGGGAGCCATCGATCCCATCGCCGAGATCGGCCGGCTCTGCCGCGAGCGCGGCGTGTGGATGCACGTCGACGGCGCCTACGGCGCCGCTGCGGCCGCCCTGCCCGAGATGGCCGGCGTGTTTGCCGGCCTCGACCAGGCCGACTCGGTGTCGCTGGACGCCCACAAGTGGCTGTACCTGCCGAAGGCCTGCGGTGTCATCCTCGTTCGGCGCCGCCGTGACCTGCATGACTCATTCGCCCACGAGGAGAACTACCTGCCGCACGAGCAGGCCGAGCCGCACGCCGTCGACGTCACGCTCGAGTACTCCCGGCCGTTCCGGGCGCTCAAGCTCTGGCTTGCATTCCGGGCGCACGGGGCCGAGGCGTTCCGCCGTGCCCTGCGCCGCAACATCCGCCAGGCACGGCTGCTCTGGGACGAGATCGGGCGGTACGACGACCTCGAGCGGCTCGCGCCGCCCGAGCTCTCGATCGTGCCGTTCCGGCACGTACCTCCCGGAATCGCGGACGCAGACGCGCACAACCTCCGGCTCGCGCAGGAGCTGCAGCGCGACGCCCGGGTCTACGTTGCGCCCGCGGTCATCGACGGTGCGGTGTACCTGCGGCCGTGCATCGTCAACTTCCGCACGAGCGATGCGGACGTGGTGGCCATGGTCGAGATCGCGCGGGAGGTGGGGAACCGCCTCGCAGGTGATTGATTCCACGGCGCCGTGCGGTCTGAGCGATCGGTAGGCAAGCAGCGCAGACGTGCGGGGTCGTGGAATCAATCATCTACACGGCCGTGAGCTCGCGCGCCGGCGCGCCGCCGACGGCGCCCTGCTCGCGCAGCCGCTCGATCTCGCCCGCGTCGTAGCCCAGCTCGGCCAGCACCTCGTCGGTGCAGGAGCCGGCCGCCAGCCCGGCGTGGCGGATGCTCCCGGGCGTGCGCGACAGGCGCGGATGCACGTCCAGCTGCAGGATCGGATCGTTGCCGGCCGGGCTCTCGACCTCGACGAAGCACCCGCGCTCGACGACGTGGCGGTCGTTGACAAGCGCCTCCGCGTCGTACACCGGCCCGACCGCGGCGCCGGCTGCCGAGAACGTGTCGATCGCCTCGGCGACGCTGTGCGCCCGGGTCCACGCGGTGATGATCGCGTCCAGCTCGTCGACGTTGCGGATGCGCGCGGCCCCGGTCGTGAACCGCGGATCCTCTCGCAGGTCGCTCCGCCCGATCGCGTCGAAGACGCGCAGCGCGACCTGGTTCGCCGAGCCGGAGAGCACGATGTAGCCGTCCCGGCACTCGTAGATGTTCCGCGGCGCAGAGAAGCACAGGCGCGATCCGATCCGCCCGTCCGAGACGCCGGTGCGCGCGTAGATGGCGGGGCCGGGACCGACCATGTCGACGAGCGACTCGAGCAGGCTGATGTCGATCACCTGCCCGTCGCCGGTCAGGTCGCGGTGACGCAGCGCGGCCAGCACCGCGAAGGCGCCGCGCATCCCCGTCACCTCGTCGGCGAGCGCGATCGGCGGCAGCGTCGGCGGCCCGTCCGGCTGCCCGGTGGTGTGGGCCAGCGTCGACATCGCCTCCGCCATCGTGCCGAACCCCGCGCGGTCGGCGTAGGGGCCGTCCTGGCCGTACCCGGTCACTCGCAGGACGACCAGCCCGGGGTTCTCCGCGAGCAGCACCGTCTCTGGATCCAGTCCCAGGCGCTCCATCGTGCCCGGCCGGAAGTTCTCAACGAGCACGTCTGCCTCGCGCACCAGGCGAAGCAGCACCTCCCGCCCCGCCAGTGCCTTGAGATCCAGCTCGATCGGCCGCTTGTTCCGCCCCACCTGGCGCCAGTAGAAGCTGTCCTCACCGTCGCACTCGCCCAGGTGGCGGGCGCCGTCACCTGCATCCGGCCGCTCCACCTTGATCACGTCGGCGCCGAAATCGGCGAGGTGCCGGCAGGCGGACGGGCCGGCGAAGATGGTGGCGAGATCGAGGACGACGAGCCCCGTCAGGGGGCCGGATGGCTGGGCGCTCACGGACGGATCCTTTGGTCGCTGACCGCCGCATGGTCGGCGATCTCGCTGCACCTGTCCATGAAGAGTTGGCAGCGGGGATTAAGCGTTCGCCGTGGTGAGCTAGGCCGCTTCGGAGCTCGTTCGGCCTCGGCGGCCGGCATCCGGGCGCGCCTCGGGCAGCCGCTCGGGCGTCGCGGGAGCACGCTCGACGTCGCGCATGCCCGGGAGGAACAGCGCAGACAGGGTCACGGCGGCACCGGCGGTTCCGGCGATCACGAGCATGGTCTGCGCGCCCAGGGCCTCGGCGGCCGGCCCGGTGATCGCAAATGACAGCGGCAGCAGGCCGATCGAGATCAGCCAGTCGAGGCTGGACACGCGGCCCAGCATGGCCTGGGGCACCTCACGCTGCTTCAGCGTCGCCCAGACGATGGTACCGACCGTTTCCAGCGCGTTGAAGACGAAGCTCGCCACCATCAGCTGCCACGCCGCCGTGGCCAGTCCGTAGCCGATCACGGCCAGCGTCGCGAGCGTCCAGGACGCGTAGATGACCGTGATGCTGCGGCGCGGCTGGCCCCGTTCGCTCATGACGACGGCGGCGCCGACCGAGCCGAGGCCGCCCGCCGCGAACACCAGGCCCAGCTCGGCAGCGCTGCCATGCAGCCCGTTCTTGACGACGTAGGGGAGCAGCACCTCCACCGGGCCCAGGAACAGCAGGTAGGCAACGGCGGCCGAGACCAGCGTGCCCCAGAGCCAGACGTTGTCGCGCACGAACGCGAAGCCACGGCGCAGGTCGCCGGCCACCGACCCCACGTCGCCGGGCGCCGTGCGGGTCGCGATCGCCGCCACCATCGCAGCCGAGAGCGCGAACGACGCGGCGTCGAGCGCGAAGGCCGTCCCCACGCCGAAGACGGACACCAGCCAGCCGCCGAGCGCAGGCCCGGCCAGCCGGAAGGCGATCGGACGCACGAACTGGTCGAGCGAGTTCGCCTGCGGCAGCATCTGCTCGGGGAGGAGGCCGGGGACGATGGCGTCGAAGGCAGGGCCGAAGAAGGCCGTGCCGGCCCCGTACAGCGCGACCAGGACGAACATGTGCCACAGCTGCAGCGAGCCGGTGAGCGAGAGCACGGCCAGCACGCCGACGGCGACGCCGCGGACGGTGTCGGCGGCGATCAGGACGTGGCGCCGGTCGAACCGGTCGGTGACCACGCCGCCTGCGAGCAGCAGGACGATGGTGGGGATCGTCATCGCGATGCCGACCATCGACAGCGCGGTCGGGGCGTTGGAGATGGTGTACACCTGCCACGCCATGGCGACCAGGAAGACCCCGTCGCCGATCAGCGACCCTGTCTGGCCTCCCCACAGGAGGGCGAAGTCGCGGTTGCGAAGCGGCGCCAGGAGATGGACGCGGCTGAACCCGCCGGGGCGGTCGAGCGAGTCGTAGCTATGCTGCATCGCTCCGCGCCTCGGTCTCGTCCTCGTCGATGTCGGGGGAGGGGAGTCGGAGCACGGACGAGCCGGTGCGGGCGTCGCGCAGGAAGTCGGCAACCGACGCGAACGACATGGGCCGGGCGAACAGGAAGCCCTGGCCGAGCTCGCATCCGAGCTGGCGGAGCGCGCTCATCTGGGTCGTCAGCTCGATGCCCTCGGCGACCACCTGCATGTCGAGGGTCGCCCCGAGCGCCACCACCGCGGCGGCGAGGCCGCTGTCAGCGTCCGATTCCGCCTCCAGGAACGACCGGTCCATCTTGAGGATGTCGACCGG
>DATAHR010000033.1:0-9120 GCA_036263035.1 Gaiellales bacterium | reverse complement strand
GTCGGGCCCGTGTTATTGCCGGTCTTCTCGTCCAGCACCTCGCCCACGGGGATCGAGCAGGGGTTCAGCACTCCTGCGATCTCGTCGCGGTACGGGTTCGCACCGTTCGGGGTCGGGCAGTTGGTTCCCGACTGGTATGGCAGCGACACGGCGCCGTTGTTCGCGTTGTTCGGACTGTTCGTGTAGAGCGAGTACTCGTGCCCGAAGACATAGTCGTCCTTGGGAACGCCCCACGGCATGACATCGAAGCTCGGCGCCAGTGTGGTGATCGTCTTCACCGTCGCCGTCGCGGATGCCCTCACCGTGACGCTGTTCTTGCCGAGCAGCTTCGCGAAAAAGCTGGGCGACGTCCGCGTCACGGTCACCTTGACCGAGTCGTTGTTCGTCAGCGTGGTCGTGTTGCTGATCGACACGGAGTCGCCGGCCTTCTTGTTGGTGTTGAACTCGTTGTTGGCGGTCGTCTGCGCAGTGCCCCAGTCGACCGGCAGCACCGACGCGCCCGCGAGCGCCGCCGCGTCCGCCGATGCCTGCACCGAGCGCTTGTCCTGGTACCACAGGCCCACGTCGATCGCGAGCCCGCACATTCCCAGCAGCACAAACATGAAGACAACGATCAAGACGAGCGCCTGACCTTGCTCGCTGCGACGAGCAGATGCCATCCTGTACACCCCTTGTAAAGACCCCGGAAGGGCGCCCCAGCCCTTCTCTTCTCCCTACATCGGCCAAAACGGCGAAAAATCCAATGACCCGGGCGGGGATGGATCGATACCGATTCGGGTGAATTCGGTACCGTCAGCCGGATGCGGATCAAGCCGGTCGCCGGGCACCAGTACGACGACCTGGCCGAGCTGACCGTCGCCGCCTACCGGGCGCTTCCGGGGAGGGCGCCCTCGGCGGAGTACGAGGCCGTCCTGCGCGACGTCGCCGGACGCGACCGCGACGCCACCGTGCTCGTCGCCGTCGACGACGACGGTGAGCTGCTCGGTGGCGTCACCTACGTCGCCCATCCGGACAATCCGTACGCGGAGTTCGACGGCGACGACCAGGCCGGATTCCGCATGCTGGCCGTCCGGCCGGAGGCGCAGGGGCGCGGTGCAGGTGCCGCGCTGCTGCAGGCCTGCATCGATCTCGCACGTGCCGACGGCAAGCGCCAGCTGACGCTCTACACGACCCGGTCGATGGACGCGGCGCACCGGCTGTACGACCGGTTCGGGTTCCGCCGCGCGCCCGAATTCGACATGATTGTCGAGGAGCGGCTGCAGCTGCTCTCGTACGTTCTTGACCTGTAGGAGGTGCGTGTGGCGACCATCGCGCGCGACTATCCGCGCTCGGTGCGGGTGATCGAGAACTGCTGGGTGCCGTTGTCGGACGGGACGCGGCTCGCGGCGAAGATCTGGCTGCCCGAGGACGCCGAGGCGGATCCGGTGCCGGCCGTGTTCGAGTTCCTGCCGTACCGAAAGCGCGACGGCACGGCGCTCCGCGATGAGCTGCTCTATCCCTACCTCGCTGGTCACGGCTACGCGGGAGTGCGCGTCGACATGCGCGGCCACGGCGAATCCGACGGCACGCCGGAGGACGAGTACTCACCGAAGGAGCAGGCCGACGGCCTCGAGGTGATCGCCTGGATCGCCGAGCAGCCGTGGTGCACGGGCGCGATCGGCATGCAGGGCATCTCGTGGGGCGGGTTCAACGGCCTGCAGATCGCGGCGCTCCGCCCGCCCGCGCTGAAGGCGATCATCACGCTCTGCTCGACGGACGACCGCTACGCCGACGACGTGCACTACAAAGGTGGCCTGCCGCTCGGCATCGACATGCTGCACTGGGCGACGTACATGCTGCTCGCGAACGCCGAGCCGCCCGATCCCGCCCTCGTCGGGGACGACCGCTGGCGTGACCTCTGGCTGGGCCGGATCGATGGATCCGATCCGCTGGCCGAGATCTGGCTGTCGCACCAGCGCCGCGACGCGTACTGGAAGCACGGCTCGGTGATCGAGGATCACGGTGCCATCGAGTGCGCCGTCTACGCAGTGGGCGGGTGGCAGGACGGCTACACCAACGCCGTGCCGCGGCTGCTGGCGGGGCTGAGCTGCCCGCGCAAGGGCCTGATCGGCCCCTGGGGCCACCTGTGGCCGCAGTCCGGCTCACCCCAGCCGGCGATCGGCTTCCTGCAGGAGACGATCCGCTGGTGGGACCACTGGTTGAAGGGCGAGGACACCGGCATCATGGAGGAACCGATGCTGCGCGCCTGGGTGCAGGACTCGGTGCGGCCGTCGCCCACCCACGTCGAGCGGCCCGGGCGGTGGGTAACCGCCGACGGGTGGCCGCCGCCGGCACGCACCGTGACCTACCACCTCGATGCGGAGGGGTTGGCGGAGCAGGCGGGCGAGCGGACGCAGCGCAGCATCCTCGGGCACCAGACCTGCGGGCTGGACGGCGGTGCCTGGTGCGGGCAGGGCGAGACGTCTGACGATCCCGATGATCAGCGCGCCGAGGACGAGATGTCGCTGACCTTCGACTCGCAGCCGCTGGAGGACGACCTGCACCTGCTCGGCGAGCCGACGGCCGTGCTCGAGCTGCAGAGCGACCGGCCGGTGGCGCTGGTCGCCGTGCGGCTGTGCGAGGTGTTCCCCGACGGGGCGTCGAAGCTCGTGACACGGCAGATCCTGAACCTCTGCCATCGCGACTCGCACGAGCACCCGGAGCCACTCGAGCCGGGCAGCTGGTATTCGATCGATATCAGGCTGGACGCGGTCGGCCATGTCGTCGCAGCCGGCAACAGGCTGCGGGTGGCGATCTCGCCCACCTACTGGCCGTGGGCGTGGCCGTCGCCCGAGCCGGTGACGCTGACCGTCGCGACCGGCCCAGGCTCCCGCATCGAGCTACCGGCGATCGACCCGGACATGGGCGACGAGGCGCCGCCGTTCGGGCCCGTCGTGCGCGCCGAGCCGCTGCCGGTCGAGCGCATCGCCGAGGGCGAGACGTCGCGGCGCATCGTGCGCGACGCCGAGACCGGCCGCACGGACCTGCATTTCCTGTGGGACTCCGGGGGCCACCTGGTGTATCCGCACGGGATGCGCGAGCTGGCCGAGAACGAGGCGGTCTACTCGATCGTCGAGGGCGACCCCCTGTCGGCAGAGGTGCGGTGCTTCCAGGCGATCGAGTACCAGCGCGGCGAGCATCACGTGCGGGTGGAGGCACGCGCGCGGATGACCTGCGACCGAGACAGCTTCCTGCTCGAGCACGAGCTGACCGCCACGGAGCGGGGCGAGCCGGTGCGCGAGCGGACGTGGACGAAGCGGATCCCCCGTGACCTCTGCTGACGCGGGGCGCGTGGCGCTGGTCACGGGCGCGGGACGCGGCATCGGGAAGGCGACGGCGCTGCTGCTGGCGGAGCGCGGGTTTCGCGTGATGGCAACGGCGCGGTCGGCGGACGAGCTGTCGCAGCTCGGGCTCGACTACGTCACGGGCGACGTCTCGGTCCGCGAGGACTGCGAGCGGGTGGTTGCCGAGACGCGCGAGCGGCTCGGTCCGATCTCCGTCCTGGTCAACAACGCGGGCTTCGGCTCGGCGGCCGAGCAGGAGATCTGGCAGCAGGATCTGGAGGCCTGGCAGCGGAGCCTGGCCGTGAACCTGGACGGCCCCTTCTACCTGTGCCGGGCCGCGGTCGGCGGCATGGTCGAGCAGGGCTACGGCCGCTGCGTGTTCGTCAGCTCGACTGCGGGCGTGGTGGCGGAGGCGCGGATGACCGCATACTGCGCGTCGAAGGCGGGGCTGCTCGGGCTGATGCGCGGAGTTGCGCAGGACGCCGGGCCGTTCGGCGTCACAGCGAACGCGGTGCTGCCCGGCTGGGTGCGAACGGAGATGGCGGAGGTGTCGGCGCGGGAGGAGGCCGAGCGTCGCGGCATCGACGCCGAGCAGATCTGGACGGAGCGCGCCGCGACCTATCCGATCGGCCGCGTGGTGACGCCGCAGGAGGTGGCCGAGACGATCGCCTTCCTGAGCAGCGCGGCCTCGAGCGGGATCAACGGCGAGGAGATCACGGTGGCGCTCGGGAGCACCTGGTAACGGATGCCTCTGGCGCTCGAGCTCGGCCTGGACGCTGACGCCGAGCGCGAGGTGCTGGCCCTGTGGGATGCGCTCGAGCGAGCGGAGGTGCCTTCGCTGGCAACGCACGCGTTCCCGCTGCGCCCGCACGTGACGCTTGTGGTCTCCGATGATCTCACCGGCCTGCGGCGTGCACGCGCGGCGCTGCGGCCGCTGATCGAGCCACAGCCGGTCGAGCTCGTCGGCCCTGCCTTCTTCCCGACCGAACCGCCGATCCTGCACCTCGCGGTCGGGGCCACACAGGAGCTGCTCGCCATGCACCGCGCGGCCGTGGAAGCCCTTCAAGCCGCCGAGGTGCAGATGTGGCCGCACTACCAGATCGCCTTCTGGGTGCCGCATTGCACGCTGTCCATGGGGGTGCCGCTCGACCGCCTCGATGACGCGCTGATCGCGTGCCTGGGACGGCCGCTTCCGATCCGCACGGTGCTGCACGACGCCCGGCTGACCGACACCGAGACGGGGGAGACCGAGACGCTGTGACCCGGCTGACCGCATACGTGTGCGGCCTGGTCGCGATCGATCTGGCGCTGTTCAGCGCGATCGTCCCGCTGCTTCCGCAGATATCCGACAGGCTCGACCTGTCCAAGGTGGAGTCGGGTGTCCTGCTCGGCGCGTTCAGCCTCGCCGTGGTGGTCGCCTCGGTTCCGGTCGGCCACCTGGCCGACAGGGCGGGAATGCGCGCCGTCACGGTGGCGGGCTCGCTGCTGACCGCAGTGGCGACCGCCATGTTCGCGCTGGGCGGGTCATTTCCCGTGCTGGTGCTCTCGCGTGCGGGCCAGGGCATCGGGTCGGCGGTGGCCTGGAGCGCCGGCCTTGCGTGGCTCGCGGCGCGGACCCCGCTCGAACGGCGTGGGGCGGCCATCTCGCTTGCCAACGCATCGGCGACGGGTGGGATGATCGCCGGCCCGCTTCTGGGCGGAGCCGTGGCCAGCGCGGTCGGGGTGCGAGCAGCCTTCCTCGGCGCCGCAGGGGTCTCGCTCGCGCTCTCCGCGTGGGGCCTCACCGAGCCCGATGCACGGGCACACGAGGAGCGTGAGACCAGCCTGCGCCCGGCCGTCCGCGCTGCCGCGCGCGAGCCGTGGATCGCCATCAGCCTCGGCCTGATCGTGCTCGTGGCCCTGGTCGGCGGCACGCTGCAGGTGCTGATGCCGCTCCACCTGGGCGACGCGGGCGTCTCGCAGTCGTCGCTCGGCCTGCTCTACGCAATCGGAGCGGTGCTCGGCGCGGTCACCATCACCGTCACCGGCCGCGTCAGCGACCGCCGTGGCCGGCTGCCCATCGCCAGGATCGCCTGCCCGCTGCTGGGAGGGGCCGTCGCCGTCCTCCTGTTGCCTCTTGGGACAGCGCTGTTCGCGACGATGCTCGTGCTGCTCGCGCCAATGCAATCGGTGCTGTACGGCGTTGGCTACCCGCTCAGCGCGGACGGGGCCGACCGGGCCGGGCTTGGCCATGGCCTGGTGCTCGGCCTGGTCAATCTGATCTGGGGCGTGGGGGCGGTGGTGGGGCCGGTGGCCGGCGCAGCGGTGGCCGACGCGCTGGGCGACCGCGCCGCGTACGCCATGCTGGTGGCGCTCAGCTTCGCGATGGGCGCAGCGGTCGCCCGCGTCTCGTCGGGCTCGGCTCCGGCTGCAACCCTCTAGGCTGCCGCCGTGCGGATCCTGCTGCTCTCGAACATGTACCCGACCGCCGAGCGGCCGGACTACGGCGTGTTCGTGAAGCGTCTCGCCGATGCGCTTCGCGAGCGGGGGCACGAGGTCGACGAGGCCGTGCTGGGGCCGGGCGAGCGCGGCCCGGTGGCAACGCCGCGCGCCTACCTCGAGCTGTTGCGCCGGACGCGGTCGCTCGCGCGCAGGCGCCGGCCGCAGGTGATCTACGCGCACTACCTGGTGCCGACGGGCCTCGTCGCCCTGGTGGGCGGCGTCCCGTTCGTGATCACCGCCCATGGCAGCGACGTTGCCAACGTGGGCACTATCCCGCTGGTTGGCACGCTGACCCGCCGCGTCATCGCCCGCGCTCGTGCCGTCATCTGCGTGTCCGCCTACCTGGCCGAGCGCCTGCCGTCGCAGCCGCGGCGGCTCGAGGTGATCGACTGCGGCGTCGACACGGAGCTGTTCACTCCCGCGCCGCGCGAGCCGCGCGAGCCGGGCGAGGGGCCGCGGTACCTCACGGTCGGGAGCCTGATCGAGCGCAAGAACGCCGGCCGCCTGATCCAGGCGTTCGGCCAGCTCGGCGAGGGGTCGCTGACCGTCGTCGGCTCCGGGCCGCTGGAGCAGGAGCTGCGGGCATCTGCTCCGCCCGGCGTGTCGTTTCTGGGGCGAGTGCCCCCGCAGCTGATCCCCGAGCTCTACCGCGAGCACGACGTCTACTGCCAGGCCAGCCTGGTGGAGGCGCAGGGGCAGGCGCTGCTGGAGGCGCTCGCCACCGCACGGCCGGTGGTCGCGACGCGCGTGGGTGGCCCGCCGGAGTACGTGACCGAGGGCGCCGGGGTGCTGGTCGATCCGCTGGATGTGGACGGCATTGCCGCGGGAATGCGTCGTGCGGCGCAGCTGCCGGTGCCCTGTCAGGCCGCCCGCGAGGTCGCCGAGCGGCACTCGATCGCGGTCTCCGCGGCGCGCATCGAGCGGCTGCTCCGGGAGGTATCCTGACCCGGCAATGGCGGATCCCGGGATCGTGCTCGCCGGAGGCATCGGCGCCGGCGCCCTGCTCGCGGCGACTGCGCGGACGCGCCGTGGCGTGCGCGCTTCCGAGCGCGTCACCGCCGAACAGCTCGGCCTCGAGCGGATCCCGCCGCTGGGGGCCTTCGTCCAGTACTCGGTGCCGGCCAATCGGGCCTGCCGGATCTCGCTGAACAGGCTCGCCGCCGAGGTCGCGCCGCATCGCGGCCGCGTGCGGATCGTGGAGCTGCACGAGCGGCCGCCGGGCGGCCTCGGCGTGCCGACGGTGCTCTACGTCGACCGGACGGGCATGGTGCTGCGCCGGTGGTCGCGCCCGCCGGCCCGCGAGGAGTTGGCTGCGGTGCTCGGGCCTGCTCCGATCAGCTCTGCGAGAGCTGATCGATGCTCGCCAGCCGCCGTTCGATGAACGGCCGGAAGCGGTCGGCGACTCCGGCCTCCTCGGCCAGTCGCAGCGCCTGCTCGAACGTGCCGCGGGCCTTTGCGAACTTGTCATCGCCGCCCTGCTTGAGGCGGTTGTCGCCGACGATGATCAGCTTCTTGACCCGCTCGGCGGCCTGTTCGGGATCGATCGCGGCCACCGGCTGAGGATACCGGCGGTACGCTGCCGGTGTGGCGACCCAGATCCGTCTCACCGAGCTTTCCCACGGCGCCGGCTGCGCGTGCAAGCTGCCGGCCGGTTCGCTGTCGGCGGTGCTCGCGGGCATGCCGCCGGCGGCGCGGCCGGACGATCTCCTGGTCGGCAACGAGTCGCTCGACGACGCGGCCGTCTGGCGGATCTCCGACGATGTCGCGCTGGTGACCACGATCGACTTCTTCACGCCGATCGTCGATGACCCCTATACCTTCGGGAGGATCGCGGCGACGAATGCCATCTCGGACATCTACGCGATGGGGGCACGGCCGGCGTTCGCATTGAATGTGGTTGCGTTCCCCAAGGCGCTGCCGATGGAGCTGCTGGGCGAGATCCTGCGCGGCGGGGCGGAGGTGGCCGAGCGCGCGGGCGTGGCGATCGCGGGCGGCCACTCGATCGACGACGCCGAGCCGAAGTACGGCATGGCGGTGACCGGATTCGCACACCCCGACCGGATCTGGCGGAACACCGGCGGACGGGCCGGCGACGTGCTCGTGTTCAGCAAGCGGATCGGCACCGGCATCGTGGCGACGGCGATCAAGCGTGGGGAAGGGAAGCCGGAGATGGTCGACGCGGCGGTGGAGTCGATGACGACGCTGAACGACCGGGCGGCGCAGGAGCTGGCGGAGGCGCAGCCGCATGCGGTGACCGACGTGACCGGGTTCGGGCTGGTGGGGCACGCGAGGGAGCTGGCGGCCGGGGCGGGGCTGCAGGCGCGGCTGCGGCTGGATGCGGTGCCGGTGCTGCCGGGTGTGCGTGAGCTGGTCGAGGTGGGCGTTGTCCCGGGTGGCACGCGGACGAACCTCGAGCTGGCGGAGGCGTACGCGACGTTCGGGGAGGGCCTCAGCGAGGTGGACCGGCTGATCGCGTGCGACGCGCAGACGTCGGGCGGCCTGCTGGCGGCGGTGCCGGCGCACGCGGCGGAGCGGCTGGGCTGGCCGGTGGTGGGAGAGCTGGCCGACGGGCCGGCGGGGACGGTGTTGGTAGACTGACCGGCCGATGACGTTCCTGTTCTCGTTCACCCAGATGCTGCTATCGGCGATCCTGGTCGTGCTGGTGCTGATGCACTCCGGCAAGGACTCCGGCCTGTCGGGGATGTTCAACCCTGGGCAGAGCAGCTTCGGCGGCACGGCGGTGATGGAGCGGAACCTGAACCGGTTGACGGTTCTGGTGGCGCTGCTGTTCACGGCCAACGGGATCGTGCTCGGCTTCCTGCTGTAAACTCCCCGGGCCCTCGCGCTGGTGGCGGAATTGGTAGACGCGCAAGGTTGAGGGCCTTGTGGCCCGTATGGGCCGTGGAGGTTCAAGTCCTCTCCAGCGCATGCCCGGAAGCCGCCTGGTTGGGCGGCTTCCGGCGTCTTGTCGGCTAAGCGCGGACGCCGCCGATGGGCGGTGTGGTAGTCCACATCGTTCGAGGTCAAACGCCCGGGCCAGGCAGCCTTGACGCAATCGCTAGCCTCAAGGTAGGAGAGCCCCTAGACATGCACTCGATACCAGACACGACGCAGCCTCATGACCACGCAGCCGCCAGCACCTGGCGCACTGCGGTCTCGGCGACGCTCCATTGCCTGACCGGCTGTGCGATCGGCGAGATCCTGGGCATGGTGACCGCCACGGCGCTGAGCCTTGGCAATGCCACGTCGATCCTCCTGTCGATTCTGCTCGCCTTCGTCTTCGGCTACGGGCTGACCATGCGCTCTCTTGTGGGAG
>DATAHR010000032.1:0-9125 GCA_036263035.1 Gaiellales bacterium | reverse complement strand
CGGGTTGCCGGCCTGGTGCTTATCGCACCGGGGGTGCGTGTGGGCGTGCCCCTGTCAGCCGAGCGCAGGTCGGCCGGACCGTTCGAGGAGGATTCCGGCATCGACGAGGGGTGGGCGAGGTTCAACGCACATTCCTGGCGTCGGGACTTTCCGGGGTTCCTGCAGTTCTTCTTCGAGCAGGTCTTCACCGAGCCGCACTCGAGCAAGCCGATCGAGGACTGCGTCGGCTGGGGTCTCGAGACCGACCCGGAGACGCTGATCGTCCACGAGGCCGCTCCGGGGGTGTCGGAGCAGCGGACGCGCGACCTCTGCAGCCGCGTGCAGTGTCCGGTGCTCGTCATCCACGGCGACGAGGATGCGATCACCCCTCATGGAATGGGCGAGGAGCTTGCGCGGCTTGCCGGCGGCCGGCTCGTCACATTCTCCGGTTCAGGGCACTGCCCGCAGGGCCGCGACCCCGTTCGCACGAACCTCGAGCTCCGAGCGTTCCTCGGCGGCGGGCAGGCTTCGTCGCCCGCGTGGACGCGCGCTCGCAACCGCCCCAGGCGCGCGCTGTACGTCTCGTCGCCGATCGGGCTCGGTCACGCCTGGCGGGATGTCGCTATCGCACGCGAGCTGCGGCGGCTCGTGCCTGACCTCGAGATCGACTGGCTGGCGCAGGATCCTGTCACCCGGGTATTGGACGGGGCCGGGGAGCGGATCCACCCAATGAGCGCCGAGCTGGCCAGCGAGTCGGCGCATTTCGAATCCGAATCGAGCGACCACGAGCTGCACGCCTTCCAGGCGACGCGGCGCATGGACGAGATCCTGCTGGCCAACTTCATGGTCTTCCACGACGCCATGGCCGAGGGGACGTACGACCTGTGCATCGCCGACGAGGGCTGGGACGTCGACCACTACCTCCACGAGAATCCCGAGCTGAAGCGGTCGGCCTACTGCTGGCTGACGGACTTCGTCGGGTGGCTGCCGATGCCCGCCGGCGGCGGGCGGGAGGCGGCGCTGACCGCTGACTACAACGCGGAGATGCTGGAGCAGATCGATCGGTTCCCGCACGTCCGCGATCGCGCGATCTTCATCGGAGAGCCGGAGGACATCGTGCCCGACCGGTTCGGCCCGGGGCTGCCGGGGATCCGCGACTGGACGGTCGACCACTACCAGTTCGCCGGGTACGTCAGCGCCTTCGACACCGGCGAGCTGGGCGACCGGGACGCCCTCCGCGCGGAGCTGGGATATGACCCGGACGAGCTGGTGTGCATCGTCACCCCCGGCGGCACGGGCGTCGGCGGCGGGCTTCTGCGTCGCGCGATCCAGGCGTTCCCGGAGGCGAAGCGGCGGGTGCCGGCGCTGCGGATGATCGCCGTCTGCGGCCCGCGGCTCGACCCTGCGGACATGGCGCCCGCACCCGACGGGCTGGAGCTGCGGCCATACGTCCACGAGCTGCGCCGGCATCTTGCCGCCTGCGACCTGGCCATCTGCCACGGCGGCCTCGCGACGACGATGGAGCTGATCGCTGCCCGCCGGCCATTCATCTACTTCCCGCTGGCGCAGCACTTCGAGCAGAACCTCCACGTGCACTACCGGCTGCAGCGCCACGGAGCCGGCCGGCGGATGGAGTTCGCGGGGACGACGGCTGATGACCTTGCGCAGGCGATCGCCGAGGAGATCGGCCGCGAGGTCGACTACCTGCCGGTGCCCGACGACGGGGCGGCGCGGGCGGCGGCGATGATCGCGGAGTTGGTGTGACGGACACGGCGACACGACCAGCGGGCACCACCGAGGAGTGGCCCGACGTCCGGGCACGGGAGCCGGACAGCTCCGGATACGCAACCACGGAGGACGGCCTTCGCCTGTGGTACGAGGTGCACGGCGACGGCGGGCCGACGATCGTGCTGCTGCCGTGCAACCCGATCAGCCACTCCCGGCTGTGGAAGGCGCAGGTGCACTACCTCGCCCGCCACCACCGGGTGATCGTCTACGACGGGCGCGGCAACGGCCGCTCGGATCATCCCGACGCCAACGGCGTCTGGGAGGCCGGCTGGTGGGCGTCCGACTGCCTGACTGTGCTCGACGCGACCGACACGGCGTCGGCGGTGCTGGTCGGCCTCTGCGGCGACGGTGTCTACCCCGCCGCGCAGATCGCGGCCTCGCAGCCGGATCGCGTGCTCGGCATCTTCGCAATCGCTCCCGGCGTGCCGCTGCTCACGCCGCCGCACCGAAACCGGGGTGACGCGCTGGAGCGCTGGGACGAGGTGGTCGAGGACCCGCAGGGCTGGGCGAAGCAGAACCGCCGGCACATCATCGAGCACCAGCGGGACTTCCTCGAGTTCTTCTTCCGCGAGATGTTCCCCGAGCCGCACTCCGAGAAGGCGATCGAGGATGCCGTCGCGTTCGCCATGGAGACCACGGGCGAGATGCTGGCCGTCGACGACTCCGATCCGGTCGGCGGGGATCGCGAAGGCATCGAGGCGATCTGCCGCCAGGTGCGCTGCCCCGTGCTCGTCGTCCAGGGCTCGGACGACCGGTGCCAGCCGTTCAGCCGCGGCCTGGCGTTCGCCGAACTGACCGGCGCGGAGCACGTGACGCTGGAGGGCGTCGGGCACGTCCCCAACGTGCGGCATCCGGTGCTGATCAACACGATGATCCATGAGTTCGCGTCGCGGTTCGTCCCGCCGGCGCCCCCGCGCACCTGGACGCCGGCCGCGGCGCGTCCACGGCGGGCGCTGCTGGTGTCCTCGCCGATCGGCCTGGGCCACGCCTGGCGCGATGTCGAGATCGCGCGCGAGCTGCGGCGGCTGGAGCCGGAGCTCGAGATCGAGTGGCTGGCGCAGCCTCCGCTGACAACGCTGCTCGAGGCATCCGGTGAACGGGTGCATCCGGCCAGCGCGCAGCTCGCGCCGGAGGCGGCCGTCGTCGACGCGCGCGGGCGCGCGCACGAGCTGCACGCGTTCCAGATGCTGCGCCATCTGGACGAGGTGTTCGTCGCCAACTTCATGGTGTTCAACGACCTGGTGCGGGAG
Source organism: Gaiellales bacterium (assembly GCA_036263035.1). Taxonomy (GTDB): domain Bacteria; phylum Actinomycetota; class Thermoleophilia; order Gaiellales; family JAICJC01; genus JAICYJ01. Next base: position 6,108 of record DATAHR010000032.1, on the reverse strand, counting down.
CAGCGGTTCGACCTGTGGATCGCCGACGAGGCGTGGGAGCTCGACTACTTCCTGCACGAGAACCCGGAGCTGAAGACCGCCCCGTACGTCTGGCTGACGGACTTCGTCGGCGTGATGCCGATGCCCGACGGTGGCGAGCGGGAGGCGTTCCTGGCGGCTGATACCAACGCGCAGATGGTCGAGCACGTGGCCCGCAACCCGCGGCTGCGCGACCGGTCGATCTTCGTCGGGGATCCCGACGACATCGTGCCCGGCACGCTCGGCCCGGGCCTGCCCGAGATCCGGGCCTGGACGGAGGAGCGGTTCCGGTTCTCGGGCTACGTGACCGGGTTCGTCCCCGGGCGGCTGGAGGACCGGGAGCAGCTGCGGGCGGAGCTCGGGTTCGGGGCCGACGAGCGCGTGTGCATCGTGGCGCCGGGCGGGTCGGCGGTCTGCACGGATCTGCTGCGCCGGGCGGCGGAGGCGTTCCCCATGGCGCGCGAGCGGGTGCCGGGCCTGCGGATGATCCTGGTCACTGGGCCGCGGATCGACCCGGCGACGCTGCCGGCGGCGGAGGGGCTCGAGGTGCACGGGTACGTCCACGAGCTGGGGCGCTGGCTGGCGGCCGCCGACCTTGCCGTCAGCCATGGAGGCCTCTCGACGACGATGGAGCTCGCGGCGAACGAGCGGCCGTTTATCTACTTCCCCCTGGCCCAGCACTTCGAGCAGAACGTGCACGTGCACCACCGTCTGCAGCGGCACGGAGCCGGGCGCCGGATGGACTTCGCAGCGACGACGGCTGATGGCCTTGCGGAGGCGATTGCCGAGGAGATCGGCCGCGAGGTGGACTACCTGCCGGTGCCGGACGACGGGGCGGCGCGGGCGGCAGCCGTGATTGCCGAGCTGCTGTAGCGATGAGTTCGGCGCCGGCGAGGCGTCTACAGGGCAGCAACCGACATGGCCCGCCGACCTCCCTCGCATGCGCCGCCGAGGCTGGTGATCGACCGACAGATCACCGGCGCAGACGCCCCTGCGCTGTGCGCCCGGGCGCAGGTGCTGCTGCTGGTAGGAGGAGGCGACGTGCTGGTGTGCGACCTGAGCGGGCTTCCACGCGCGCACCTGGGCGCGGTCGACGCGCTGGCACGCCTGCAGTTGGCGGCGCGACGCGGGGGATGCCGGCTGCTCCTGCACGGGGCGCCATCCGGCCTTGGCTGGCTGATCGAGCTGTGCGGGCTGGAGCGGGTCTTCGAGGCCGGCTGAGACTCTGCAACAACCCGTCGCGAATCTGCAACATCACGCGCGGTGACGGAAAAGTGCCCGGCACTTTTCCGTCACCGGCCGCCCGTGCCGCGGTTAGTTCAGCGCCTCGCTGGCCCCGTCCGATCGCGCTCGCCGGTGTGTGGAGCTACGCCGTCGGCGGCGAGGCCGGAAGCCCGAACAGCGGGAACATCCGCGCGGTGTCGAGGAAGGCCGTGAAGCCGACGATCTTGCCGTCCTCGATCTCGAGCACCTGCAGCGCCCACGGCTCGTGCTCGCCGTTCGGCCCGCTCGGCCGGTACTGCCCGAAGGCCGGCAGGCCGTTTGCGACGGTCGGGATCAGCACCGAGCCCCTGCACTCCTTGCCCGGCCCGAACCACCACGTGAGCACGTCGTCGCGGCCGCGCAGCCACATGTCGAATGGCGGCATGCACTGGACGGCGTCCTCGGCCAGGAGCGTCTTCAGCGCCTCCATGTCGTAGCCCTCGAACGCCGCCAGGTAGCGATCGAGCAGCTCCTGCTGCCGCTCGTTGCCCGGCTCGTAGACGTCGGCCTCGGTCGGATGCTTGCTCGCGATCGTCGCCCGTGCGCGCTGCAGCGACGAGTTGACCGACTGCACCGTGGTTTCCAACAGCTCGGCCGCCTCGCTCGCCTGCCAGTGCAGCACCTCGCGAAGGATGAGGACGGCACGCTGACGCGGCGGCAGGTGCTGCAGCGCGGCGACAAATGCCAGCCGCAGCGTCTCCCGCTGCGCCGCCTGCTCCGCCGGGTCGGTGGCCGAGGTGATCACGCGGCCGTCCGGCACCGGCTCGACGAACGCCGACTCGTGCAGCGGCTTCAGGTGCTCGACCGACGGCCCCACGGCCGGGCCCATGTCCATCGGCATCGCGCGGCGCTCGCGGTGGCCGAGCATGTCCAGGCAGACGTTGGTGGCGATGCGATACAGCCACGACCGCAGCGATGCCCGGCCCTCGAATCGGTCGAGCGAGCGCCACGCGCGCACCATCGTCTCCTGCACCGCGTCCTCGGCCTCGAAGGCCGATCCGAGCATGCGGTAGCAGTAGCCGGTCAACTCGCGGCGGTGCTCCTCGAGCAGCGGCTCGAGCTCGTCACGCGTCGGTGCGCGCCCGGTGGCTAGGTCGGTGCTCACAGGCTCTACCTTAGAGGGCACGCGTGCCGGTCGCCACTTCTGGGGCCCCGGCTACGATGAGTTTTCCGCGCGTCGCCGGTCTATCCCGGGAAACGACGACTCTGGGGACCACACATGACCGACCTCGCATCCACACCCGCTGCCTCGCCGCCCGACATGCGCCGCCGCTGGCTGGCGCTGATCGTGCTCTGCGGCGGCAGCCTCATGATCGTGCTCGACTCGACCATCGTGAACGTCGCGCTGCCGTCGATCCGCATCAGCCTCGGCTTCTCGCCCACCTCGCTTGCGTGGGTGGTCAACGCCTACCTGCTCACCTTCGGCGGCTTCCTCCTGCTCGGCGGCCGGCTCGGCGACCTCTACGGCCAGCGCAAGCTGTTCGTCTTCGGCATCACGCTGTTCACCATCGCGTCGCTCGCGTGCGGCCTCTCGAACAGCCAGCACCTGCTGGTCGGCGCCCGCGCCGTGCAGGGGCTCGGCGGGGCGATCGCCTCGGCCGTCTCGCTCGGCCTGATGATGAACCTGTTCACCGAGCCGGCAGACCGCGCGAAGGCGATGGGCGTCTTCGGCTTCGTCGCCTCGGGCGGCGGCAGCCTCGGCGTGCTGCTCGGCGGCGTGCTCACCAACTGGCTGGACTGGCACTGGATCTTCCTCGTAAACCTGCCGATCGGCGTGGCGGTGATCGCCCTGTCGATGCGGCTGCTGCCGGGCGGCGGCGCCGTGCCGCAGAAGGGGCGCCTCGACGTGGCCGGTGCGGTCACCGTCACCGGCGCGCTGATGATGGCCGTCTACGCGATCGTCAACGGCAACCAGGAGGGCTGGACGTCGGCCCAGACGCTCGGCCTGCTGGCCGGGGCCGTGGTCGTGCTCGGCATCTTCCTGCTGATCGAGTCGCGGGTGGCGGCGCCGCTCGTGCCGCTGAGCCTGTTCCGCATCCGCAACATGAGCGTTGCCAACGGCGTCGGCGTCCTCTGGGCCGGCTCGATGTTCGCATGGTTCTTCCTCTCAGCGCTCTACCTCCAGGCCGTGCTCGGCTACTCGCCGATCGAGGTGGGCCTCGCCTTCCTGCCGGCCAACCTGATCATGGGCGCGTTCTCGCTGGGCCTGTCGGCCAGGCTCGTGATGCGCTTCGGGTTGCGGAAGCCGCTCGGCGTGGGCCTGACGTTCGCGGCCGTGGGGCTGGTGCTGTTCGTGCGGGCTCCCGTCGACGGCACCTTCGCGGTCGACGTGCTGCCCAGCATGGTGCTGCTCGGCATCGGCGCGGGCATGGCCTTCAACCCGGTGCTGCTCGCGGCGATGAGCGATGTGCCACAGCACGAGTCGGGCCTCGCGTCCGGGGTCGTCAACACGGCGTTCATGATGGGCGGGGCGCTCGGGCTGTCGGTGCTGGCCAGCGTGGCCGCGTCGCGGACGAGCACGCTTGTGAGCGACGGCCAGGGCCAGCTGCAGGCGCTGACCGGCGGCTACCACGCGGCCTTCCTCGTCGGTGCGGTGTTCGCGCTGGCGGCGGCGATTGCGGGCTACACGCTGATCCGCGAGGGCGCGCCGGCCGGCGCGCACGGGCACGGCGAGCCGGTCGGTGAGCCGGCCGTCGAGTCGGCCTGACCTGCGCGCGAGCGTCAAGCGGTTCGTCCCGGAGGCCGATAGGTGTCCTATGAAGCGCCGGGACGAATCGCTTGCGCTCGCTTATGCGGCGTCTGACGCCTACGCGAACGAGGCTGAGACCATGGCCGTGGTCGAGGTGATGCTGTCCGAGCTGCGCGAACGGGTCGAGATCAGCGATCTCGAGTGGGCGCGCCTGACGGGCCGGCTTCGCTCGGTGCTGCATACGAACCGCACCGCGCCGGGCGTCATGAAGATCATGGCGCTCGCCGACGAGACCCGCGTGGCCGGGATCGAGGCCGCCTCGGCGCGGCGTGGCCGTGAGCGCCGCGCATGGCAGCGTCACGCCGACGAGACGGCGGCGGAGCTGCGCCGGCTGGTCGCATCGACCCTCGACGCCCTCAGCGCCGAGCCGCAGTGACGCCCCGGTGCGGCCGGGCTGCCAATCTGTCGCTCAGCAAACTCGCCTACCCTGCGATCTGACGTGAGCAAGACCGCATCCTCCAAGCGACCGAGGCGTCCCGCGCCTGCCCCGGCGAAGCCGGCCATGAACCGCACCCTCTGGATCGTCAACGGGGTGCTGCTCGTCGCCGTGGTCGTCATCGCGGGCGTGCTCGTCGTGCGCTCGCAGTCCGGCGCGCCGGCCCCGCCGCCGGCCAAGCACCAGGCGGCGGCCGATGCGAATGCGCCTGCGGCGCTGGTGTCGGCGGCGGATGCGATCGGGTTTCACACCAGCACCGAGCCGGGCGTGGGGCTGCGCGAGAACGATGCGGCCAGCGCGGGGTCGGTCGCCAGCGACCCGTCGCTGCTGAAGCCGGGCACGGCGGCGCCCGCGTTCACGCTGAAGACGCCGCAGGGGCAGACCGTCAGCCTCTCCGACTACCGGGGCAAGGCGGTGCTGCTCGAGCTGTTCGCGACGTGGTGCCCGCACTGCCAGGCCGAGGCGCCGCACCTTGCCAAGCTGGCGCGCGAGCTGGCTCGAAACGGGGTGCAGTTCGTGTCGGTGAACGGCGACTCCGAGGACGCGGCCAGCGTGTTCGCGTTCCACCGGTACTTCGCGTCGCCGTATCCCGCGCTGCTGGACTACCAGGGATCACCGAGCGGGTCGTTCACGAAGCTCGGCAAGGCCGGGCCGGTGTCGAGCGCGTATCGCCTGCAGAGCTTCCCGACGTTCTACGTGATCAAGCCGGACGGCACGATCGCGTGGGCTGCGCAGGGCGAGCAGCCGGATGCGCTGCTGAAGCAGAAGCTGCTCGCGGTCGCGCCGCAGGCCTAGCCCGCGCAAACCAGTCACGGGCCGTCTCGAATCTGCAACATGATGGTCGGTGACGGAAAAGTGCCCGGCACTTTTCCGTCACCCGGCCTCAGAGTCCCCTTAGAGAGCCCGGCTACCGTGCGCTGCTGAATGCGCGCGTTACGGATCCTCCTGCTCGTCGATGCCGCCGCCATGCTGGCCGCGTCCACCGTGACCGACCCGATCCTCGGCGACGTCGCCCTCGCGCCGACGCTGCTCGTCTGCGTGCTCGGCGGCGTCGCCAGCCTCAGCGCCGACCTCGTCCGCCCGCGCCGGCGCCTCGACGTCGTCTGCTCCGCGCTCTCGATCGTCGCTCCGTTCCCGTTCCTCGTCCTCGGCCAGCCGTGGGGCCCGCGGCTCGGAGCGCTCGCGCTGGCGACCCTGCAGATCGTGCCGCTCGCGCGCGGCGGCTGGCGGGGGCGCTCGGCCGAGCTGGCCGGGCCCCGTCGCACGCTCGCCGCCCTCACGCTGCTCGCCTTGATCCTGTTGATCGCTCTCGTCGGAGCCGTCTGGTACGGCGCGCGGTACCTCGTCCAGCAGCCGGCCGGCGTCTGGCTGCGCGCGCCCTACCTGGTGCAGCTGACCACCGGCTCCGCCGCCTTCAAATGGCAGCTGAAGGACGGCCAGCCGGGCGCGACGCTGCGCGCACGCGGCCCGGATGGACGCACGCTGACGGCGCGAGGCGGGCGGTTCACCGGGCTGCAGCCGGGCTCCAGTTACCAGTGGACGGCGGACGTCGGCGGGAGCGCGGCGGCGGCCGGCGCGTTCCGTACCGCGCCGGAGACGCTCGGCGGAGACATGACGATGGTCTCGTTTGGCGACTATGGGT
>DATAHR010000031.1:0-11629 GCA_036263035.1 Gaiellales bacterium | reverse complement strand
AATAGAGCCGCTCTAACGCCCTGCCCATCACGCGTCAGGCTACAGCCAGGCCCCGAACACGCCTGGCCGGCCGCACGCGGCCGGCCAGGCGGTCTCAAAGCAGACCGGGCGGGCGTGAGGCTCGCCTGTCACAAGTTCGTGACGTTCGCCCGCGTGGTTGAGCGGGAGCGGGCGGTCCGGTCTCAAAGCATGGGCCTGCGGCGTGTGACGCCGTCGTTGCCGGGTCGCGACCGGCCGGTACCGAGCGTCAGGGATCGGTCAGGTGTTGCGGTCGCGCACGAGATCGGCCGCCTTCTCGCCGATCATGAAGGTCCCAACCATCGGGTTCACCGTCGGCATGGTCGGGAAGATCGACCCGTCCGCGATCGACAGTCCCTCGACCCCGCGCACCCGCAGCTCCGGGTCGACCACCGCCAGCTCGTCCGACGCCGCTCCCATCCGGCAGGTGCCGCTCGGGTGGTAGACGGTGTGATGCACGGCGCGGCCGTACGTCGACAGGTCGGCGTCGCTGGTGATGTCCGGCCCCGGGGCCACCTCCCGCTTGATCCAGCTCTTGAACGGCTCGGTGGCCGCGACGTCCCGGGCGATCTTGAGCCCGTCGACGATGGTCTGCTCGTCGTAGCCCTCCTCGTCCGTGAAGTACCGGAAGTCGAGCGCCGGCTTGACGTCGTGCTTGTGGCTGAGCAGCCACAGCCGTCCCACCGACCGCGAGCGCGGAATGTTCGGCGTCATGCAGATGACGTCGTCGGGCACCGGGTAGCCCAGTCGCTCCGTGTTGAACGTGAACGGCAGCTGGTAGGTGTGGTACATCAGGTCCGGCCGATCGTCGTTGCCCAAGCGGTTGACGAACAGCGCGCAGTCGGCGTCCATCACGCCCTGCGGCGGCAGCGGCCGGTTCAGCTCCCAGATGATGATGGACTCCGGGTGGTCGATCAGGTTCTCGCCGACGCCGGGCAGGCCGTGCTGGACGTCGATGCCCAGCGCGCGCAGGTCGTCCGCCGGCCCGATCCCCGACAGCAGGAGCAGCCGCGGCGTGTCGATCGAGCCGCCGCAGACGATGATCTCCCGCTCGGCTCGGACGTCGCCGTTGTCCGTGGTGACGGAGACAGCGCGCCCGTTCTCCAGATTGACGCGCCGCACCCAGGTGTCGGTGCGGATGTCGAGGTTCGTCCGGCTGTCCATGATCGGATGCAGGTACGCCACGCTCGACGACGAGCGGATGCCCGTCTGCGGGTCGTAGCCGACGTCGAGGAAGCCGACGCCGTCGGGGAACGGCCCCGCGTTCCAGTCCGGGTTCGCCTGCACTCCCGTTGCTTCGGCGGCCGAGGGGATCCAGTCCTTGAGCAGCGGGTTGCGGTCCTTCTCGGCAACGATCTGGTGCTTGGTCTGCAGCCGGTCGTAGTACTGCTCCATCGAGTCCGGCTCCCAGCCTGCCGCGCCGCGGTCGACCCAGTCCTGCCAGTCGCCGGGGAACGGCTTGAAGAAGATCTGGGTGTTGTGCGACGAGCATCCACCCAGCACCGCGGCGCGCGAGTGCAGGATGTGGGCGTTGCCGCGCGGCTGCAGCGTTGTCGTGTATCCGAGGTCGAGTGGGCCCTCGAGCAGGGAGAGCCACTGGCGCAGCTGCAGAACGTCCTCGCGGCCGACGTCGCTGGGCCCCGCCTCGAACAGGCAGACCCGCACATCGGGATCCTCGGAGAGCCGAGCTGCGACGATCGCACCCGCCGTCCCGCCGCCAATCACCAGGAAATCGAAGGATTGGGCGGCGGCGTTCACGGCCTGCGATCATACAGATGTCGACCACCCTTTCGGGGTACGACGCCGACCGTGTTCTGTGCGACCCTATAACGGCAGTAGGGAGAAGGGGTCTCAAGAGGTGTCACCGGAGCCGTCACAGGAACGCTCGACCGTCCTCACGCGGTCCCGCGGGATGGGTGCGTCCGCCCTTCTGGGGATCGCCGTCCTGCTCAGCTACGGGGCCATCGCCGCAGTCGCGCTGAACGCCGTCGACGTCGGCAGCGTCCTCCGCTTCCCCGGCAAGGCCGTGGATGCGGTGATCCAGGTCGACGCCGCGCCCGTGACGAGCCAGCAGTACCCGGGCGGGGGCGGCGGAGGAGGAGGATCGCCGACCGGCACCGGGTCGCAGACACCGCCCAACGGGTCGTCCGGCACGGGAGGCGGGGCGCAGGGATCCCTGGGCGGGTCGCAGCCGCCCCCGACCTCGCCGACCGGCGCCGGCAGCGGGCAGAGCAGCGGGTCGGGCGGCTCAACGCAGCCCGGCGGCGGGCAGGGTGACCACGGTGGCGGATCGGGCAACGGTTCCGGCTCCGGCCAGGGCGGTGGCGGATCCGGCAACGGCGGGGGCTCGGGCGGGCACTCCCGCGGCGGAACGTCGCATGGGCACCACGGCCATCACGACAACCGCTGCACCGCCCATTCGCGCGGTCACGACCATCGCTGCGTGAGCCACGCCCGGAGCGGCCAGGAGAGCCACCGGCGGTCCGGCGGCCACGGGCATCACGCCTCGCACTCCCATCACGCCTCGCACTCCCATCACGCCTCGCACTCACGTCACGCGTCGCATCAACATCGTGCGAAGCACACCAGCCGCGTGCCGCGCACGTCGCACAGCAGCCATGCGCACCACGGGCACGAGAAGGGCGGCGGCCACAAGCGGCCGCCGCACGACGACTAGATCGCCTCGACCCGCTCCACGTACCAGACCACCCAGGCGCCCTCGGTCTTCTCGGCCTGCACCACCCGCGCCCCCGGAGGGAACGGCACCTCGCAGAACTCGCGCGAGAGGCCGCGCACGCCGGCGATCTCCTCTCGGTTCACCATCATGAACGGGATCACGATGCGCGAGAGCACCGCGACATCCATCCCCTCGAACTTGTCCTTGATGTCGTCGATCATGCCGGATCGTTCGCCGCGGGCCCGCCGTTTCCTCGCGCACGCCTGTGTCGCGGCCAGGCCGGGTATCCTGGGCACCATGGACCGCTGGCATATCCCCTCGGTGGAGGCGTCCGGCAGGCGTGAGCCGCGCGTGCTGTTCTCGACTCCGGAGTGCCGGGCCGTGGTGATCGACCTGAACGACGGCGACGAGCTCGGCGACCACAGCGTGCACGAGCGCGCGTCGCTGCTGGTCGTGTCCGGCCAGGTGATGGTCGCGGCGGACGGCGGCGACATGGCCTGCCCCGAGGGAACGCTCGTCGTCTTCGATCCGGGCGAGCGGCACTCGGTGCGCGCGACCGGCGGGCCGGCCCGGCTGCTGCTGACGCTCGCGCCCTGGCCGGGCGACGGGCACTACCCCGAAGGCGCGCATGCCGACGCCTCCTCGCGGCCCTCGCGCGCCAGCGCCGACCCGATGTCCTGACTCCAATCAGCCCCACATTCGCGGTGTCACGGATGCCGGCCGGGGGCAGACTGAACGGGTGAAAGCAACCAAGGAGCGTTCGTGAGCACCGACATCACCAGGAGCGAGCAGGAGTGGCGTGAGCTGCTGACACCTGAGCAGTACCACGTCATGCGCGAGAAGGGCACTGAGCGCCCGTTCACCGGCGCCTACGTCGACGCCAAGCGGGACGGCGTCTACCGCTGCGCCGGCTGTGGCGCGGAGCTGTTCGACGCCGATGCCAAGTTCGACTCCGGCACCGGATGGCCCAGCTTCTGCGAGCCGGCGAACCGCCAGAACGTGACCCTCTCGACCGACGTCAGCCATGGCATGATCCGCACCGAGGTCAGCTGCGCGAGCTGCGGCGGGCATCTCGGCCACGTCTTCGACGATTGGCCGAATCCGACCGGCAAGCGCTACTGCATCAACTCGGTCGCGCTCGATCTCGAGCCGCGCTGACGCTGCCCTGAAGGAACATGGGGGTCGGTGGCGAACCACTGACCCCCATGAGCGGCATCGCCACACGCCTCCCATCCCTGACCCGCCAGGAGCGGGTGTGGCTGCGCTACCTGGTTGCCGATCTCGAGGGGGACACCGAGCGCATGAGGCGGGCCGGGCACGTGCTCGACGTGCTGCGCTCCCGGAGCTGACGAATCAGGCGGTGGTCAGTTCGTCGCCCTCGGCCAGCGGCGTGGTCGGGTGGTCCACGCGCAGGCCGTCGAGGCTGAGCACCGCGCTGCGGCCGAGCTGCTCCTGCAGCCGGCCGAGGGTCGCGGCCCTCCACTTGGCGCCGTCGACCACCACCATCGGCTCCGGCAGGCCGAGCAGCGTCCGGTAGTCGTCCGGGGTGTTCACGTTCCGCAGCGACTCGGGGTGCGGCAGCTCGGCGGCGGGGAGGACACGTGTCCCCGATCCCTGGGCAAGCGCGCTTGCCCGGAGCTCTCCGGCGGCGAGCAGGTGCTCAGCCAGCTCGAGCCGCGAGATCCTGTAGGCGGCGGCGAGCGGGTGCACGCGTCCGCCCGACTCCGGCGCGGCGGCATCTCCCTCCTCGAGGGCGTCCAGCACCGCCGACGCGAATGCGGGGTGCATCAACGGCAGATCGGTCGCGGCCACGAAGGCGCGGTCGCACCGTCCCTGCAGTGCGCGCAGCCCGGCAGCGATGCCCTCGAGCGGCCCACGCCCGGGGTTCGCATCCACCGCCGTCTCAGCGCCGGGCACGTCGGGAAGCTGCTGGCCCGGGGCGGCGACGATCACGACAGGTGCCGCGACGCGGGCGAGCAGTCCGGCGACCCGCTCGACCAGCGTCGACCCGTGCCAGTCGAGCAGCGCCTTGGGCCTACCCATCCGGCGGGAGCCTCCGCCGGCCAGAACGACCGCGCCGGCGTCAGCCCGCCGCAGCGTCATCCGACCCCCCGGCCGTCGCGCGCGCCCGCCGCCGCAGGATCCGCTCGTCGCCGACCCGGCGCGTGACGCCGCCTGCATCCATCGCTTCCAGCAGCGCCTGCGCGTACCGGCGTGAGCAGCCCAGCCGGTCGCGGAGCTGCGCGATCGTCACCGCGCCGTGCTCCGTCGCGATCTCGATCGCCGCGGCCTGTGCCTGGTCGAACGCAGCCCGCGTGAAGGCGAGATCCCGGCCCGCCCGCACGATCCGGCCCGCATCCGCCAGATAGGCGGCGGGGGCCTGGTCGGCCGCCGAGAGCGCCGGCGGCGCGAACGGCGACTCAGCCAGCCGCTGCTCGAGCTCATCCGCGCCGGCGTCGGACAGCGCTCGCGCCGGCGCCGGGGCGGGTGCCTCCACGGCCGCCGGACGGGCTGCGCCGCTGCGGGTCGGCTCGGTGTCCAGCACCCGCCCGCCCGCCAGGGTGGTCTGCGGCGCCGTCAGGCGGAGGATCACGCGGTCGCCCGCGTTGGCGGCGACCGGCCGCGCCAGCCGCAGCTGCACCGTTCCGGTCGCTCCCGGCCCGATCTCGTCTCCGCCTCGCACGGCGACCTTGGCAGCCGTCTCGGAGGTGGCGAGGTGCACGGTCACGCGCTCCGCCTGGCGCAGCCCGTGCTGCGCGTCGGGCAGGACGGCCACCTCGCACTCGAGCCGGTAGGTGGCACGCAGGGTGCCGGGCGTCGCGAGGGTGTCCCCGCGGCCGACCTGACGGCGCTCGACCCCCACCAGCGCCACCGCCACGCGCTGGCCGGCGCCGGCCTCCTCCACGGGCTGGTCGTGCACCTCGACGCTGCGCACGCGCGCCTCCCTGCCGCCCGGCTCGAGCGCCAGCCGGTCGCCCGTCCGCACGGTGCCCGACCACAGCGTGCCGGTGACCACGGTGCCGATCCCGCGCAGGCTGAAGGAGCGGTCCACCGGCAGCCGCACCGGCCCCTCGGCGCTTCGGTGCTCCGCAGCGGCGACTGCCTCGTCGAGCAGCGCCCGCAGCTGATCCAGGCCGGCGCCGGTGCGCGAGGAGACGTGCACGGCGGGGATGCCGGGCATCAGCTCCTCGGCTTCCAGCCGTACGAGCTCCGCCGTCTCCTCGTCGACCAGGTCGCGCTTCGTCAGCGCGATAACGCCCCGCCCGAGGCCGAGCATGCGCAGGATGGCGACGTGCTCGCGCGTCTGCGGCATGACGCCGTCGTCGCACGCGATCACCAGCAGGAACAGGTCGATGCCGGTCACGCCCGCGACCATGGTGCGCACGAAGCGTTCGTGGCCGGGCACGTCGACCACCGACAGCCGGCGGCCGGAGGGCAGCACCAGTGGGGCGTAGCCGAGCTCGATCGAGATCCCCCGCGCCTTCTCCTGCGGCAGGCGATCGGTGTCGACCCCCGTCAGGGCTGCGATCAGCGCCGTCTTGCCATGGTCGATGTGCCCGGCGGTGCCGACCGTCAGCGGCCGCTCGGTCATCCGGGTGCCGGCACGAGGTCGACGTCCTCGTCCGACAGGGTGCGGCAGTCGAGCAGCACCCTGCCCTCCTGGACGCGCGCCACCACCGGCGGGTCGGAGGCCCGCAGCCGCGCGGCGGCCGGCTCGCCGCCGTCGATCGCGCAGGCGTAGCTCTCGATCTCGAGTAGCGGCAGGGCGCCGCCGCCCACCCGAGCGGTCGTGCTGACGACCTCTCCGTCCAGCCGGTGCGCGAGCCGCTCGGCGCGGTCGCGGACGTGCGCGGCCGGCTCGCCCGCCATGCGCAGCACGGGCAGCTGCTCGAGCGCCGCAGCCGGGTTGCGGTACAGCTCGAGCGTCGCTTCGAGCGCCGCGAGCGACAGCTTGTCGATGCGCATCGCCCGCGCCAGCGGGTGGCGCTTCACACGGCCGACCGCCTCCGCCGAGCCGACCACGATGCCCGCCTGCGGCCCGCCGAGCAGCTTGTCCCCGGAGAAGCAGACGAGGTCTGCCCCGGCCTCGATGCTCGACCGGGCGGTCGGCTCGTCCAGCATGTCTGGGAGGTGCAGGAGGGCGCCGGAGCCGAGATCGTCGATCAACGCGATCCCTGGCCTTTTCAGCGTCGCCAGCTGGTGCAACGCCGGCTGGTCCGCGAACCCGACCATCCGGAAGTTCGACTGGTGCACGCGGAGGATCGCTCGCGTCCGCTCGGACAACGCCTGCTCGTAGTCGCGCAGGTGGGTGCGGTTGGTGGTGCCCACCTCGACCAGGTCCGCGCCGGACTGCGCCAGGATGTCGGGGATCCGGAAGCCGTCCCCGATCTCGATCAGCTGGCCCCGGCTGATCAGCACCTCGCCGCCCTCCGCGGTTGCCGCCAGGCACAGCAGGACGGCGGCCGCGTTGTTGTTGACCGCCAGCCCGGCCTCCGCACCGGTCAGCTGGGCCAGCAGCCCCGAAAGGTGATCGTGGCGCGATCCGCGCCGGCCCTCCCCCAGGTCGTACTCGAGCGTCGAGTAGCCGCCGGCGACCTCGGTGATGCGCTCCAGGGCGGCCCCGGCCAGCGGCGCCCGGCCGAGGTTGGTGTGCACGATCACCCCGGTTGCGTTCAGCACGCGGCGAAGGGACGGCGGGCGCTCCAGCCGCCGCCGCGCGTCGTCGACCAGCTCCGCCTCACTGCGCGCCGTGCCCTCCTGCCGGGCATCGGCCAGCGCCCCGCGGAACGCCTCCAGCACCGCGGCGCGCCCGTGCTCGGCCACCAGCTCGCCGCCGCCCGGGCTGCGCAGCAGCGCATCCACCGACGGCAGCTCTCGAAGCGGGTTGACGCTCATGGTTCCGATTGTAGGGTGTGCCGGTGGCGACGAAGCGGCCCCCGCTCTATTCCATGCAGTCCGGCCCGCGCCGCCGCCGCCGATCGCACAGGCCGTCCATCCTGCGGATTGCGGTCGTCGTGATCGCCGCCACGCTGGTCGGGGCGGCCGCGTTCGCGGTGTGGCAGGTGCTGCCGCTGACGCGGACGCAGGAGGGGATCATCCCGGCGGCAGCGCTTACCGGGGTGGTGCCCACCACGCCGTCCGACGCGCAGGGCCTCGCCGCGTTCAGCGCCGCGGGGGCCTCCTCCCGCCCCATCCCCGGAGTGCACGTCTCGGCGGGCGTGATCGTGGACTCCGGATCGGGACGCGTGCTGTGGGTGCACCGGGCGCATGCGAAGCGGCCGATCGCGAGTCTGACGAAGCTGATGACCGCCCTGCTCGCCCAGCCGGCCGGCGCACCGAGCCGTGCGCGGTTCACCATCACCCCTGCGATGACCGGAGCGCTCGGCTACACGCTCGGCCTGCAGCCGGGCGATCGCGTCTCCGTGCGCGACATGCTCGCCGGAGCTCTCATCGCCTCGGCCAACGACGCCGCCAACGCGCTCGCCGTGCACCGCGCGGGATCGGTGCAGCGGTTCGTCGGATTGATGAACCGGCAGGCGTCGAGGATGCACCTGACCGACACCCACTACTCCAACCCGAGCGGCATCATCGACCAGGGCAACCACAGCTCCGCGTGGGATGTGGCCGAGGTCGCCCGGGCGGTGCTCGCGCGCCCGGGACTGCGCACCCTAGTCGGCTCCAAGGCCTACCGGCCGCCCAACGGCGCTCCCTACGTCAACGGCAACCACCTGCTCTGGACGTACCCGGGGACGATCGGCGTGAAGACCGGCCAGACCACCCTCGCCGGCAACTGCCTGGCTGCGGCGGCCAGCCGCCACGGCCACACCGTGATCGCTGTCGAGATGAACGCGAGCGGTGACGTGTTCGACACGGCCGCCCGCATGCTGACCTGGGGATTCCGGAGGGCGGCGCGGTGAGCGGCGGGCTGTTCGAGGGGTACGCGATCGAGTCGCCCCCCTTTGGCGAGGAGGATGGTCGCCGCCTTGCGGCCGAGCTGTTCGGGCTGGACGGCACATCCGCCGAGCTCGGCAGCCACCAGGACCGCAACTTCCTGATCACCACGGGGGAGGGCAGACGAGCCGTCCTCAAGATCGCAAACCCCCATTTCGGCCGGGGGTCGCTCGAGATGCAGAACGCCGCCATGCGGCATGTCGCCGCCGCCGGCCTGTCGTACGAGACGCCGGTGCCGCTGGAGGCGGTCGACGGCCGCGACATCGTCGAGGTGGACAACGGTGGCGCACACTATGACGTCCGCATGACCTCCTGGGTGGACGGCGAGCCGCTCACGGCCGCGCGCCACATCGGCGCGGACGCCCGAGCCGCCGTGGGGGCCATGGCCGCGGAGGCGGCGCTGGCCCTCCGGGACTTCGATCACCCGGCCGCCGATCGGGTGCTGCAGTGGGATCTCAAGCACGCGCGCGCCGTCGTCGACGGCCTGATCGACCACGCCCCCGAGGCGGCGCAGCGCGAGCTCGTCGAGCAGGCGATGCAGGTGCACGACGACGCCATGGCAGGGCTGGCTCCGGAGCTTCGGACGCAGGTCATCCACGGCGACGTCACCGACTACAACGTCGTCTGCCGGCCGAACGGCGACGGCCGGCTGATGCCGGCCGGACTGATCGATTTCGGCGACATGACCCGGTCATACCTCGCCGCCGAGGCGGCGGTGGCCGCGGCGGCCCTGTTGTGGCATGACCCGGACGACGCGCTCGGAGTGCTGGTCGGCGTCGTGCGGGCGTTCCACGCGCGCCTGCCGCTGGAGGAGCAGGAGCTGGCCGCGATGTTCCCGCTTGTCCTGGCGCGCTGCGCGTCGAGCGCGGTGTCCACGCAGCAGCAGGCGCTGCTCGAGCCTGACAATGCCTACACCTCGGGGCTCGTTGACGGCGAGTGGACGACCCTGCGTGCGGCGGCCGCCGTACGGCCTGCGCTTGCCGAGGCGGCGTGTCGGGCAGCCTGCGGCCTGCCCGCGCACCCACGCGCGGCGGCAGCTGCGCGCTCGCTAGCCGCGTGCGGCGCCACCCCGGTGGTCGACCCCGCCGGCCGCCGGCTGCAGCCGGTCGATCTCTCGCCGGAGGCTCGGGTCTACGCCTTCGGCGAGTGGCGCACTCCCGAGGGCCTGGCCGCCGCGGTCTCGGTCGCGGACGGCGATCTCGCCGTCGGGCGCTACGGCGAGGCGCGGATGCACCGCGCCGGGGATCCCGCCGAGCGGCCGCCTGCGGCCGTGCACCTCGGTGCGGACGTGTTCGCGCCGGCGGGCGAGCCGGTGCGAAGCCCGCTCGACGGGCGGCTGGCGTCACGGCGCAGCGGCAGGGTGACGCTCGACGTCGAAATTGGCGACGCCGGCGCCTGCCGGCTCGTGCTGGACGGGGTCGACCCCGCCGCTGACCTGGCCGACGACGTGCGGGCCGGATCGGTGGTCGGCACGGTCGCCGCCCGCGACGAGCGGCCGTCGCACGTGCACGTGCAGTTGTGTCTGGAGCCGATCGACGACATGCCGGGATGGACGACCGCCGCCGAGCGCGACGCCTGGCTCGGGCTCTGCCCGAACCCCTCGCCGCTGGTCGGCACCGACGCGACCGCTGCCCCGCCGGAGCGCGAGCGGCTGCTGGCGCTCCGGCGCCATGCGGTCGCGGACGCGCAGGAGCTCTACTACAGCGAGCCGCCGAGGATCGTGCGCGGGTGGCGCAACCATCTCTACGACGAGGACGCGCGGCCGTACCTGGACATGGTCAACAACGTTGCCGTGCTGGGCCACAGCCATCCCGCCGTCGCGGCGGCGGCGGAGCGCGCGCTGCGCACGATCAACACCAACTCGCGCTTCAACTACGACAGCATCGCCCGGTTCGCGGAGCGGCTGGTCGAGCTCGCTCCCGAGCCGCTCGACCGGGTGTTCTTCGTCAACACGGGCAGCGAGGCTAACGATCTCGCGCTGCGCCTGGCCCGCACCTACACCGTCCGCGAGGAGGTGATCGCGGTCGCAGGTGCCTATCACGGCTGGACGACGGCCACCTACGCGGTCAGCACGGCGCCCTACGACAACCCTTCCGCCGCCGAGAACCCGCCGCCCGGCCTGCGGCTGGTGCCGGCTGCGGACATCTACCGGGGACCGATCGGCCCGGACGAGCCGGACGCCGGTCCCCGCTACGCCCAGTTCGTGCGCGATGCCGCTCCCGGGGCGGCGGCCTTCATCTGCGAGCCGGTGCTCGGCAACTGGGGCGGGATCTTCGCCCCGGACGGGTACCTCGAGCATGCCTTCCGCCACGTTCGCGAGGCGGGCGGCGTCTGCATCGCGGACGAGGTGCAGGTCGGCTACGGCCGGCTGGGCGCGTGGTTCTGGGCCTTCGAGCAGCAGGGCGCCGTGCCGGACATCATCACGATCGCCAAGTCGACGGGGAACGGCCATCCGGTGGGCGCCGTGATCACCACCACACCGATCGCGGAGGCGTTCGCCCGCAATGCGAGCTTCTTCAGCTCGGTCGGCGGATCACCCCTCTCCTGCGAGATCGGCATTGCAGTGCTCGATGTGATGCGCGACGAGCGGCTGCAGGAGAACGCCCTGCGGGTCGGCACACACCTGCGCGATCGCCTCCGCGAGCTGGCCGGCCGACACACGCTGATCGGCGCGGTGCACGGGCACGGCCTCTACCTGGGCGCCGAGCTCGTCCGCGACCGGCCCGGGACGACGCCGGCCACCGAGGAGGCCTACGCGATCTGCGAACGGATGCGGGAGCTGGGTGTGATCGTGCAGCCGACCGGCGAGCGCATGAACGTGCTCAAGATCAAGCCGCCGCTCTGCCTCCCCATGGAGGACGCCGATCGCTTCGCCGATACGCTCGATCAGGTACTCACGACCGGATGGTAGTGGGAGGTCGTCCTCGGGTGCCACGCGTTGCCCCGCGGCGTCGCGCTGGCGCGACCTCCCTAGAACGTGCG
>DATAHR010000030.1:0-24038 GCA_036263035.1 Gaiellales bacterium | reverse complement strand
GGCGGCGGCTGCCAGCTTCCACGGCGGCAACCTGGCGACGACCGGGGAGGACAGCCCCCACCTCGCCGCGGCCAATGCGACGGCGGAGCTCTACATCGGCCATGCGGACAACGACCGCTCCATGGATCCCGAGCAGATGGCCAGGCTGACCAGGGCGCTGGCGGAGGCGCACGTGCGGCATACCGCGGAGCTCTACGTCGGCGCCGGCCACGGCTGGACGCAGCCCGATACACCGGTCTACGACGAGGCTTCTGCGGAGGGTCACTGGATGCGGATGCTCGATCTGTTCGGTCGCACCCTGCGGTCCTAACCGAGCTCCGCGAGCCGCTCCTCGACGAAGCGCCGCTCGGGCGGGTCGTTGACCAGCTGCAGCGCCCGGAGGTACGCCTCGCGCGCCTCGGCCGTGCGGCCCAGCCGGCGGAGCAGCTCGCCGCGGGTGGTGTGGAGGTAGCGGTAGCCGTCCAGGTCGAGCCCGTCGGTGATCCGCAGGCCGGCCTCAGGCCCCTCGGACTCCGCCACCGCGACCGCCCGGTTCAGCTCGACGACGGGTGATCCTGTCAGTGATGCCAGGTCGGAATACAGCGCCGCGATCCGGCCCCAGTCGCGCCGCGGCTCGGTGTGCAGGGCTGCGATGGCCGCCTGCAGCATGTAGGGCCCGTCGCCCTGCAGAGCGACCGCCCGATCGAGCGCCGCCCTGCCCGCGGCGATCTCGCGGCTGTCCCAGCGGGAGCGATCCTGGTCGGCCAGCAGCACCAGGCGTCCGTCATCGAAGCGCGCATCCCGGCGGGCGTCCTGAAGCAACATCAGCGCGAGCAGGCCGAGCGGCTCCGGCTCGTCGGGCATCAGCACCGTCAGCGCGGTGCCGAGGCGGATTGCCTCCCCGGCCAGCATCCCTCCCGACGTGTAGCCCTGGTTGAAGATCAGATAGATCGTTGCCAGAACAGCCGACAGGCGGTCGGGGAGCAGGTGCGGCGGCGGAACCCGAAACGGGATCCCGGCAGCCGCGATCTTCCGCTTGGCGCGGACGAGCCGCTGCGCCATCGTCGGCTCCGGGACGAGGAAGGCCTGTGCGATCTGCTCGGTGGTGAGGCCGCCGAGCGTTCGCAGCGTGAGCGCCACCTGGGCCTCGAGCGACAGCGCGGGATGGCAGCAGGTGAACAGCAGCTCCAAGCGCTCGTCGGGAAACGAGGTCTCATCCATGTCGTCCTCCACCAGGTGCGCCGGCTCGAGCAGCTTCAGCTTGGCCTCATACCTGCGGTCGCGGCGGATGCGGTCGATCGCACGGTTGCGGCCGGTTGCGATCAGCCAGGCGGCCGGGTGCTCGGGTACGCCGCCGTCCGGCCAGCGCTCCGCGGCCAGGGCGAACGCCTCCTGGGCGGCCTCCTCGGCGAGGTCGAAGTCGCGGAGGAGGCCGATCAGGGTGGCCACGACGCGGCCCCAGTGGTCGCGATAGACGGCCTCGAGGTCGTTCACCACTCGGCGACCGGACGGATCTCCACCGCGCCGCCCATCCGGGCGGCCGGGATCCGGCTCGCGAGCTCGATCGCGGCATCCAGGTCGTCGGCCTCGTAGGTGAGCCAGCCGCCCAGCGCCTCCTTCGTCTCGGCGAACGGCCCGTCGGTGGTGAGCGTGCGGCCATCCTGCACGCGAACGGTCGTCGCCGTCTCCGGGAGCTGCAGGCCGGTGCCAGGCGTGACGCCGGGCGTCTGGTTGATCGCCTGGTAGTCGGCGTACACCTGCTGCTGCTCTTCAGGCGACAGCTTGGCCCACTCCTCGGGCGTGGCCGGCGTGGGCGTGGTGCCCTGGTGGATCAACAGCACGTACTTCATGGTGTCCTCCTTCGCGGGAATGTACTGCGGGGAAGACGAACGAACCGGCCCGGAATCGACACCGTGACGTATATATCGGTCTATACCAGGGGCCTGTAAATGTCGCAAACTGCGGCATTAAGCGTCATAGTCCGGACGGCCGGTGCTACGTTGGAGGCTCCCCGGGGTCCAGTCCACGCTCCAAGACGGGGGGATCAAGAAGATGGTCAAGCGAGCTCTCATCCTCGCAATGGCGCTGCTCGCGTTCAGCGCGACTGCGGCGTTTGGTGCCAGTGCCCACTTCAAGCATGGCGGCTCACCTGTGTGCACCGTCACCAACAGCGGCGGCAGCTCATCGACGACCTGCAAGGCCTCGCTCGCCGGCCTCGGAAACGGGGACCTGGTCATCAACACGACCGTCAGCGGGTCGGCGGTGTATCAGTGCCAGAATGGCGGTGGAAACATCGCGCCCGGCCAGAACAAGGTGCTCGTGGGTCCGGTCACCTCGCCTACGACGATTCCGGGAAACCAGATCAAGAACGGAACCGTCACCTTCACGACCAATCCGGCGGTTCTCAGCGCGCCGAGCACCGTGTCGGGCTCCGCGGCGGGTTGCCCCAACTCGAACTGGACGGGCGTCAATCCAACGCTGACTACCACCAGCATCACGATGACGATCTCCCAGGGAGGCACGCTGCTCTTTACCTGCAGTGCGTCCGATCCCAACGGGCTCAGCGGCACGGTTCCGCTCAGCTGTTAGCGGTCAGCCGGGGGAGGGAGGTCTCCCTTCCTCCCCCGGACCTGCACGCAATCTGGAGGCCTCGGAAAGGGGTTCAAACCGCTCAACCACCGATCGACAAAGGCCCGCGATCTCCGAGGTAGACTCGCGGCCGCATGGGAACCGACCTGGTTCAGCGGTTGAGGCAGGCCAATCTCACTGGCGGCCTTGCGCTGCCCGGGTCGGACGACTTCGATCAGCGTCGGCGGGTCTGGAACGCTGTGGTCGACCGCTATCCGGCCGCAATCGTGCGGCCCACGACCGCTGACGAGGTCGCCGCTGCTGTCCGCGCGGCGGCGGAGTGCGAGGTGCTCCTGAGCGTGCGCTGCGGCGGCCATAGCTTCCCCGGTCACTCAACCTGCGACGGCGGGCTCGTGCTGGAACTCTCGGGAATCAACCATGTGACCGTCGACCCGGGTACAGCACGCTGCGTCGTGGGTGGCGGCGCGCTGCTCGGCGATGTCGACGGTGCCGCGGTGCCGCACGGTCTCGTGGTCCCCGCCGGCGTGGTGTCGCACACGGGCGCGGGCGGCCTCACGCTGGGCGGCGGCATGGGGTGGCTGAGCCGGCGCTACGGCCTGACGATCGATTCGCTCGTGGGCGCCGACATCGTCACCGCCGACGGAGCGCTCGTGCACGCGAGCGTCGAGAGCGAGCCGGACCTGTTCTGGGCGCTGCGCGGCGGGGGAGGCAACTTCGGCGTGGTGGTTGCGTTCCAGTTCCAGACTCATGTGCTGGGCCCCGTCTCGGTCGGAAGATGGGTGTATCCGCTCGCGGACATTCACGACGCCATGGTCGGCGCCGCGCTGAACGCCGCCGACGCGCCACGTGAGCTCACGATCTCGTTCTCGGTCACACGGGAGGCCGTCGCCCTCACGGCGTTCTGGTCGGGTGCACCTGCACGCGCCGATGCCGTGTTGGCGCCCTTCGGACGGCTGGCCGCCTCCGCGGATGGAGGGCACGGCCCGGTCTCGTTTCTCGACCTCCAGAAACGAACCGACCAGCACTCCGCCTGGGGCCGCCGCTACTACGCCAAGGGTGGGTTCGTCCGCCACGTCGACGCGGAGCTGGTCGGCCGGATCACCGACGCGCTCGCCGAGGCGCCGACCGACCACTCCGAGGTCTACGTCCCGCAGCTTGGCGGTGCGGTCGCAGACGTTGACGAAGACGCCACCGCCTATTCGGGCCGGGAGGCAGGCTTCTACTGGGTCGTCGAGCCGATCTGGGACGACCCTGCCGACGATGCCCGTTGTCTGGCCTGGGGCAGGCGTCACGCCGGCCGGCTCGCCGCCCTCTCGATGGACGCCAACTACGTGAACGAGCAGGCAGACACCGAGGGCGACTTTCCCGTTGAGGCGTACGGCAGATCGAAGTACGAGCGCCTCAGCGAGATCAAATCGCGCTACGACCCGGCGAACCTCTTCCGGCTCAACTCGAACATCGAGCCGGCCCGAGCTCGTTCGGTTCTCGATAGCCGATAGCCTGTCGCGCGATGCGGATCCTCGTCGCACGCTGCGAGATCGCCTACCACGGCCGCGCCGTCACGCGGCTCGGCGCCGGCGACCGCGTGATCCTCTTCAAGCAGGACGGCTCGCTCTGCGTCCATGCCGACAAGGGCTTCAAGCCGCTCAACTACATGGCCGGCCCGACGTCGGTGACGCAGGAGGGCGACGTCATCCGCGTCTACCGGCCGGCGTCGGACGAGTCGCTCGTGATCCTGATCCACGAGGTGTTCCACGACTCCGTGCAGCCGCTCGAGGACGACGCGGTGCTGGAGCACGAGGGCGCCGAGCGGCAGATCCACGTGCTGCTCGAGGCGGCGCCTGAGACGATCGAGGAGGGCCTGATCGTGCTCGAGCGGGAACGGTTCACGGACACCGGTCCCATCGACCTCTTCTGCCGTGACGCCGACGGTCGCACCGTCGTCGTCGAGGTCAAGCGGACGCGCGCCGTCGCCGCTCACGTCGAGCAGCTCACGCGCTACTGCGAGCGGGTCGACCTGGACCCGGCGCACGCGCCCTGCCGCGGCATCCTCGTCGCTCCCGAGATCGCGCCCCAGGCGCGCGTGATGTGCGAGGCGCGCGGCTACCGCTTCGTCGAGCTGGACTACGGCGTCCTGGCGGGAGCCGCTGCGCCCGAGCTGACGCTGTTCGAGTAGCGCTCAGCCCGGCCCGCCGGGAAGCACGCCGACCTGCTGCAGGACGCGTGCCACATCGGTCACCGACCAGTACTCCACGATCTTGCCGTCCCGGATGCGGTGGATGGCGATCCCCGCCGTCTCGACGGGCTTGTGGGTCGCCGGGATGCCGAGCAGCTCGCCCTCGTGGGTGCCGCGCCCCACGATGTAGCTGACCACCAGGTCGTCCTCGGCCACCTGCAGCACGATCTCATGGCGTCCCGGCGTGGCCACCCGGAACATCTCCGCGGCCTGCTTCATGCCGTCGCGGTCGAGGCTGACACCGGGCAACGGGGGATTGTGGGCGACGAAGTCCTCCGCGACGTACCGGTCAATGACGCTCCAGTCGCTCGAGTCGTTGGTGTCGACCGCCTCGATGTAGTCGCGAATCAGCTGCTTGCCCGCGTCGCTTCCCATCGCTCGCTCCTCTGCCTCGGGGTACATATCGACGCGGAGATGCCCCCGGTGCGGGCGACGTATGCCGAGATGATTGATTCCACGACGCCGCACGTCTGATCGTCTGACTGTGGGTGGTTGCCGATCGCTCAGACCGCGCGGCGCCGTGGAATCAATCATCTAGGCCAGTGCTGCGACCGCCTCCAGGAAGCGGTCGATCTCCTCGAGGGTGGTGTAGTGCACCGCGCCCACACGCACGGCTCCACCGCTCGACTGCAACCCGAGCCGCTCCATCAGCTCGAGTGCGTAGTAGTTGCCGTCCCAGACAAAGATGCCCTGGCGCCCCAGCTCCGCCGCGACGTCTGCCGGAGCGCGTCCGGCCACGGTGAACGCCACCGTCGGCACCCGCCGGTCGAGGTCGCGCGTTCCGTACTGCGTCACGCCATCGATCGCGTCGAGCCCCTCGATCAACCGCGCCGTCAGCGTCCGCTCGTAGCCCGTGATCGCCTCCGCGCCCAGGCTGACCATGTACCGCGCTGCCGCCGCCGTCCCGGCGATGCCCTCCAGGTTCACGGTGCCCGTCTCCCACGAACCGGGCGGCTCGTCGTGTGCGGGCCGCACCTTGTAGGGCCGGATCCGCTCCAGCAGCTCCGCCCGTCCGTACAGCACACCGACGTGCGGGCCGAAGAACTTGTACGCCGAGCAGACGAGGAAGTCGCACCCTGTGCCGTGCACGTCCATCGGCCCGTGCGGCGCGTACTGGACGGCATCGACGTAGGAGATCGCTCCCGCCTCCCTCGCCATCCGGCACATCGCCGCCACGTCCGAGATCGTGCCCGCGCCGTTCGACGCCCAGTTGAACGCCGCGATCCGCGTGCGGTCGCTCAGCTGCGCCCGGAAGTCGTCGAGATCGATCGTGCACGCCTCCGGGTCGACGTCGACGTGGCGCACGGTCAGTCCGCGATCCTCCGCCGCAAGCAGCCAGGGTGCTACGTTGCCATCGTGGTCAACGCGGGTGACCAGGATCTCGTCCCCCGGTTGCAAGCCTCTTGTCAGGGCCCGCGAGGCGTGGAATGTGAGCGTCGTCATGTTCGCGCCAAAGACGATCTCGCCCGCGTCCGCACCCAGCAGCGCAGCAAGGTCACGCCGCGCGTCCGCCAGCACCTGATCCGAGAGCTGAGATGTCTCGAACGGCCCGCCCAGGTTGGCGTTGGCCTGGATGTAGTAATCCCGGATCGCCTCGATCACCGACCCGTGCACCTGTGTGCCGCCGGGGTTGTCGAGGTAGATGCGTCCAGGCCGCAGCGACGGGAACTGCGCCCGCACGGCCTCCACGTCGAACCCTGTCGTCGTCGCGCTGATGCGCAGAGCTTAGATGATTGATTCCACGACTCCGCGTGGCACGACCATCTAGGATCTTCGGCATGAGACTCGCGATTCTCGGCGGCGGCCCGGCGGGCTATGCCGCCGCCGCAGCGGCCGCGCACCTGGGAGCCGAGGTGACGCTGGTCGAGGACAACCAGCTCGGCGGAAACTGCACGATGACCGACGCGATCCCGTCGAAGACTCTGCTGACGACAGCCGACGCCATGCTCAAGATCTCGCAGGCGGAGGACGAGGGCGTCGACTTCGCGCGCGGCTTCCCCGAGGTCAACCTGCGCCGCACGCTGGCCCGTGCCCGGGCGGTCGCGCTGCACCAGAGCCGCGGCGTGCGCGAGCGCATGGACGGGATGAACGTGCGCGTGCTACCCGGGCGCGGCGTTGTCACCTCCGCCGACACGCTCGTTGCCCACGTTGAGGATCAGGACATCGAGGTGCCGTGGGATGCGCTGCTTGTCTGCACCGGCGCCTCGCCGTTCGTCCCCCAGTTCACCCATCCCGACGGCCGCCGCGTGCTGACGACGCGGCAGGTGTTCGAGCTGCGTTCGCTTCCCGAGCACCTGCTCGTCCTCGGCGCCGGCCCGACGGGCTGTGAGTTCGCCGACTTCTTCTCCCGCTGCGGCTCCCGTGTGACGCTGATCTCGGCGCGCGACCAGATCCTGCCGAACGACGATGCCGACCTGGCCGAGGTGCTCGAGGAGGTGTTCCTCAAGCGCGGCATGGACGTCGTCAAGAACGGCCGCGCCGCCGCCGTCGACACGGAGGAGAGCAACTGCGTGCGGCTCGTGCTGGAGGACGGCCGCGAGCTCGAGGGCTCGCACCTCCTGCTCTGCATCGGCATGCGGCCGAACACCACGCAGCTCGGGCTCGAGAACGCCGGCGTCACGCTGGGCGACCGCGGCACGCTCCCCATCGACGAGTTCTGCCGCACAAACGTCGAGAACGTCTACGCCTGCGGCGATGTCACCGGCCAGATCATGCTGGCCAACACCGCCGCCATGCACGGGCGCACTGCGGCCATGCATGCGCTCGGGGTGCACTGCGACCCGGTCAGCTACACCGGCGTTGCCTGGTGCGTCTTCACCCGGCCGGAGATCGCGAAGGCCGGCATCTCGGAGCGGCAGGCGCGGATCGACGGCACGCCCGTGAGCGTGACGAAGCACCTGATACGCGCAAACCCGCGGGCCGTGATGGAGAACGAGACCGACGGGCTGATCAAGCTCCTGTCCGACCCGGACGACGGCACCGTGCTCGGCGGGGCCATGGTTGGGCTGCGGGCCTCCGAGGTGATCACGACGGTGGCGCTCGCGGTGCACGCGCGACTGAACGTGCAGTCCCTGGCCGAGACGGCTGCCGTCAACCCGTCGATGTCCGAGAGCCTGCAGCGCACCGCCGAGAAGGCGGCCGAGGGCATGCTGGGCGTCTCGCGAGTGACGCTCTCGAGCTGAGCGGCCGCGCGGCGGTCAGAGCTCGATGCGCA
Organism: Gaiellales bacterium; assembly: GCA_036263035.1. Classification (GTDB taxonomy): domain Bacteria; phylum Actinomycetota; class Thermoleophilia; order Gaiellales; family JAICJC01; genus JAICYJ01. The sequence goes on along the minus strand of DATAHR010000030.1, from coordinate 16,020 downwards.
GCCCGGGCGTGGCCACGTCGATCGGGCCGCCGTACTCCCGGCCGGCCCGCTCGCGCACGAAGTCGTAACCGACCTCGTGCGGGATGTGGGTGAGCAGCAGCCGCTTCGCGCTCGCCTTCGTCGCCTCGCGGCCGGCCTCCGCCGCGTCCATGTGGCCCCGCTCGCTGGAGTCGTTGGATGCATCGCCGAGCGCCGCCTCGCAGATGAACAGGTCGGCGGCGTGGGCGAATCGCGCCAGCCGCTCGGTGGGCGCGGTGTCGGCGGAGAAGACGATCACCCCGCCGGGCGCGACCACCTTCACCGAGTAGCACGTGGTGTAGTGCAGGCACGGCGCGAACGTCAGGTGCAGGTCGCCGAAGCGGAGATCCTCGTGCGGGTCGTACTCGGTGATCGTGAATGCCGCCTCGAACGTCTCGACCGAGCCGTCCCAGACCGACGCGACCGTGTCGAGCACGCCGCGGCCGCCGGGTGGCAGGTGCAGCCGCGGCTTCGGCCGGTCCTTCCAGCTGCCGTAGCGGAAGGCGTAGTGCAGCGGCACGAGATCGAACCAGTGGTCGGCGTGGAAGTGCGTGATCAGGATGTCCGTCAGCGGTCGCGGGTCCACTGCGCGCAGCTCCTGGGCGATCCCCGAGCCGCAGTCGACGAGCACGTGGCAGTCGTCCGACTCGAGCAGGTAGCCGCTTGCGGCCTGCCCCGGGTTCGGCCACGCCGGGCTGCCACCGAGCACCGTCCAGGCGAGCACGCGCTACATCCCCATCGCGTGGTAGCCGGAATCGACGTACAGCGTGGTGCCGGTGACCATCGACGCGAGCGGGCTGCACAGATAGAGGGCGGCGTTTCCGACGTCGGCCGCCTCGATGTTGCGCTGCAGCGGCGAGCGCTGCTCGATCACCGACTCCATCTGGTCGAAGCCCGGGATGCCCTTTGCAGCCAGCGTGCGCACCGGCCCGGCCGAGATCGCGTTGACGCGGATCTTCGCGGGGCCAAGCTCGTACGCCAGGTAGCGCACCGAGCACTCGAGCGCCGCCTTGGCGACCGCCATCACGTTGTACTTCGGGAATGCCCGCTCGCTGGCCATGTAGGTGAGGGTGACCATCGCGCCACCACCCCTGGCCGCCATCAGCGGCTCGGCGGCCCGGGCCATTGCGACCATCGAGTACGACGACACGTCGAGCGCCGTGTGGAACGCAGCGCGGGACGTGTCGGTGAAGCGTCCCTCGAACGTCTCGGCCGGGGCGAAGGCGATCGAGTGCACCATCGCGTCGATGCCGCCCAGCTCCTCGCCGAGCCTGCCGAACGCCGCGTCGATGCTGGCGTCGTCGGAGACGTCGCAGGGGATGACGACGTCGGAGCCGACGCTCGAGGCCAGCTTGCGGACGGAGTCCTCGAGCCGCTCGCCCTGGTAGGTGAACGCAAGCGTTGCGCCGGCATCGTGGAGCGCCTGGGCGATCGCCCAGGCGATCGAGCGCTTGTTGGCCACGCCGGCAACGAGTGCGACCTTTCCCTCGAGAAGTCCCTGCGTCACATCGCCCTTTCGGTTCGAAACCGCGCAGACGCTAGCACGGCTCCGCCGGTCGCGGGCTACGCCCTGAACTGCTCGAGGACGGAGGGATCCTCCAGCGACGACAGGTCGCCCGGGTCCTCGCCAAGGACGGCCGCGCGAACCGCCCGCCGCACGATCTTCGCTGTCCGCGTCTTCGGGAGCGCCGGCACGAAGCGGATCTCGGCCGGCGCAAACGCCTTCCCCAGCTCGCGCACGACCTCGGCGCGCACGGCCTCGCGGAGCCCGTTGTCGGCGTCCGCTCCGGGCCGGGGGACGCAGAACAGCCACACCACCTCGCCCTTGACCTCATCCGGCACCCCGACCGCACATGCCTCGGCCACCTCGGCGACGTGGACGGCCGCCGACTCGAACTCGGCAGGGCCGATGCGCTTGCCCGCGATGTTGAGGGTGTCGTCGGAGCGGCCGTGCAGGTACCAGAAGCCGTCCTCGTCGACGGACGCCCAGTCTCCGTGCACCCAGATGTTCGGCCATCGAGACCAGTACGCGTCCAGGAACCGCTGTGGATCGCCCCAGACGCCGCGGGTCATCGAGGGCCACGGCTTGCGGCAGACAAGCTCGCCGACCTCGCCCGGCGGCACGGGGTTGCCGTCGGCGTCGAGGATGTCCATCGCCATGCCCAGGGACGGCATCCCGAGCGTGCACTCCTTGAGCGGCATCACCGGCATCGGGGAGAGGAAGCAGGCGCCCACCTCCGTGCCGCCGGAGAGATTGATGATCGGGCAGCGGCCCTCCCCGCCCACCTCGAACAGCCAGCGGTAGGGGTCGGGGTTCCAGGGCTCGCCGGTCGAGGCGAGGATCCGCAGCGAGCTGCGGTCGTGTGCCAGCACCGGCTCGTCGCCGTGGCCGCGGAGCGCGCGGATCAGGGTGGGGGATACGCCCAGCACGGTGATCCGGTGCCGCTCGACCAGCTCCCACAGCCTGCCTGGGCCCGGGTAGTCGGGCGCGCCCTCGGAGAGCACCAGCGTGCCGCCGAGCGCCCCGGTGCCTACCACCTCCTTCGGCCCCATGATCCAGCCCATGTCGGTCACCCACATGAACCGGTCGTCGGGCCCGACATCCGTCTGGAACGCGCACTCCTCCGCGATCTTGACGAGGAACCCGCCGTGCACATGCACGGCCCCCTTCGGCCGGCCCGTGGTGCCCGACGTGTAGATCACCATCATCGGCGTCTCCGGGTCGAGCGGTGGCGCCGGGAGCTCCGCCGGCTGCCCGGCCACCAGCTCCTCCCAGCGATGATCCCGTCCCGGCGTCATCGGCGGGTTGCTGCCGAGCCTGTCCCAGACGATCACGTGCTGCACCGAGGGCACCTCGATCAGCGCGTCGTCGACCGTCTGCTTCATGGACACCGGCCGGCCGCGCCGTGGCACGGCGTCCGCCGTCAGCACCGCGACCGCGCCGGCGTCCGCCAGGCGGGCCGCCACCGCGGGTGCACCGAACCCCGAGAAGATGGGCACGACGATCGCGCCGATCTTGCAGATGGCGTAGAAGCCGGCGACCACCTCGATCGACATCGGCAGGAAGAGGCCGACGGCCTGCCCCTCGCCGACGCCCAGCGACCGCAGCGCGTTGGCGATGCGGTTCACCTCGGCCTCGAGCTCTGCATAGGTGACGGTGCGGACGCTGCCGTCCTCGCTCTCCCAGATGGCGGCCAGGCGCTGCGGCGTGTCGCGCGCGTGGCGGTCGACGCAGTTGTGCGTGAGGTTGACGCGCCCCCCGGTGAACCAGGTCGTCCACATCGGCCCGGCGCTGTCGTCGTAGGCCTGCTCGTAGGGTGTGGAGAACTCGAGACGCAGGTGCGTGACCACCGCGTCCCAGAACCATCCGATGTCGTCCTGCGCCCGGCGGTGCAGCTCGCGCCAGTCCTCGATCCCCTGCTCCTGCATGAACGCGGTCACGCGGGCGCGGGCTGTCACCTCGGGCGAGGGCGACCAGATCACGTTTTGCATAGGCGTTGCATAGGTGCTAGCGTCGGCCGGATGGGAGTGATGCTACCGGTCGGCGATGCGGCGCGAGCGCTTGGCGTCAGCGTGGACACGCTCCGCCGGTGGGAGCGCAGCGGACGCATCACCATGCACCGTGACTCGGCCAACCGCCGAGTCGTCGATCAGGACGAGGTGACCCGCCTGGGCGGGCATGTGCCCGCGCACGTCGACGCCTCCTTCTCGGCGCGCAACCGGTTCGAAGGCGTCGTCACCAGCGTCGAGGTGACGGGTGTCGTGGCGCAGGTGGAGATCGAGGCGGGGCCGCACCACGTCGTCTCGGTGATCACGCGCGACGCCGTGGAGGAGCTCGGCCTTCGCCCCGGCGTCAAGGCGGTGGCCACGGTCAAGGCGACGTCCGTGATGGTGGCGCGCGCATGACGCGCAGGTCGCTGCTCGCAGTCACGCTCGCGGCGATCGCCGTCGCCGCCGGCTGCGGCGGCTCGTCGTCCTCGAGCGGAAGCGGCTCCTCCGGCGCCGGAGGCGGGACGCTGACCGTCTTTGCGGCCTCGTCGCTGACCGATGCATTCACCAAGCTGGCCACGACGTTCCAGCAGCAGCACCCGGGATGGAAGGTGCGGTTCGAGTTTCTCGGCTCCGACCAGCTGGCCGCGCAGATCGAGCAGGGCGACCCCGCAGACGTCTTCGCCGCTGCCAGCACGAAGTACCCCGAGCAGTTGCAGGGCGAGAAGCTGCTCGGGCCGACGAAGGATTTCGCCACCAACACCCTGGTGCTCGCCGTCCCGCCCGACAACCCGGCGCACATCACCTCCGTTCACACCATCGGCAACGCCAAGCTGATCGTGGGCGACCCGGCGGTGCCGGTCGGGTCGTACACGCTGCAGGTGCTCGGCAACCTCGGCATCGACCCCGCGGATCTCAACATCGTCAGCCAGGAGCAGAAGACCACCGACATCGTCAGCAAGCTGGAGCTGGGCGAGGGCGATGCCGGGTTCATCTACACGAGCGATGCAACGACCGCGGGGGACAAGCTGAAGTCGATCGAGCTGCCCGCCGAGGCGCAGGCGACCGCCACCTATCCGATCGGCATCGTCACGGACTCCAAGAACCGGGAGGCGGCGCAGCAATGGATAGACCTGGTGCTGAGCGACGCCGGCCAGCAGGTGCTGACCGGCGACGGGTTCGGCCCGGCGCCTTCGAGCTCCTAGGCGTTGCCGCCGCCGGGCTCGGCCTGGCCTTTCTCGTCATCCCCCTGCTCGCGATCTTCCTGCGCGGCGACCTGCTGGCCGGGCTGCGCTCCGACGACACCCGCCAGGCGCTGCTGCTGTCGCTGCAGACCAGCCTGATATCGCTGGCGGCGATGATCCTGGTCGGGACGCCGGTCGCCCACCTGCTCGCCACCCGCCGCTTCCGCGGTCGCTCGGTGCTGCTGACCGCGTTCGAGCTGCCGCTGGTCCTGCCGCCGGCTGTGGCGGGCATCGGCCTGCTGATGGCCTTTGGCCGCCGCGGGCTGCTGGGCGAGGAGCTCTCGTTCCTCGGGCTCGAGCTGCCGTTCACGAAGGTTGCGGTGGTGATGGCGATGACGTTCGTCGCCTCACCGCTGTACGTCCGTCAGGCCGTGTCGGCGTTCGAGGCGGTCGACGGCACGCTGCTCGACGCTTCGCGCACGCTGGGCGCCGGCGCGGGCAGGACGTTCTGGCGCGTCGCGCTGCCGCTCGCCCGCGGAGGGCTGGGGGCCGCGGCGGCGCTGGGCTGGGCGCGGGCGGTCGGTGAGTTCGGGGCAACCATCATCTTCGCCGGGAGCCTGAAGGGCGTGACCGAGACGGCTCCCATCCAGATCTACGCCGGCCTGTCCGAGAACCTGGACGCCGGGCTGGCCACGGCCGCCGTGCTGATCGTCGTCAGCGCGGGGGTGCTGCTGGCCGCGAAGCTGATCGTCTCGGGGAGGGCACGTCGCTTCACATTGCTGTGACACGGCAGCTGCGGCAGACGGCGCTGCGGGTGACGCTCGACGTGGACGGCGTTACCGCCCTGGTCGGCCCGTCGGGCGCGGGAAAGACCACGCTGCTGCGGATGGTGGCGGGCCTCGTCGCGCCCGACTCGGGAACGATCGAGTGCGGTTCGGAGCGATGGTTCGACGACGAGCGGGACGTGCCGCCGGAGCGGCGCCGCTGCGGCTTCGTGTTCCAGGACTACGCGCTGTTCCCGCACATGACGGTGGAGCGCAACGTGGCCTACGGCGCGGCTGCCCGCGACGTCCGTCCCCTGCTGCAGCGCGTCGGCATCGCACACCTGGCATCGGCCCGGCCTCCCTCGCTCTCGGGCGGAGAGCGCCAGCGGGTGGCGCTGGCGCGTGCCCTGGCCGTGCAGCCACGGGCGATGCTGCTGGACGAGCCGCTGAGCGCGCTTGACCCGGCCACGCGGGGCAGCGTCGCCAGCGAGCTCTCGGCGATCCTGCGCGAGGCGGACGTGCCGACGATCGTGGTGACGCACTCCTACGAGGAGGCGGTCAGCCTGGCCGGGCGGGTCGCAGTGCTGGAGGAGGGTCGGATCGTCCAGCAGGCGGCTCCCGAGGAGCTGCTGGCAGCACCGGCGTCGCCGTTCGTGGCCGAGTTCGCGGGAACCAACTACCTGACGGGCACCGCCTCGGGGTCGAGCGTCACGCTCGACCGGGGCGGGGTGGTCGAGGTGGCCGCGGCTGCGTACGGGCGGGTGGCGGTGCTGATCGCGCCCTGGGAGATCACGCTCGCCCACCGGCGCCCCGATGACTCCGCGCGCAACTCGCTCTCGGGGAGGATCGAGCGCGTCGTCCCGCTCGGAAACAGGGTGCGCGTTGTCGTGGCCGGCATCACCGCCGAGATCACGCCCGAGTCGGCGGAGCGGCTTGCGCTGCGCCCCGGGGTCGAGGCGGTCGCGTCCTGGAAGGCCACCAGCACCCGGCTGCTACTGACCGGATAGGGTCCGGGCGGTGCGGATCGTCATCGCGCCCGACAAGCTGCGCGGTACCTACACCGCGGAGCAGGCGGCCGCGGCGCTCGCCCGCGGCTGGCGGTCGGGCAGGCCCGACGACCAGCTGGTGGAGGTGCCGCTCGCCGACGGTGGGGAGGGAACCGCGGCCGCGCTGCTTGCTGCTCGCGGCGGCACGTGGTCGATCGCTCCGGCGCACGATTCCGCGGGCCGTGAGATCGAGGCCCGCTACGCCCGGCTGCGCGGGGGCGAGGCCGCCATGGACGTGGCCGAGGCATGCGGTGCCTGGCGCGTCGCCGACCTGCCGCCCGATCCCCTGGGAGCCAGCTCATACGGCGCGGGCGAGCTGCTGCGTGCGGCGATCGACGGCGCCTCCCGGGTGGTGATCGGCGTCGGCGGCACGGCAAGCACCGACGGTGGGGCCGGGCTGCGCGATGCGCTCGGCGCCGTGCCCCGGGGGGTCGAGCTGGTCGCTGCGCTCGATGTCGACAACCCGTTGCTCGGCCCGGCGGGCGCTGCGGCCGTCTACGGGCCGCAGAAGGGGGCGACCCCAGAGCAGGTGCTCGAGCTCGACGGTCGCCTGGCCGCGCTCGGACTGCCCACCGCCGAGCGTCCCGGTGCCGGTGCCGGCGGGGGCATCGGCGCGATGCTGATGGCGCTGGGCGCCACGACTCGGGCGGGCGCCGAGCTCGTGCTCGAGGAGGTCGAGTTCGCCGAGCTGATCGAGGGCGCATCGCTCTGCATCACCGCCGAGGGGCGGATCGACATGCAGACGCTCCGGGGGAAGGTGGTCTCGGCGGTCGCCGCCCGCTGCCGCGAGGCGGGTGTGCCCTGCGTTGCGGTTGGCGGGGTGGTGGACGCGGAGGCGGCTGACGCGCTCGCCCAGCTCGGCGTGCGCTGCCACGAGCAGGGCGACCTGGAGCGAGCCGGGCTCGAGCTTACGCGGGCTGCGGAAGCGTGAACCCGCCCATCTGCTCCAGCCGGGCGATCCGTTCCTCGAGCGGTGGGTGGGTGTCGAACATGCCGCCCAGGCTCGAGCGCAGCCCCTTGTGGTCGCGCAGCGGCGACTCGATGTAGAGGTGAGCGGTCGCCCGGGTGACGGTGCGCAGCGGCTGGGTGTCGTCGCGCAGCGCCGCCAGCGCCCGGGCCAGACCCTCGGCGTCGCCGGTGATCTCGACGGCGCTCGCGTCAGCAAGGTACTCGCGCCGCCGCGAGAGGCTCATCTGCAGGAGCGAGGCACCGATCGGCGCCAGCACCGCCGCCACCAGCCCGACGATCACGGCCAGGCCGCCGAGGCCGCCCTCGCGCTCGTCCTCGCCGCCGCCGAAGATGGTGATCCGCATCAGCAGGTCGGCCGCGAGCGCGATCACCCCGACCAGCACGGCAGCCAGGCTCATCAGCCGCACGTCGCGGTTGCGCACGTGGGACACCTCGTGTGCCAGCACCCCCTCCAGCTCGCGGTCGTCCATCAGCTCGACGATGCCGGAGGTGACGGCGACGTACGCGTGCTGGGGGTCGCGCCCCGCCGCGAAGGCGTTGGGCGACGGGTCGTCGATCCAGTACAGGTCCGGGGTGCGGGGCAGGCCCGCTGCGATCGAGACGTTCTCGAGCAGCCGGTAGACCCGGGGCTGCTGCTCCTTGGTGACCTGGTGGGCGCCAGACGCCGCTGCGATCATCGAGCCGGCCGCGAACCACGAGATCAGGCCGTAGACGATCGCGATGATGCCGATGAAGCCCGCCACGCCCGGCTGGTAGGCGTAGTACACGATCGCCACGAACACCCCGGTGAGCGCGCCGAACCCGAGCAGCACGAGCAGCGTGCGCAGGCGGTTCGCGCGGATCTGCTGCTGCAGCGTCACGTCACATCGAGACGCTGACCGGCGCGCGATCGCCGTCGTCGTCGATCCGGAAGAAATCGCGCGGCGTGAAACCGAAGGTCCCCGCCACCAGGCTGGCCGGGAACGTCTGCTGCGCCGTGTTGTACTGCTGGACAACGGTGTTGTAGTAGCGCCGGGCGGCGGCGATCTTGTCCTCGGTGTCGGTCAGCTCCTCCTGGAGGCGCTGGAAGTTCTCGCTGGCCCGCAGCTGCGGGTAGGCCTCCGCGACGGCGAACAGGCGCCCCAGCGCCGCGGTCGTACGGCCGGCCGCGTCCGACGCCTCGCCGACGCCCTGCGCCGACAGGGTGCGCGCCCGCGCTTCGGTCACATCGTCGAACACACCCTGCTCGTGGGCGGCATAGGCCTTGACCGACTCCACGAGATTGGGGATCAGATCGGCTCGGCGTTTCAGCTGGATATCGATGCCCGAGAAGCCCTGCGAGCTCTCGTTTCGCAGCCGCACCAGCCGGTTGTAGGTGAAGACCAGCCACAGCACCGCGACGACGACGAGCGCGAGGACGATCCAGACGATCAGCATCGGGGAAGCGTACTGCCAGACGCCGATAGAATGGTGGCGCCAACACACGGCTTCGGGGGGCGACATGGCAACCACGAGCGAAACGCAGATCGAGCAGCTGCTGGGCGACGAGGCCGAGACGCTGCTGAGCTACCAGGCGCATGGCATCGAGAGCAGCCAGCTGCATCTCCCGGGGCCGGACTTCATCGACCGCGTGCTGATGGACAGCGACCGGCCGGTGCCGGTGCTCCGCAACCTGGCACAGGTGTTCAACACCGGCCGGCTGGCCGGGACCGGCTTCCTCTCGATCCTGCCCGTCGACCAGGGCATCGAGCACTCGGCGGCCGCCTCCTTCTCCAAGAACCCGGCCTACTTCGATCCCCGCAACCTGCTCGAGCTCGCGCTCGAGGCCGGGTGCAACGCGATCGCCACGACCTTCGGCGTGCTCGGGATGGAGGCGCGGCGCTACGCCCACCGCATCCCCTTCATCGTCAAGCTCAACCACAACCAGCTGCTGACGTATCCCAACGAGTACGACCAGATCATGTTCGGCTCGGTGCGCCAGGCCTACGAGCTGGGCGCGGTCGGCGTCGGCGCGACGATCTACTTCGGCTCCGAGCAGTCCAGCCGGCAAATCATCGAGGTCAGCGAGGCCTTCGAGGAGGCCCACGCGCTCGGCATGTTCACCGTGCTCTGGTGCTACCTGCGCAACTCCGCCTTCAAGACGGACGAGGGCGACATGCACGTCGCGGCCGACCTGACCGGCCAGGCGAACCACATCGGCGCCACCATCGAGGCGGACATCATCAAGCAGAAGCAGCCGGAGCGGAACGGCGGATATCTCGCGCTGAAGGGCTTCGGCAAGACCGACCAGCTCGTCTACGACCGCCTGACGACGGACAACCCGATCGACCTGACGCGGTGGCAGGTGGTCAACAACTACATGGGCCGCGTGCCGCTGATCAACTCCGGCGGCGAGTCGGCCGGTGAGTCCGACCTGGCCCAGGCCGTCCGCACGGCGGTGATCAACAAGCGAGCCGGTGGCGCAGGGCTGATCGTCGGGCGGAAGGCGTTCCAGCGGCCGCTGGCCGAGGGCGTCGCGCTGCTGAACACCGTCCAGGACGTCTATTTGGACGAGTCGATCATCCCCGCCTGATCCACGTTCCTGCAAACCGTCGCCTGCGGGGCGTCGCTGCGGTCGGCCCGTGCAGAGCACTGTGCCTCCCTGGCTCCTTCCCAGGCTCGGTTTTCGGAACCTGGCCCGTCAGCTGGTGGTCGCGGCCCCGCCCGCGCGGGTGGCCGCCTCGGCGCGCGGTGTGCCCACCTGGAGCGCGGCGCCGATCGCGCCGCCCAGATCGCCCAGCTCGGCCGGCTCGACCGGCGGCGGGCGGTCGTCGACGAACAGGTGTGGCAGCATGCGCTCGCGGATGCGGGCGACGTAGGGGTCAGCCAGCCGCGTGCCCAGCCCGCCGCCGATCACGACCGCCTCGACGTCCAGCAGGTTGACCGCCGAGGCGATGCCGGCCGCCAGCGCGCCGACGGCGCGGTCGATCAGCTTGACGGCCATCTCGTCATCACGGTCGAGCGCGCGCTGCCAGACGCCACTCGTCAGCTGCTCGCGGCCGCGCTTCTCCATGATGTCGAACAGGTCGGTGTGCTCGCCCTTCTTCTGCAGCTCGCGCGCGTGCAGCTCCATCGCCTTGCGGCCGGCGTAGGCCTCCACGCAGCCGTAGCGCCCGCAGGTGCAGTGCGCGCCGTCCATCTTGACCACCATGTGACCGATCTCGCCGGCCGCTCCCCGCCCCGACCAGGTGCTGCCGTCGAGCACGATCCCGCTCCCCACGCCGGTGCCCCAGAACACCCCGAGCAGCGAGGTGCGGCCGCGTCCCGCCCCGAGCTGAGCCTCCGCCATCGTGCCCACCTTGACGTCGTTCCCGAGGCGGACCTCAATGCCGCCCAGCGGTTCGCCAACCGCGGGGGCCAGCGCGAAGCTCCCGGTCCAGTCCGGCGTCACGTTCCGGGCCTGGGTGACCGTGCCGGCCGCGTCATCGCTCGTGCCCGGTGATCCGATCCCGACGCCCTCGAGCTCTTCGACGGCGACGCCCGCCTGCTGCGCAGCCTCCCGGACCGCCTCGACGATCGCCTCCGCCACGCCCGCGGGGCCGGCGTCCTTCGGCGTCGGCCTGCGTGCCTGCCCGAGCACCTGGTGATCCGCGTCGATCACAACCGTCTGGATCTTCGTGCCGCCGAGGTCCGCGCCCGCTCTGATCGTCATCCCCGCCTCGTGGTGTAAGCCGCTCGTGCCCTGGGAAATCTACCGCGACAGCCCCGCGGGCGCCGGGGCGGGGTCATCGCGTCTCCCTGCCTCATGACGCCTCGCGGGCCGCCCGGGTTGGGCCGGATCGCCGGTGATACGGTTCTCGCGACCCGCCGTCGTGCGTCCCAGAGGAGAGCGTGTGCCACAGCCGTTCGACGACATCGATCAGCTCTGCGTCAACACCGTCCGCACCCTCTCGCTGGACGCTGTCGAGCAGGCCAAGTCCGGGCACCCGGGCCTGCCGATGGGCGCCGCGCCGATGGCGCACGTCCTCTGGACGCGGCACCTCCGGTACAACCCGGCCGACCCCGCCTGGCCGGGCCGCGACCGGTTCGTGCTGTCCGGCGGCCACGGCTGCATGCTGCTCTACTCGCTGCTGCACCTGACCGGCTACGACCTGCCGCTGGAGGAGCTGAAGCGGTTCCGGCAGTGGGGCAGCATGACTCCCGGCCATCCCGAGTACGGCCACACGCCCGGAGTCGAGACGACGACCGGGCCGCTCGGCCAGGGCGCCGCCAATGCGGTCGGCATGGCGATCGCGGCCAAGCACCTGGAGGCGATCTTCGGGCCGGACGCCGGCTTCCGCGTTTACGCCATCGTCACCGACGGCGATCTCATGGAGGGCGTCTCCGGGGAGGCCTCGTCGATCGCAGGGCATCTCGGCCTCGACAACCTGCTCTTCCTCTACGACGACAACCACGTCACCATCGACGGCGACACCGAGCTGGCGTTCACGGAGGACCGGGCCGCGCGGTATGCGGCGTACGGATGGCACACCTCGACGGTCGCCGACGGCAACGACATGGAGGCGATCGACGCCGCGATCGAGGAGGCAAAGGCGGTCAGCGGACGGCCGAGCATCATCTCCGTCAAGACGATCATCGGCTTCGGCTCCCGCGATGCGGGCACCTCGCGCGCCCACTCCGACGCACGTGGCCCGGAGCAGCAGGCCGAGACCAAGCGGGCGCTCGGGTTCGATCCGGAGCAGTTCTTCGTCGTCCCGGATGCCGCCCGCGAGCGCTACCGGCAGGCGCTCGACCGCGGAGCCAGGCTGCAGCAGGAGTGGACGGAGCGGATGCAGGAACATCCGAGGTGGGAGGAGCTGCAGCGGATCTACGCCGGCGCCGTCCCGGACGAGCTCTCCATCGAGTGGTTCTCGCCGGAGGAGAAGCCGATGGCGACGCGCGCCGCGTCGGGAAAGGTGATCGCGCAGGTGGGCCCGCAGGTGCCCGAGATGGTGGGTGGATCGGCCGATCTCACCCCGTCGAACAACACCAAGCCGCCCGATTGGGAGGACTTCGAGCCAGGGCACTACGACGGCCGCTACCTGCGCTTCGGCGTGCGCGAGCACGGGATGGGCGGCATCGTCAACGGGCTCGTCGTCTCGCACCTGCGTGCGTTCGGCGCCACGTTCTTCAACTTCCTCGACTACATGAAGCCGGCCGTCCGCCTCTCGGCGCTGATGAACATCCCGGCGATCTGGATCTATACGCACGACTCGATCGGCCTGGGCGAGGACGGGCCGACCCACCAGCCGGTGGAGCAGCTGGCCACGCTGCGGGCGACGCCCAACATCACGACGTTCCGGCCGGCCGACGCCAACGAGACCACCATCGGCTGGCGCATCGCCCTCGCGCGGCGCAATCCGACCGCGCTGATCCTCAGCAGGCAGGCCCTGCCCGTGCTCGACGCCGGGCAGCTGCCGATCGACCAGGCCGTTCGCGGCGGCTACGTGCTCGAGGGGGACGAGGACCCGGCGGTGCTGCTGATCGCGACCGGCGCCGAGGTGCACACAGCACTCGAGGCGCGCAAGCTGCTGGCCGAGGACGGCATCACGAGCCGGGTCGTCTCGCTGCCCTCGTTCGAGCTGTTCGACGAGCAGCCGGAGAGCTACCGGGAGCAGGTGATCCCGCCGTCGATCGAGGCGCGCGTCTGCATCGAGGCGGGTGCGTCGCTCGGCTGGGAGCGGTTCGCCGGCGACCGCGGCGCGATCGTCGCGCTCGACCGGTTCGGCGCGTCCGCGCCCGGCACCTCGGTGCTGGAGCATCTCGGCTTCACGCCGCGCCACGTCGCGGACGAGGCGCAGCGCGTTCTGTCACACCTTCGCCAAGGGGGCGTTCCGTCATGACCCGTCTGCACGATCTCGCCGCCGCGGGCACGAGCCCGTGGCTCGACAACATCCAGCGCGGCTGGCTGGGGTCCGGTGAGTTCCGCCGGATGCTGGGCGAGGGCATCGTCGGCGTCACCTCGAACCCGACCATCTTCCAGAAGGCGATCGCCGAGTCGAGTGACTATGACGCGGCCATCCGCGCGCTCGCCGGCAGCGGCATGTCGCCCACCGATGTCTTCTTCGAGCTGGCCGTCGCCGACGTGCAGGGAGCGGCCGACCAGATCCGCCACGTCTACGACGAGACCGGACACCTCGACGGCTTCGTCTCCTTCGAGCTGCCGCCTGCGATGGCGAACGACACCGAGGCGTCGATCGCCGCTGCGCCGGAGTTCTGGGAGCGGATCGCGAGGCCGAACATCTTCATCAAGATCCCCGGCACGGCCGAGGGCGTGCCGGCCATCGAGGAGTCGATCTTCCGCGGGATCAACGTCAATGTCACCCTGCTGTTCTCGCTCGAGAACTACGAGCAGGTGCACTGGGCCTTCATCCGCGGCCTCGAGCGGCGCCTCGAGGAGGGGGAGCCGATCGACGACGTGCACTCGGTGGCGAGCTTCTTCGTCTCCCGCGTCGATACCGCGGTCGACAAGCTGCTGCCGGAGGGCTCGCCGCTGCGCGGCACCGTGGCCGTCGCGAACGCCAAGCTCGCCTACCAGCGCTACCTCGAGATCATCGCCGATGACCGGTGGCGCGAGCTTGCGGCGCGTGGCGCACGTGTCCAGCGCCCGCTGTGGGCATCGACCGGCACCAAGAATCCCGAGTACTCCGACACGCTCTACGTCGACAGCCTGATCGGTCCGGACTGCGTCAACACGATGCCGAACGCCACCATCGACGCCTTCCTCGACCACGGCACCGTCCGGCGCACGGTGGACGAGGACGTGGAGGGCGCACGGCGGACGGTGGAGCAGCTGGCCGAGGCCGGTGTCGACCTGGACGACGTCACCCGTCAGCTGGAGATCGATGGGGTCGAGGCCTTCATCGCCTCCTTCGATTCGCTCGGCGACACCATCAAGCAGGAGCTCGACCGGATGGGCGCCCGCGGCGCGGCCTGACCGGACTCCCAACGCGAGGGGCTGTACATGGAACTGGCAATGATCGGGCTGGGCCGGATGGGCGGAAACATGGCCCACCGGCTGAGCGACGCCGGCCACCGAGTGGTCGGCTGGACGCGGAGTGGCGAGCCGTCGCTCGCGGACGAGTTCGGCATCACGTGGGCCGGGTCGCTGGCCGATGCGGTGGGGGCGCTCGAGCAGCGGCCGCGCGTGGTCTGGCTGATGATCCCGGCCGGCGCGCCGACATCCTCGACGGTCGGGGAGCTGACCGGCCTCCTGGCCGAGGGCGACATCGTTGTCGACGGCGGAAACTCGAACTTCCGTGACTCCCAGGAGCACGCGCGCCGTCTCGCCGAGCACGGCATCGAGTTCATCGACTGCGGGACGTCAGGCGGCGTCTGGGGATACGAGAACGGGTACTGCCTGATGATGGGCGGCAGCGATGCCGCCGTGGCCACGCTCGCCCCCGCCTTCGAGACGCTCGCGCCGCCGGACGGCTGGCTGCACACGGGCCCGGTGGGATCGGGCCACTTCACCAAGATGGTGCACAACGGCATCGAGTACGCGCTGATGCAGGCCTACGGCGAGGGCTTCGAGGTGCTCGAGAAGAGCGAGTTCGAGCTCGACCTGCCCGCCATCGCGGAGGTCTGGCGCCACAGCTCCGTCGTGCGCTCCTGGCTGCTCGACCTGCTCGCCTCCGCGCTCAAGGACGATCCCAAGCTCGAGCACATCAAGGGCTACGTCGAGGACTCCGGCGAGGGCCGCTGGACGGTGTTCGAGGCCATCAACGAGAGCGTTGCCGCTCCAACCATCGCGATCGCACTGATGGCCCGGTTCACGTCGCGCGACCCTGACCCCTTCGCGATGAAGGCGATCGCCGCCCTGCGCAACCAGTTCGGCGGGCACGCGGTGGTGCGCGAGTGAGTCCTCGGGGCGCGCCGCGGGACAACCCGCTGCGCGAAGGCCTCCGCGTCGGCGGTGCCAGCGAGCCCGCGCTGTTCGTGATCTTCGGGGCGACCGGCGACCTCGCCCAGCGCAAGCTGCTGCCGGCCCTGTACAACCTGGCCAAGCGGGGCCTGCTGCCGCCCCGCTTCGGGGTCGTCGGCTACGCCCGCACGGAGATGGGCGACGAGGGGTTCCGCCGCTTCGCGAAGGCCGCGATCGAGGCGCACTCGCGGACGAAGATGGACGAGCGGTTCTGGCCGGCGTTCGAGTCGATGCTGCACTACCACGCCGGCGGCTTCGACGATCAGAAGCACTTCCACGAGCTGGCCACCACGGTCGAGAATCTCGACGCCCACATCGGCGGAAGCGCGCACCGCGTGTTCTACCTGTCCACCCCCTCGAGCTTCTTCCCCGTGATCGTGAAGGGCCTCGGGGCGGCGAAGCTCTCACGGCCGGCGGATCTGGTTCGGGTGGTGATCGAGAAGCCGTTCGGCCACGACCTCGAGTCCGCACGCGAGCTTGCCGAGACGGTGCACCGCTGGTTCCAGGAGCGGCAGGTCTACCGGATCGACCACTACCTGGGCAAGGAGACCGTCCAGAACATCTACGCCTTCCGGTTCGCGAACGCCATCTTCGAGCCGATCTGGAGCAACTCGTACGTCGACCACGTG
>DATAHR010000029.1:0-9573 GCA_036263035.1 Gaiellales bacterium | reverse complement strand
GACATGAGCCTCGACTCGCCGGACTGGGCGTCGATCCAGTACCAGAACGCCAACAACTCCGTCCGCGTCACCGACGAGTTCATGCGCGCGGTGATCGACGACGAGGAGTGGAACCTGACCGCCCGCACCGACGGCTCTGTGGTGAGCACGTTGCGCGCCCGCGACCTGATGCACCAGATCGCCGAGGCCGCCTGGAAGTGCGCCGATCCCGGCATGCACTACGACACGACGATGAACGACTGGCACACCTGCCCGGCCAGCGGGCGGATCAACGCCAGCAACCCGTGCTCGGAGTACCTGCACGTCGACAACTCCGCGTGCAACCTGGCCAGCCTCAACCTGATGAAGTTCCGCAATCCCGAGACGGGCGAGTTCGAGGTCGAGAAGTTCGAGCGCGCCGTGGACGTGATCTTCATGGCGCAGGAGATCCTGGTCTCGAACTCCAGCTACCCGACCGAGGAGATCACGCGCAACGCCAAGGCGATGCGCCAGCTCGGGCTCGGCTACGCGAATCTGGGCGCGCTGCTGATGGCGCGCGGGCTGCCCTACGACTCGGATGAGGGGCGCGCGTACGCGGCGGCGATCACCGCCATCATGACCGGCCGCGCCTACCGCAGGTCGGCCGAGATGGCCGGGCGGATCGGCCCGTTCGACGAGTACCCGCGCAACGCCGACGCGATGCTGCGGGTGATCCGCAAGCATCGTGCAGCCGTTGCCAACATCGACGCCGGCGTCGTGCCCGACGAGATGATGCTGGCCGCCCGCAAGGCGTGGGACGAGGCGCTGGCTGTCGGCGAGACGAACGGCTACCGCAACGCCCAGGCGACGGTGCTCGCACCTACCGGCACGATCAGCTTCATGATGGACTGCGACACGACCGGCGTTGAGCCTGACTTCTCGCTCGTCAAGTCGAAGAAGCTGGTGGGCGGCGGCGACATCACGATCGTCAACCAGACGGTGCCGACGGCGCTTGCCAAGCTCGGCTACGCGCCGCACGAGATCGACCAGATCGTCGCCTTCGTGAACGAGCACAACACGGTGGTGGGAGCCCCCGGCTTCAAGGGCGAGCACCTGGCGGTGTTCGACGTCGCGGTCGGCGACCGGGCCATCCACCACATGGGCCACGTGAAGATGATGGCGTCGGTGCAGCCGTTCATCTCCGGCGCGATCTCGAAGACCGTGAACCTGCCGAACGACGTGACCGTCGACGACGTGGCCGGCCTCTACCTGGACGCGTGGAAGATGGGTGTGAAGGCGATCGCGATCTACCGCGACGGCTGCAAGGTGGCGCAGCCGCTGTCGACCAAGAGCGAGACGCCGGAACTGATCGCGGCGAAGCCGCAGCGGCGCGTGATGCCAATCGACCGGCAGGAGATCGGCCGCAAGTTCAAGGTAGGCGAGTACGAGGGGTACATCCACGTCGGGCTGTTCCCCGAGGGCGACCCGGGCGATGTGTTCGTGGACATCGCCAAGGAGGGCACGACGCTGGCCGGCCTGATGAACGCGTTCATGATCGCGGTATCGGTCGGCATGCAGTATGGGGTTCCGCTGGAGGTGTTCGTCTCGAAGTTCGCGCACATGCGGTTCGAGCCGAGCGGCCTGACGAACGATCCGGACATCCGGGTGGCGAAGTCGATCCCCGACTACATCTTCCGCTGGATGGGCAAGCGCTTCCTCGACGCGGACTCGCAGGCCGACCTCGGCATCATGAGCCAGGCGGTGCGGGAGAAGATGGCGGCCGCGTACGACGCACAGGCAGAGGGCGACGGGTCGGCGGCCGAGGTGGCGCATACGCCGTCACCCGGCCAGACGGCGCTGTTCAACGCCTGGGAGGACGCGGTCGAGTGCGCGAAGTGCGGCGGACGCAAGGTGCGTACCGGTGCCTGCTACACGTGCCGTGACTGCGGGGACAACTCCGGCTGCGGGTGATGTGCGGCGACAGCTCGATGCCCTCGTAATCGACGCGAACAGACGACGGCGGAATGTCACCTAGTGACGGTGGGGATATGCACGTAAAGCGCATCTCCCTACCGTCACCAGTGGCAGACCGAGGAATCGGGTAATCGATAAGGTGGCGCGTGCGGTCGTTTTGGGATCAGTCGGGGAGGGAGCGATTCGAGACCGTTGTCTTCGTCCTGTTGGTGTGGGCGGTCGTGGTCTTGCTCCTCGTCGCCGTGGCGGGCGACCTCGTCGCAGGCGTGGTGGGACTGGTCGGCCTGTGCCTGCTGATTTCCGAGGAGATCGTCTCGTGGATGCTCCGGCAGGATCTGATCCCCTTCAGACTCATCCTCGTCGGATTGTTGCTCTGGGCTGCGTTTGTGGCCGTGTTGGTCTACGCGAGCGTTCGGTAGACATCGGTCTCACGTGACACATTGGCGGGGCCGCTAGGTGCGGTTGAGAACACGTACCGCGTCGGCGGGGCGTGATCGAGCTGTCGCCGCACATCACCTGTGCGGCGACATGAACGGCTCGAGGGCCGGGCCGGTGATCGGATCGCACGCCGTGCGATGAGTCTCGATCACCTGGGACGTCTTCATCGATGACCCGCAACCCAAGGAGCCCACGATGTCGACCCAGCCGACCCCAGCGGCGCGGATGTTGGCCGGGAGGTGCGAGTGCCGCGCAGTGCGATACGTCGTCGCGGACGAGTTCCTCTACGCCGCCAACTGCCACTGCTCGAACTGCCGCGCGTCGACCGGCTCTGCGTTCAAGCCGTTCGCCGGAATCGAGCGCGAGAAGGTGCGAGTGGTGCAGGGCGGTGACACGCTCTTGATCTGGGGCCACGAGGACGCGAACCACACCCGTTGCGGCGTCTGCGGATCGCTCCTCTACTCGGTCGTCCGCGACGGTGCCTACGTGCACGTGGCGATGGGCTCGCTGGTTGACGAGCCGAGTATCCGGGCTGCCGAGCACATCTTCGTGGGGTCGAAGGCGGCGTGGTTCGAGATCACCGACGAGCTGCCACAGTCGGACGAGTACTGAGGAGGACGGGCATCGTCAGCGTTCGCTGGCGCGCCGTGCGCCCGTCTACGCCGCGGCGATGAGAAGCGGCACTGCCGCGACCACGATGCCGAGGCCAACTCCGGCGAGGACGTCGGTCGGATAGTGCACGCCGACGTAGATCCTGCTCACGGCCATGGCGACGGCCATCGAGATCCAGAGCGGCGCCAGTCCCGGGGCCACGACGAGCAGCGCACACATTGCCGCCGTGGCGCTCGCGGCGTGGCCGGAGGGAAAGGACGAGCTGCGCAGGGGCCGAACGAGCAGCGGCAGGTGATCGGGCCGATCCCGGCGGGCGAGGTACTTGACGGTGTTGGCCAGCAGTGCGGCAATCCCCGCAGCGACGGCGACCCGCTGCGCCTGGTCGACCGCGGCGCCCGCCAGCACCCACGGCAGACCAATCGTCCCAGCGATCGTGTAGGGCACGAGCATCCTGGTAAGCCAGGAGCGCCTGGCCGCGCCGACGTGGCGCATGACCCAGCCGTCGAACC
This sequence comes from Gaiellales bacterium, assembly GCA_036263035.1. Lineage (GTDB taxonomy): Bacteria > Actinomycetota > Thermoleophilia > Gaiellales > JAICJC01 > JAICYJ01. Next base: position 6,082 of record DATAHR010000029.1, on the reverse strand, counting down.
GATGGCACACCCGCTTCGCGCTCACTGCCTCACCTCCCTCGTTCCGGCCTCCGCAGGAATTGGTAGCGGAGCCGGCAGACCGGCGCCATCCGCCGCCTCACCGCATTTGAAAGGCACGAACGCCCGCACCTCTACGCCTCGTCGCCCTTGCGGTACTCATCCAGGTATGCCTGACCGCCGTACATGTCGAGGCGCCCGCTGTCGCCTCCCGACGATCGCGGAGACGATCCGATCATCGTCGCGGTCACGTAGATCCCGAGCACCGTCAGGCCAAGCGACAGCAGCCCGAATGCCGGGAGAAGGGCGATGCCGCCTCCGGCGGCAAGGCTCGACTGCAGCGTGGCTCGGAGCAGCAGTATGGAGCCGCCGAACACGATCAGCTTGCCGACCAACGTCGCCATGAGCACCGTGCCGAAGCCGGCGCGCACGCTCGAAAGGGCAGGCAGGAGTAGAAAGGCGAGCAGCGCAGCGATTGCGACGTTGACCATCGTGTCGACGAGCAGCCAGGTGGTGACGTTGTTGGCGAGCGTGTCCCCCTGCGCATTCCCCAGCAGCAGCGGCAGGACGATGAGCGCGTCCACGTGGCGCGCCACGAAGCCGCCGACGAGGCCGCTGATGAAGACGGTGACCCAGACCGGAAGCGTCACGGTTCTGGCATCGGCCTCCCATCGCGAGAGCTTGAGTCTGCCGCCACAAGCTTGATAGCGTGGCCGTGACCGTCGAAGCCGAGGGAAGGGGTCGCCATGTCCGAGACGCTCACCGGGACGTGCCTTTGTGGCGGAGTGGAGTACGAGGTCACGGATCCGCAGGCGCTGGGCTACTGCCACTGCACTCGCTGCCAGCACTGGGTGGGGTCGAGCCTGGCCGGAGTGGTCGTCGCGAAGGAGAACTTTCGGTTCACCAAGGGCCAGGATCTCGTCAAGACCTACACCAGCCACCTGGCGCCGCGAAACTTCTGCAGCAACTGCGGTTCGAGCCTGTACGACGATCTGGGCGACGTCTACTTCGTCGCCGCCGGGCTGATGCCCGACCTCGACATGGAGCCGAGCTTCCACCAGCTGACGGCCTACAAGGCGAAGTGGCATCACATCGGCGACGACGCGCCGCAGTTCGCCGAGCTGCCCACATGATCCCGCGACATCCGGCGTGATAGGCGCTCCGTGAGGCGGGCGGGGCCCGGCCCCTGCTCACGTACTGGTTGATGCGATCGCCCGTTGGGGCCATGCTTCGATCATGCGCACGCTCGCGGTGATCACGACATGTCTGCTCGCGCTTGCCGCCGCGGCGTGCGGCAACGATCCCAACGGCGCCGGCGCGCCCCGATACCGGGGAGCCCCCGCGACCTCGGTCACGCCGCTCTGCGGCGCCGGCACGACCGCGCCGATCACGCACGTGGTCCTGATCATGATGGAGAACACCTCCGCGGCGACAGCGGATGCGCTTCCCTACGTCACCCGCCTGCGGCGCCACTGCGGGCTCGCCACCGATTACCACGCGGTCACGCACCCCAGCCTGGGCAACTACATCGCGCTCACCAGCGGATCGATCCCACGGTCGATCCGCGGCACGGACTGCAGTCCGAGCGCGACCTGCCGCAGCCTCCAGGCCAGCATCTTCAGCCAGCTCGGCCGCGGCTGGCGGGTCTACGCGCAGAGCATGCCGAGCGCCTGCTACACCGGAACCACCAGCCTCTACGCCGTCCGGCACACCGCGGCGCCCTACTACCCCGCCGTGCGCACCGCCTGCAATCACCAGCAGGTGCCGTTGCGCGATCTCACCGGCGCGCTCTCAACCGGCCGCCTGCACCGCTTCTCCCTGGTCGTTCCCAACGTCGTCGACGACATGCACAACGGCTGTGCCAGCTGTGGCAACGACTTCCTCAAGACGTGGATCGGGCGCATCCACGCCGCCCCCCAGTACCAGGACGGCTCCACCGTCGTCTTCATCACCTGGGACGAGGACGACGGCAGCCACGGGAACCACGTCGCCCTGCTTGCCGTCTCCCCGCGCACGCCGGCCGGCGCCCGGATCACGACCCGGCTGACGCACTACTCGCTGCTCCGCGGCATCGAGGCCCTCCTGGGACTGCCCCGCCTCGGCGCCGCGCGCACCGCGCCAGGAGGCATCAACCGCGGCTTTGGACTGCGCTAGAAGCGCATCCTCACACGGGTACCGGAGCCCGACATCGTCGAGCAGCCGCCCGTCCGTGTACCCCGCGTCCCGGAGGGCGGCGAGTGTCGAGTGTCTGGCCTGCGCAACGGCGTCGACCGTCGCCGGGAGGCGTTGCCGCAGGAGAATCGTCACGGCGCGAACGGGTACCCCGACAGGGAACGTGCCAGTATCATCACGTCGATGGCAGAGATCCGTGTCCTGCGCGACGGCTCCGTCGACGTCATCCGCCCCACCGGCGAGTACGACCTTTCCAACGTCGACGAGTTGAACGAGGCGCTGCGGGCGTCGCTCTCCGACGAGACCTCGAGCTGCCTGCTCGACCTCACGGAAGTGACGTTCATGGACTCCTCCGTCATCCACACGCTGGTGCGCTGGTGCAACGACGTGCAGCTGAGCGAGCGTGAGTCGCTCGCGATCGTCGGCGGCGACGACGAGACCGCCGCCTCCCGGCTGCTGGATGCTGTGGGCATCCGCTCCCGGCTGCCCGTGTTCACGACCAGCCAGAACGCGATGACCGCCCTGCTCGAAGGACAGCGCTCACGGCAGGAGCGGAGCCTCCAGTGGCTTACCGACGCGGAGCTGCAATCCGCCCGCGAGCAGGCGCAGCGCGCGTCGGACGAGGCCGGCCGGCGGCTGCAGGACATCGATCGCGAGGCGCACCGGCGAACCAACGGCGGCTGAGCGACTGCTGTAGGGTCTCGCGGTCATGGCTTTCCGAACGGTCTGCATCTCACGCGACGTCGGCGCCGGCGGGGAGCAGGTCGGGCGCACGGTCGCCGACTCGCTCGGCTTTCGGTACGTCGACGAGGACATCGTGCGGGCGGCCGCGGAGCGGGCCGGGGTCGACGTCGACGACGTCTCCAGCGCCGAGCAGCGGCGCACGCTCGCCGGTCGGGTGCTCGACCTCGTCGCACAGGCCGGCGCGCCGGAGGCCTACGCCTATGCGTCGCCCGAGATGGACGCCTACCGGCTGGCAGGCGCAGGCGACGGAATGATGGCGGTGATCCAGGAGGCCGTGCGCGAGACCGCCGACGCAGGCAGCGCGGTGATCGTGGCGCATGCCGCCTCACATGTGCTGGCCGACCGCCCGGACGTGCTGCGGGTGCTCGTCACGGGCTCCCACGAGACACGGCAGAGCAGGCTCGCCGCCGACGTCGGGGAGGAGCAGGCGCGCTCGGCGATCCGTGAGGGCGAGAAGGCGCGAGCGGACTACCTCCGCCGGTTCCACGACGTCAAGCAGGAGCTGCCCACGCACTACGACCTCGTGGTCAACACGGATCAGCTGGGCGTGGACGGCGCTGCCGCCGTCATCACGGGCGCGGCGCGCGGGTAGCGGGCCGGCCCCGGGCGCCGAAGCGCCCGAGGCCCGTTTGCCCGTCCCTAGTTCTGCTTGTTGACCCAGATGTCGCCGTGCAGCTGCGCGGAGTCACCCTCGCCCATGATGGCCACGGCCTTGCCGGCTGAGTTGATCGCGACCATGTCGTAATCGCCATAGGGGAAGCCGAAGCCGGCCGTTGTCTTGTACGAGGCGCCGGCCGTCGCGTCGGAGGCCTTGGAGTCGGCCGTCCAGGTCGAGCCGCCGTTCGTCGACTGGCGCTCCCAGACGTTCCAGCCGCCGCCGCGGTTGTCCATCCACGTGATGGCGATGGTCGAGCCCTTGCCCGCCGCAGCCACGGAGGTGGCATCAGCACCGCCCGCCGAGGTCGTCATCTCGGTCGCCGCGCTCCAGGTGGCACCGGAGTCGGTCGACCTGCGCACGTAGACCTTGCCGTTCGCGCCGACGGTGGTCGAGCCGCTGTAGAGCACGATCAGGTTGCCCGACGTGTCTGACGCGACGGTGGTGACCGAGGACGTCGCGAACGTGGCGCCGGTGTTGAGCGTGTCGACAACCGTGCGCTGCCAGCTCGTCCCGCCGTTCGTCGAGCGGAACACCACGATCGGCACCGGCCCGGTGTTCTTCGTGTTGTTGCCCTTCTCCGGATATTCGGAGGCGGCCATGACGACGGTTCCGTTCGGCAGCACCGTGCCGCCGTTCGGGTAGTAGTAGATGTACTGCTCGTTGGTGATCTGGAGCGGCGTAGACCAGGTCGCGCCGGCATTGTGCGAGGACACCGACACGACGTTCCCGTGGGACGCCCACATGACGTAGACGTTCTGGCCGTCCGCACTCGCGGTCAGCCAGGGCTTGTCCGCCCAGGAGCCCGCCGAGATCTGCACCGGCGCACTCCACGTGGCGCCGTGATTCGATGACTGGGTGAACTCGATGTGGTTCCCCTGCATGAACGTCGCGTAGACCGCCCCGGTCGAGGTGGTGACCAGCGTGACGTCGTACTCGCCCTTTCCGCAGGACGCGCAGAGCGGCTTGGCGGTGCCCCAGGTCGCGCCGTTGTCGGCGGACACGCGGTAGTAAATGGAGACCCCGTTCGACGCGTACTGCATCCAGGCCGCGTAGACGTACTGGCTGCTCGGATCGGCCGCCACGGCCGGTTCCCAGCCGTCGCCGATCGAGGGCGACGAGATCAGCGCCTCGCCCTGCCAGCCAATGGTCGCAGCCCTGACACGGGCCTGCCCCGCCGCGACTGCCAGCAGCACCGCAAGCGTCACCGCCGCGGCCACCCGGGCCGCCAAGGATCGTCTCGACACGCCGTCCCTCCTTCAGCTCGAGATCTGGAGCCGCGAACGTATCGAGTGTGGCAATAGTCCGTCAACCAGCCCGGCCTATCAAAACGCCGCTGCGGTCGTCAAAGCACGTGCCGACGCCGTTCGGTTACCATCGGCGCCCCCGACGAAAGGAACCGGAGCTCATGCGACGCAGCAGGTGTGTGGTTCTCGCCCTTCCTGTCCTGGCACTCCTCGCCGCAGCATGCGGCGGCGGCTCGTCCAGCAGCAGCAGCAGCGGCGGCGGCTCGTCCAGCGGCTCCGGCGGGGGCCAGTACGGCGGCACGCTGACCCTCCTCGCCAACAGCAACTGGGGCACCGCGGATCCGGGCAAGAACTACACGCTGCAGGAATGGCAGCTGCTGCGGCTCACCTATGACGGCCTCGTGCAGTACCGGGCTGCCGGGGGATCGGCCGGCACCGAGCTCCAGCCCGACCTGGCCACGGAGATCCCGAAGCCGACGAACGGCGGCAAGACCTACACCTTCACGCTTCGGCCGGGCATCAAGTTCTCCGACGGCACGCCACTCAAGGCCAGCGATTTCGTCACGGTGTTCAAGCGCCAGTTCACAATCCCGGGCCCGGCGAACGGTTTCTACGAGAACCTGATCGGCGCGTCCGCGTGCCTCAAGAGCCCCTCGTCGTGCGACCTCAGCAAGGGCGTCGTGGCCGATGACCAGGCAGGCACGGTCACCCTGAACCTGACCGCACCCGATCCGGAACTGCTTGACAAGCTGACCCTTCCGTTCGCGTTCGCGGTGCCGGCGAACACGCCGCTCAAGGACACCGGCAACAACCCGCCGCCCGGCACCGGCGCCTACATGTGGAAGTCCTACGATCCGCAGCACGAGGCCGTGCTCACGCGCAACCCGTACTTCAAGGAGTGGAACCCGGACGTGCAGCCGAAGGGCTTCCCGGACGAGATCGACTACAAGTTCGGGCTCAGCGTGGAGGCCGAGGTGACGCAGGTCGAGAACGGCCAGGCCGACTGGGTGTTCGACCCGCCGCCGTCCGACCGTCTGAACGAGCTCAGCACGCAGTACGCCGACCAGGTGCACGTCAACCCGCTGACGGCTGAGTACTACTTCGCGCTGAACGTCAACATCCCGCCGTTCAACAACCAGCAGGCTCGTCAGGCGATCAACTTCGCGGCCGACCGCAACGCCTACGTGAAGATCTTCGGCGGGCCGTCCCTGGCGGTTCCCACCTGCCAGGTGCTGCCGCCGAACTTCCCCGGCTACGTGCCCTACTG
>DATAHR010000028.1:0-11600 GCA_036263035.1 Gaiellales bacterium | reverse complement strand
ACGGCCGCGTTCATCGCCTCGCAGGAGGCGGCGAGGCACATGGCCGCGGGCGGCGGCGGCGCCATCGTCAACGTCGCGTCCATCGACGCCTTCGCCGCCGACTCCCCCGCCGTCCACTACTGCGTCTCCAAGGCGGGCATGGTGGCGATGACCCGCAGCTTCGCCCACGAGCTCGGCCATCTCGGCATCCGAACCAACGCGGTCGCGCCAGGTCTCACGGCGACGCCGATGACCATGGACGAGTCGTGGCACCGCATCACCCGCGTCTACGAGGGGCGAATCCCGCTGCGCCGTCCATCGGCGCCGGAGGAGCAGGCGGCGGTCATCTGCTTCCTCGCCAGCGATGACGCCAGCTATGTGAACGGCGAGACGGTGATCGCCGACGGCGGCCTGCTCACCGGCATGTGGTACGACCCGGCCGACGCCCCTGCCTAGGAGCCGCTCGTCACGTCGGCCGGCTCGGGTGCACGGTGGCGCCGCCAGGTCAGCCCACAGATGGCGCCCAGAACGAGCGACGGCAGCACGGTGAGCACGCGGTAGAGCAGCACCGCCGCGACGGCCTCTGCGTTGCTCGCGCCGAAGCCGACCAGCGCCGAGGCGAGTCCCAGCTCCACGATCCCGACACCGGCCGGCGTGATCGGCACGGCGGTCAGCAGCCGGATCAGCCCCCAGGCCGCCATCGCCTCGACCCAGCTCACCTGGTCGGCCGTCACGCCCGTCACCCGCAGGCACACGAGCAGCACCCCGAACACGGTGAGGTGGCCGAGGAACGCGGCCGCCGTGATCGCCGGCCAGCGGCGGCTGAGCAGCCCCACCGTCTCGTGGCGGAACTTCACCGACGCCTCTCCCCACCCCTCACGGCGGGGCCGGCGGACGAGGTGAAGGCCCCAGTTGACGACCTTCTCGGCGTGCTCGCCCAGCCAGCGGGCCTGCCGGTCGCTGCGCAGCGCAAGCACCAGCATGACCGTGAGCGCAACGACCACCCCGATGCCGATCAGCCCTGCTGTCAGCAGGTAGGGGCTCGACCCGCCCGTCAGCAGGAGCAGGACGAGCGCGATCAACGGCAGCGTGACGTTCACGATCTGGTTCCACACCGCCGTCACCAGCACCGCCACGGCGATCGCCGACGACCGGTACCGCCAGCTGCGCAGCATCCCGTACGAGACCGCCAGCCCGACCGCGTCCCCACCAGGCACCGCGATCGAGATCGCCGTCGACGTCTGTGTGAGGACGGTCGCCTGCCAGTACCCGAGCCCCGGCAACGCGGCCATCCACGGCGGCGCGTACGTGGCGAGGTTCACCACCGTGGCAACGGCCAGGGCGAGCACCTCGCCCGTCGACAGCCTGGACATCACCGCCCAGACGTCGTGGTAGTCGGCGATCCGGGGAAGCAGGAACGCGAAGACCGCCACGATGGTGACGATGGCGACCACGGCGCCGGCGATCCGCCGCATCGCGGTCTTGCGACTGCGCCCCGTGGGCACCGGCTCATCCACCGCGGGCACCATCGATTCGGACGTCTCCGGGGAGCTCATGCTTCGACAGCATGCCCCATAGTGTGCGCCCTCAGGCAATCCGGTGCTGTCCGGGCTTCAAGGCCGCCCGGCTGCCCTGCCCCCCGGATGGGACGACCGCCTCATCCAGATGCCATGGCCGACGAGGGCGATCACCAGGCCGAGCAGGCCCACCAGCCCGAGCGCCGTGATCGCGCTCTCGGCCTTGTGCCCGATGTAGTACGCCGCCAGGCCGACGGTGACGACCCAGGTGAAGCCGCCGACGGCGTTCCACACGAGGAACTTGGGCCACGGCATGCGGTTGATCCCGGCCAGCCAGGCGACCGTGAAGCGCGCGACCGGCAGCCAGCGGCCGCCGACCACCGCGGCAGCGCCGTGATCGTCGAGGAACCGGTCGCCCTCGTCCAGCCACCGCCTCCGGCGGTCCCGGCCCCAGCTGCCCCACAGCCAGATCCGCCGGCCGAACAGGCGCCCTCCCAGGTAGCCGAGGTTGTCGCCGATGATGGCGGCCGCGATGGCCACGGCCAGGACCACCGGGATCGAGAGCGAGCCGCGCGACGCGCTCAGCGATGCGACCATGATGCTCGACTCGCCCGGCACGGGAAGGCCGCCGGACTCCGCCAGCACGAGGAAGAACAGCGCCGGATAGGTGACCGCGCTCGGGAGCGAGAACAGCGCGCTCACCCGCCGCCCCCCGGGGCGCCGGCGGCATGCGGGATGTGCTCCTCCGTGGCCATGCCGCGCAGGTACCCCGCACCGGCCGTTGCAGAACCGTCAGGGCGCGTGTACCGCGGCCGTCCAGCGGGCATGGGCACGGCATGACAGTCATCTCGCACTCCCATCTCACCTCCCTCGCCGAGGTGCTCGACGACGAGGAGACGGCGATCAGCGTCTACCTCGACCTCGACCCGGCGGTCACTCCCACCGCCGGCGACCTCGACAGCCGCATCCGGTCGGCGATCGACCGCCTCCATGGCCTGACACCCGAGGACGGCGACGCCAAGCGCCGCTTCGAGGCGGCCGTGGAGCGGCTGGAGTCCTTCCTCGCGGAGAACGACCTGCGCGGCGAGCGCCACGTGCACGGCGCGGCGCTGTTCGCACACGGGGGCGACACGTTTGCCGCCCGCCCGCTCTGGCGTTCGGCGGGCGAGGACGTGCGGGTCGGCCACCGCTTCGCGCTGCGCCGGCTGGCCGCAGCGGACAGCCGCACCGACGAGGTGTTGCTGCTGATCGCGGGGCGGGAGCTGGGCCGGGTCGCGCTCTTCCGCGACGGCGCCTTGTTCGAGCTGCTCGATGCCGATGAGGACGTCGAGAACCGGCACAGCCAGGGCGGCTGGGCGCAGTCCAAGCTGCAGCGCTACACCGACCAGCAGGCCGAGCAGCACATCAAGCACGTGGTCGATATCGTGGAGCGGGTGCATGCCCGCCTCGACCGGCCGCCGCTGGTGGTGGCGGCGACGGAGGAGAACGCGGCGATCGTCATCGATCAGCTCGGTCAGGAGGCTGCGGCCGCGCTGATCGGCACGCTCGCCAATGCCCGCGACATGGGCGAAGCGGAGCTGATCGATGCGCTCGCCGAGCAGGCGCACGCCCACGACGCGCGACGTGAGGACGAGCTGCTGGAGCGGTGGGCAGCCCAACGCGGACGTGGCGAGGCGGAGGAGTCGCTGGACTGGGCGCTTGCGGCGGTGTCGGAGGCCCGGGTGGAGACGCTGCTGATCGCACCCGGCGCAGCGCCCGACGTCTTCCGGTGCCCGCAGTGCGGCCGGCTCTCCGACCACGCGCAGGTCTGCCCGGTGGACGGCAGCTTCATCCAGGGAGACGTGGACGGGATCGAGGCGGTGGTCGCCGAGACGATCCTGCGCGGCGGCCAGGTCTGGGAGCTGATGGACGTCGACCGGCGCGACCTCGATGTGACGGGCGGGATCGGCGTCATCGTCCGGTTCTAGAACGGTTCTAGAACCGCTGGGCGGCGAGCACGAGCAGCCAGCCCAGCAGGGCGACGTTGGCGATCAGCGCGACCAGCGACAGCGCCCGCCTGCCCGCGCCGGCCCGTGACACGGTCAGGCCGACGAAGCCGAGCGCAATGCCGAGGCCGGCCAGCACGAGCGCGGCCACCCAGAGCAGCTGGAACAGCTGGCCACCCGGTATCAGGCCGAGCAGGACAAGCAGCACCGCCAGCGACGCGACCACCAGGCTGGTGGGCGCGGAGCGGTTGCGAGGCACGGGATCGGCGTCGGCCTGCATGCGGCGACGTTCGCTCCGCGGAAGTCGGTTCCTCTAGCGCTTCTGCTGCAGCCGCAGGCGAAGCGCGTCCAGCCCCCGCTCGGTGGCGCCGAGCGCGGCCGGAAGCATCTCCTGTGCCCGTGCCCGCGGCAGCTCCCCGCTTGCGGCGCTGCCGCTGCCCATGCGGAGGCGCGCCCAGTCGGTGGCGACCTTGCCGACGGTGCGGGTCGCGGCCCGCCGCTTCGGGTCGAGCATCCATACCGCCGTCGCGAGTGCCGCCTGGCGTCCGAGGCGGGAGCGGCCGCCGGGGATCCGCGCGAGCATCACCTCGGCGGCGAGCAGCTGGACGACCTCGCTCTGCGCCACCTGTGACAGCCCGTCGAGCGCCGCCCGCAGCTGCCGGGAGGAGTGGCGCCGCTGCGCGGCGCGGGCGGCGTCGAGCTCGTCGTCGCCCTCGACGTACTCGCCGGTGCCGCGCGACTCGCCGGCCACGGAGACCATCCCCCGCCACCTGCCGTCGCCGCGCTGGAAGAGCTCGAGCTCGAGGCCCCGCTCACCGAACCACCGATGGATGGCGGACAGCTCCTCTGCAGGATCAACCCAGGTCATCACCGACAGGATATCCCCCGTCCGGGAGGCGTAAGCCGGCCAACGGCCGGGTACGGTCCGGACATGGGCGAACAGCTGACCCTGGCGCAGGTCCAGTTCAACCTGTACCGGCCGAACCGCTGGGTGACCGTGGGGGCCGGGACGCAGCAGGAGGTGACTGCGCGAGCCGCGTCCGGCTACTACGGCGAGCTGCGCTCGCCGGCGGGCGACACGCCCTGCCGGGTGCGCATCCACCACGCGCAGAGCGAGCTGGAGATGGCGGCCGCCATGCAGGAGCTGGGCGAGGCCCTTTCCTGGGCGCGGGAGAACACCGGTTGAGGTGGGCGGCCGGCCGGAACCGGCCGCCCACCTCCGATCGGGGTCAGCGAATGCGGGTCGCGCAGTAGGTCGAGTTCGGCCCGAACGGGCCGCCGCAGTTCGTCTCCTGGTGGAACTGGTTGGCCTTGCCGAAGTCGTCTGCGGTCGTCGGGTAGTTGACGCCGTAGCTGAACGATCCGTCGCGGTTCTGCGTGAACCACGGGTAGATGCAGAACGGTCCGCCGTAGCCGGAGCAGGTCGATCCCGTCTCGCTCGGATCGGTGATCTCGGCCTTTCCGCCGTAGTCGGACACGACCGCCCAGCCGGTCGGCCGGGCGCCCTTGTTGAACGTCACCGACTCGATGTGGATCGGCGGCGACTGGTCGCGCCACGCGGGCGCGTCGTAGGAGAAGCACCCGGTCTCACCCGGCCAGCAGAACGCCGCGGCCGGCGTGCTGAACGGCGACGTGTGGCCGATCTCCCAGACGAACGAGATCGGTGCGTCGTAGACCGCGCCCCACTTGAGGGCGTTGCCGATCCGCGCAACGGGGTAGGACGGCATCAGCGGCCCGCTCGCGCTGTTCAGCACGATCGTGCCGGAGCCGCCGCTGGTCAGGTCCTTCACGGTGATGTGCCAGCCGTCCTTCGCTGCAGTGACGAACATGTGAACCGAGATCCGGTCGCCCTCGTGCATCACCAGCGGCTGCCCCGAGCCGTTGCGCGTCAGCATCGCGTTGAACGCGGCCGGCTCGTGGTAGTTCGGCTTCTGTCCGGTCGTGGTGATCGCCCACACGGGCGAGCAGACGCTGTAGGCGCCGGGAACGTACTTGACCGTGTAGCCGCCGTTCGGCAGGCAGTTGCCGATCACCGTGTTGGGATAGAACTGCACCTCGAGGAAGGCCTGGCCGAACAGGCTGTCCGGATCATCGACGGGCCCGCCGAACCAGAACGTGGGGCCGACGGCGTCGACGCCGTAGTGCGAGCCGTTCTTCGGCAGGGTGAACGTCCAGGTCGCGTTCTTGCCGGAGCCGGGCAGGTTGGAGAGCGGGTCGAGCTCTGGCTCGTCGTGGCCGGAGCAGCCGGCGCTGTACAGCGGCTCGAACACGTCCTCGACATACGCCGGGTGGTGCGCGATGCACGCGCCCTGCCCGCCGTTGCTCGCGCTCGCGGCCCCCGGCAGGGCCAGCCAGGCTCCCGCCAGCAGCACACCGAGCAGGACGGCGAAACGGTGCTTCATCCGATGTCCCCCATGTGCGTCGTCGCTCCGCCCCATTGCGGAGCCGCGACAAGTATGGGTGCGGACGAGTCGGTCGGCAAGTGCCGACGTGACCGGCGCTTCAGCGGCGCACGACGCGCGGCGCCGTCCGCCGCGGGAGAGCGAGCAGGCGCTCGACATGCAGCGTTGCCACGCTGAGCACCGGCACGTCGCGGCGGCGCTCGAAGCAGATGTAGCGGCGCCGCCAGTCCGGGAAGAACTTGCGGTTGAAGCTGAACAGCCGCTCCAGCTGGAACAGGCGATCGAGCCGGAGCAGCGACCAGCGGGTCGCGCGGATCGGCCACGACGCCGTCCCGTCCGCCCGCAGCACATCGGCGAACACCGAGAAGTTGAGGGAGATCTCCTCCGCGCCCTCCTCGCGCGCCCACGCCGCCGTTTCGGCGATCAGGAACTCGATCAGCCCGTTCGGCGTGTCGCGGAGGCGCCGCATCGAGGAGAGCGAGTAGCCGCGGCGCGAGGGCACCATGTGCAGGAAGCCCTCCAGCCTGCCGTCGGCGTCGCGGGCAAGCGCGAAGCGCGCCTGCGGATGGGAGTAGAGGTCGTCCATCGCCATCGAGAAGCCGCGGTCGGGCCAACCGTTCAGCCATTCGTCCGACACGCGGTCGACCTCGGCGCGCAGCTCGCCGTCGAGGTCGTCGGGGCCGAACACCTGGAAGGTGTATCCGAGCCGGTGAAGCCGGTTGACGGACTGCCGAACCTTCCGGATCGGGCGTCCCTCGAGCGAGAAGGTGTCCGTCCGAAGCACCGCCTCGTCACCGATGGGAAGGGCCCGCAGGCCCATCTCGCGGAACAGCCCGACCCACTCGTCCGAGCAGTGCAGGACCACCAGCCGCCAGCCGCGACGGTGAGCGGTTTCGGCGAAGTCGTGGACGAGCGCCGGGATGGACTCCGGGTTGCCGACCGGGTCGCCGCTGAGCAGGGCACAGCCGGCCACCACGCGGTAGGCCAGCAGCGCATCGCCGGCCGCGGAGAAGGCGTAGCGGCGGTCGCGTCGCAGGGCGAAGAAGGAGAGGCTGTCGTCTCCCCACTCGAGCACGATCTGCCGGGCCAGCTCGTGCTCCTCCTGCGTCTGCGCCTCGGGCTCACGCCATGGGCGAAGCCACAGGTGCACGAGCCAGATGCCCGTCATCACGGCGAGGGCGAAGACGCCGACGTGGACGATGCGCGTCTCGTCCATGCGGGGCCCGGACGGGACGGCGATCAGCAGGACGAGCAGCCAGGACAGCAGCGCCGTGCCGGCCAGAATCAGCCGCATTGATGCCGGGTCGCCCTGTGCGGTGAACGAGCGGCGTGAGCGGATCAGCAGCACCAGCATGGCGATGTTCAGCGCGGACTCCTCGACGTCGAGGCCTTTGGCCACGTGCAGGACGGCGCCGGCGCTGACGAGCAGCACGGCGAGCGCCCACGCGCGACGCTTGCGGCGGGAGAGCGACGAGGCCAGGAGGAGCAGCACGACACCGGCTGCGAGCGTGAGCCCGCGGGCGGTCAGCTGCAGGTCGAGCGAGAGCACGCTGCTGATCTCGTGCACACGCGCGCCGAGCTCGGGAGTGAGCGCGGAGACGATGTCGATGACGCCGACCAGCATGGTCAGCGCCGCCATGGCCGTCGGCGGCTGGCGGAGGCGGCGGATGCGCGTGAGCACGATACGGAGCATAGGTACCTCATCGGAACGCGGACGCGGTTGTTCAAGCGGTTCCCAATCCATCCCGGTGTGGGCGCTAGCCTGCGGGGATGGGCGTCCGAAGTGTGATCGAGCGTTCCGGCCCCGAGGAGCGTCGCGAACCGGCCATCGAGCCCGCTCCCCGCTGGCTGGCCTGGGCCTTCGTCGGCTGCTCACTCGCCCTTCTGCCCTGGACGCTCTGGCTGTACCAGACGCTGCCCTCCCGCGCCACAGCGGACAACTGGGATGTCGCCTGGACCGGCTTCGACGTCGCCATCGCCGCCACCCTGCTCGCCACCGCCATCGGCGCCCTTCGCCGCGCGACCTGGACGCAGGGCGCCGCGGCCTCGGCGGCCACCCTCCTCATCTGCGACGCCTGGTTCGACGTGCTCACCTCCCGCACCGCCCACGAGCTGGAGGTGGCGCTGGTCATGGCCATCCTCGCCGAGGGCCCGCTGGCGCTGGTCTGCATCTGGGTCGCCCGCAACTCCGACCGGGTCGGCGCCTGGGCCGAGTCGCGCCGGGCAGCCCGGTCGGGGTGAGTGCGGCTCCCCCACCCTGCGGATACACGCCCGACGCCGCGACGGCGATATTCGAACAGATGGACGACCACGTCATCTTCGAGTACGACGACTGCCCGCTTCGCGATCGCGCGCACAGCGTCGCGCGCGTGCTGCCGTTCCTGCGCCCGCTGGCAGGTCTGGTCTGGCCGGCCGCCCGTCGCGCGGATCGCGTGCAGCTCTCCGAGGACGGCATCCTCGCCCGCTCGCTGAGCGGCTACGCCCGCATCCCCTGGGACGAGGTGGGCGCCGTGCACCGCTCCCGCACCACCTGGGGCCGGATGACGGTGCATGTGGTCGCCGCGAACCCCGCCCGGCAGATCGAGATCACCGAGTCGCTGCCGGGGTTCGACGACCTGGTCGCCACGATCCTGCACAACGCCGGCCAGGGCGAGATCGTGCACCTGCGCGCGGCCTGACGGCCGGCACCGTCAGCCGTCGCTGCGCCGCCAGACGGTGAGCATGTCGTACATGCCCTCCCACTGCGGGATCGAGAGCTTCTCGACCAGCTGGAAGCCGGCCTCCAGCCGGTCGTAGAACCCTTTGCTCCCGGTGGAGATGCGCCACTCGCCGACGTGGATCAGATGCCGGCCGGACCACTGCTTGAGGCAGTTGGTCGCCATCGGGCTGTTGTTCGGAGGCCAGCAGAGGAACAGCGTGCGGTCGGGATGGGCCCGCAGCGCGGACGGCCGTCCCGGATCGATCCGCGTCCACAGGTGCTGGGCGAAGTAGTTGTCGTCGTGCGGCCGCTCACGGTCGTAGGCGATCACGTCGATGCCGCGCTCCCGCATCAGATGCGCCCAGTACCCGCTCCCGGCCCCCATCTCGACGATCGGCTGGTATCGGGCGACGACGTCGAGCGCCTCGTCGGTCGGCAGCGCCCACGAGTAGGTCTGCACCAGCCGAGGTCGCTCGTCCAGGTGCTTGGGCCACTGGATCGTCTTGTGCACACTGACGAACTCGTCCAGGTAGTCGTTCTGCCCGACCAGCGTGTCGAACAGTGACGGGTCGCGGAGCAGCGACCGCCAGTCGAGCAGCCGCTCGCTCACCAGCCGCGCCGGCCACCTCCGCGGCGGCCCTTGCGCGAGCTGTAGACCAGCCGCGGCGGTGCCACCGCCATCCCGGAGCTGGTGAACTCGTCGTTGAGATCGAGCCGCGCCGCGATCCGGCTGACGTCCGCCTGCTGGTCGCGCGTCACGAGCGTCACGCCGACGCCGCTGCGGCCTGCACGCCCCGTGCGGCCAACGCGGTGCACGTAGCCCTTGTTGTCCTCGGGCGGATCGAAGTTGATGACGTGGGTGATCGAGTCGAGATCCAGCCCGCGCGCCGCGACGTCGGTCGCCACCAGCGTCCGCGCCTTCCCTGACTCGAACCGCTCCCAGGCCCGCTCACGCGCGGCCTGCGTCATGTCGCCGTGCATGGCAACGGCGGAGACGCCACGCTCGCGCAGCTTGGCGAGCAGCCGGTCGGCGCCGCGCTTGGTGCGGACGAACACCAGCGTGTGGTTGTCCGACTCGCCGAGCAGGTCGATCAGCGTCTGGATCTTGGTCTCCGGGGTGACCTGGACGAAGCGGTGGTCGACCTCCTCCACCGTCTCGGCGTCCGGGTTGGCCTCGTGCCTGGCCGGGTCGGTCGTGTAGCTGCGGGCCAGCCGACCCACCTCGCCGTCCAGCGTGGCGGAGAAGAACATCGTCTGGCGCTGCTCCGGCAGCCGGCGCACGATGCGGTCGACCTGCGGCTGGAAGCCCATGTCCAGCATCCGGTCGGCCTCGTCGAGCACGAGCATTGTCACGCCCGACAGCGAGAGCATCCGCCGCGAGGCGAGATCCTCCAGCCGTCCCGGCGTCGCCACCACCAGGTGCGCATTCGCAGCGCGCTTGGCCTGGTCACGCAGCCCGACGCCGCCGTACGCGGTCGCCACCTTGAGGCCGCGAGCCGCCGCGACGTGCTCGAGCACCTCGCCAACCTGGGCGGCCAGCTCGCGGGTCGGCACCAGCACGAGCGCGGACGGCTGCGTCGCAGCGGGGTCGACCCGCTCGACCAGCGGAATGCCGAACGCGAGCGTCTTGCCGGATCCGGTCGGCGCCTTGGCCAGCACGTCCTGGCCGGCCAGCGCATCGGGCAGCACCCGGCCCTGGATCTCGAAGGGGGTCTCGATGCCGCGCTCGGCGAGCACCTCGGCCACGGGCGCGCTCACGCCGAGGCCGCGAAAGGTCGTATCGGTCATCTCTCTCCTTGGGCGGCCGGCCACGGCCGCCTATTCGTCTGGGGCGAGGGTCCGGCCCTCACGCGGGAGAGAAGGAACCTCACGGGGCGGCACGCCGCCGCCCGTACCCACAGGGTAGCAGTGGGGGTCGACAACCCATCCATCGGCTCGTACGCTCGAACCGTGAACCACGAGCGCATCGTCGTCACCGCAGCGCCCGCCGAGCTCCGCTCGGAGGTGCCCGGCATGGTCGACGTCTACGACGCGCTCAACCGCCAGTTCTTCTGGGCGGACACGGTCATCATCGGCCCGCAGGACGAGCTGTCGCCCGACGAGGCCGAGGTGCTCGAGGGCGAGGTCGTCGCCTGAGCGGCCGGCCGCTGCCGGCGACTTGACGAGGGCCTCCACCCTGCTAGTCTCGTCGTGAATACCACGGGGCGTGAGCGGCCCGGGCAGGCCGTTGACGCAGGGGGCACATTGAGGGCTACAAGGGTCATAGGGTCGATCGTCGGATGCGCGGTTGCGCTGGCAGCAGGGCTTGGCGTGGCGTCGGTCGCCGTCGCGGGCACGCCTCCACCGCCGCCCCCTCCGCCCACCACGAGCACGCCTGCACCGCCCACCACCACGAGCAGCCCGCCGCCCGTCACGACCTCGACGCCGCCCCCCGTGACCACCTCGACGCCGCCGCCGACGACCAGCTCGACCCCGGTCACCCACGCCAAGAAGCACGTCGCAAAGCGCCACCGCCACAAGCATCCCGCCGCCAAGCCCAAGCAGAAAACAGCGGTGCTTGCGACCGGCTCGTCCTCGACCCCGGCACACACGAGCGGTCCCACCACCGCCTCCGCCTCCACGTCTTCGTCGAGTGGGCCGGTGCCCCGCATCGCTATCTTCGCGTCCGTCGCCGCCGGGTCGCTGGTGCTGCTGGCGGCGATCGCGCTTGGCGTCGCCATGCTCATCTCCCGCAACAGGTCCGATCGCAAGGTCGACGGCGGCAACATCCTGATCCGCTAGCCGCATGCGCCGACGCCTCCCCCTCACCCTTTCCCTGCTGGCCGTGCTGCTGCTGAGCAGCGTCGCCGTCTCCTCCGCCGGGAGCGGGCCGGCCGTGTTCTCGCCGAGCCCGGTGCAGTTCGGGAACGTCCAGGCCGGTCACACGGGGACGGTCACGGTGACCGTGACGAACAACGGCAACAGCGACATGACGGTGAACGATGCCGGGAGCGACGTCACCTTGGGCGGAGCCAACCCG
>DATAHR010000027.1:0-5871 GCA_036263035.1 Gaiellales bacterium | reverse complement strand
ATCACGGACTGGCCCCAGCTGCCCGGCGCCGGCGCCTCCTGCACGCACACGAGCCGGCCGGTGCGGCCAACGCTCTCCAGGATGGTGGCGGTGTCCAGCGGGGCGACCGTGCGCGGGTCGATCACCTCGCACGAGATGCCGTCGCCCGCCAGCTGCTCGGCCGCCTCGACGGCACGATGGCGCATGAGCTGGGTTGCCACCACGGTCACGTGCTCGCCGGGCCGCACGATCTCGGCGACGCCGATCCCAGGGCGCTCGTCGTCGAGCTCGCCCTTGACGCCGTACAGCGCCTTGTGCTCGAACACGATCACCGGGTCGTCGTCGCGGATCGCCGCCCGCAGCAGCGCGTAGACGTCCCCGGGGGTGGCCGGCACGCACAGCTTGAGGCCGGGCGTGTTCAGGAACCAGTTCTCGACGCACTGGGAATGCTGTGCGCCGAAGCCGAGGCTGCCCCCGCCGGCCATCCGCAGCGTCGCCGGCACCGTGGCCTTGCCGCCGCACTGGAAGCGGTACTTGGCCAGCTGGTTGACGATCTGGTCGTAACAGACGCCCGAGAAGTCGGCGAACATGATCTCGCCGACGGGACGGAGCCCGGCGACCGCCGCGCCCAGCACGGTTCCGACGATGGCCTGCTCGGAGATCGGCGTATCCCGGACACGGGGCGATCCGAAGCGGGCGAACAGCCCCTCCGTCGCCTTGAAGACGCCCCCCGCGGCGCCCACGTCCTCGCCGATCAGGACGACCCGCTCGTCGCTCTCGAGCTCATCGCCCAGCGCTCGGATGACGGCGTCCCTGTAGGTCAGCTGCTCGCTCATGCCCCGGCCGCCCACACGTAGTCGAACCGGCTGGCGGGGTCGGGCTCGGGCCACGCCAGCGCGCGCTCGAGCGCCTCGGCCACCGCCGCCGATGCACGCGACCGCGCGCCCTCGATGTCCGCCGAGAGCTGCTCGTCCGACGCCAGGGCGGCCTGGAAGAGGGTGATCGGGTCGCGCTGCTTCCACTCCTCGAGCTCGCCCGGCGGCCGGTAGGTGGCCGGGTCGGACCTTGAGTGGCCCATGTGCCGGTAGGTCATGGCCTCGATCATGGTCGGCCCCTCACCGGCGGCGGCACGCGCGCGGGCCTCGCCCACGGCCCGCCGCACCGCCATCACGTCGTTGCCGTCGATGCGGGTGCCGGGGATCGCGTAGGCGGCCGCCCGCTGCGCCAGCTCCGTGACGGGCGTCGTCGTCGCGATCGGCGAGTACTCGCCGTAGAGGTTGTTCTCGCAGACGAACACCACCGGCAGCTTCCAGATCGAGGCCAGGTTGAGCGCCTCGTGGAAGGCGCCGATGTTGGTCGTCCCGTCGCCGAAGAAGCACGCGGAGACCGAGCCCGTGCCCAGCACCTGCGCGGCAAACCCGGTGCCGCAGGCGAACGGCAGGTGCGCGCCGACGACGGCGAAGCTGCCCAGCGCGCCGACCGAGATGTCGGTCAGGTGCATCGACCCGCCGCGCCCGGCACAGAGGCCCTGCTCCTTCCCGAGGATCTCGCCGAACGAGGCGTCGAGCGGCGCGCCCATCGCCAGGACGTGGCCGTGCCCCCGGTAGGTGCACGTCATCGTGTCGCCCTGCTCGAGCGCCGAGCAGGCGCCGACGGACACCGCCTCCTGACCCTGGCAGAGGTGGGTGGAAGCCCGCACCAGGTTGCGCGCGAACAGCTTCATCACCTCGTCCTCGAACAGCCGGATCTCGATCATCCGCTGCAGCATGCCGAGCAGCTCTTCCGGCCCCAGGCCGTCCCACCGGTCGTCAGGCATCGGCGCCCGCCCTGTCGCGCTTCGGCGGCTGGAAGATCTCGAGCACGATGCCGTCAGGATCGCGCAGGTAGATGCCGTAGCCACCGGTGTTGATGCCGGTGTCGACCAGCACGGGTGGGCTGACGAACGTCTCCACGCCCGCGTCGACCAGGCGGCGGTACACCGCGTCGAGGTCGTCGACCAGGAAGCAGAGATGCGCCGTGCCGACGTCGCGCGGCTCGATCCGCTCGGGCGTCTCGCCCTCCGGCGCGATGTACTCGAACAGCTCCAGCACGTGGCCCGAAGCCGGGGCCCGAAGATGGGCCATCTTGACGTGGGCGTCCGGGTAGCCCACGATCGCGGCCAGGTAGCCGCCCTGCTTCTCCTGCTGGGCGAGCACCTCGAGGCCCATCAGGTCGCGGTAGAAGGCGACCGACCGGTCGAGGTCGGAGACCGTGTAGCCGGTGTGGTGCAGTGCGCCGTTCTCGATCATGCCGCACCCATTGCCTTTCGCAGCTCGAGGCCGCCGTCGGGGGTGACCAGGAAGATGTTCTCCACCCGGGCGCCGTTGCGGCCGTCGAAGTAGATGCCGGGCTCCACGGCGAGCAGCATCCAGTTTTCGAGAACGGTGTGATCGGTCGGGATGAGGTGCGGGTCCTCGAAGGCCGAGATCGAGATGCCGTGGCCGCCGTGGTGCGGAAACTCGCCGCCCGGGAACGACTCCAGGATCGCGCTGTTGACCGTCTCGAAGACGGCCGACGCGGTGTTGCCCGGCCGCAGCTCGGTGCCCGCCTGGGCGAGGATCTCGAGCAGCCGCTCGCGCATCGCCGCGACCTCCGGGTTCGAGCCGCAGATGTGCGTCTCGGCGGTGTCGCCGAAGTAGCCGTGCGCGCCCAGCGCGATGTCGGTGACGACCGGATCGCCGTCCTTCACCGCTCGCGGGCTGGCGACGTGAATCGGACAGCACACCTTCGAGGTCAGCGGGCCGGAGAGCATGTCGCACAGCCACTCGATCGGCGCGCCGTTCGCGTTCTGCGCGGTGGAGAGCGCCGCCGAGAACAGCTCGATCTCCGTGATGCCCGGCTGCTGCGCCAGCTCCCCGACCTTCCTTTGCGCCATCCAGGCCAGCTCGTAGGAGTGGAGCACCTTGACCAGCTCGTCCTCGTCCTTGAGCATGCGGATCCGGTGCAGCGTCGGCGCGGCGTCGACCTGCTCCGCGTCGCAGTTCGACCGCAGCAGGCCCGCCATACCGCCCAGCTCGTCGCTGAACCCGATGCGCTTCGCCGACCGCACGACGTCGAGCCCGGCGACGACGCCCGCAAGCAGCGGCAGCGGGCTGAGGTTGAGGCCGAACCCGCGCTCTCCGTAGGGGAGCACCTCCTCGGCGTCGCCCAGCTCCTCCGCCACGGGCACCTCGTCGTACATGACAACGAGCGTGCGGCGCCGGTCGCGGCCGACCACGATCCCGGCCGGGCCGCCGTAGTACCGGGCGTAGCCGCCGAGGTGCGCCGCGTTGACGGCGCCGAACGCGACCGTCGCGTCCAGCGAGTTCTCCTCCATCCACTGCACCAGCCGGTCGAGCCGGTTGGGCAACCGCTCCATGGTGACCCGATCGCCGAGCGACGGGTTGGGGGTCAGCAGCTCACTGCCGAGCGTCATCGTTTCCTCCTTCGAGATTCACCACCAGCCGCCGTTCAGGACGACGACCTCTCCGCTCACATACGACGCATGCGCCGAGCACAGGAACGCCACGGCCGCGGCGACGTCGTCCGGCTCACCGATCCGGCCGACCGGGACGAGCTCGTCCATGCCGTCGGTCATCCCGTCCAGCATCGGCGTCCGCACGGCGCGCGGCGCCACCACGTTGACCAGCACCCCGTCTCGGACGTACTCCTTGGCCAGCGCCTTGGTCAGTGCGATCACCCCGCCCTTGGAGGCGGCGTAGTGCGCGCACTCCTCGGATCCGCCGTCCAGCCCCGCACCCGAGGAGATCGTCACGATTCGCCCGTAGCCGCGCTCGCGCATGGGCCCCAGTCCACGCCGGGCGCAGAGGAACGTGCCGGTGAGGTTGATGTCGATGGTACGGCGCCACTCGTCGAGCCCCAGGTCGGGCGTTGCCATGGGCGTGAACACCCCGGCGCAGGTGACGACGACGTCGACCGGCCCCAGATCCGATTCGGCCCGCGCAAACGCCGCGTCGACCTGCGCCTCGTCGCGAACGTCCGCCGTCAGCGCCAGGTCGACGCCCGCCGCCTGCTCGTTCACATCCACCCCTGCCACGCGGGCTCCCTGCGCACGCAGCGTCTCGGCCACGCGCAGCCCGATGCCGCTGCCGGCGCCGGTGACGACGGCGACCCTGCCCTCGATACCCTCGAGGCGCATGGTGTCTGCGGGGACGACGGGAGCCGGAGGCATCGGTCAGCCGGCCGGGATCGAGGTCAGCGCACCGTCGATGGGGATGATCGAGCCGTTGACGTAGGACGCGTCGTCCGAGCCCAGGTACACCGCCAGAGCGCCGACCTCCGACGGCATCCCCAGCCGCTTGGCCGGCACCATGTCGAGATAGAACCCCTCGTCGATCGCGCCTCGCGCGACGTCGGCGTCCCACATGGGCGTGCGCAGCACGCCCGGCGCGATCGCATTGACCCGGACGCCGAACTGGGCCCACTCGCCGGCTGCGATCTTGGTCATCATGATCACCGCAGCCTTGGGCGCGCAGTACGTCATCCGGCCGGGATTGGGCGAGTAGCCGCGGATCGACGAGATGTTGATCACGGAGCCCGAGCGCTGCTCGATCATGATCCGGCCCGCCGCGCGCATGCAGTAGAAGACCCCGGACTGCATGACGGCGATCGAGTCCGCCCAGTCCTCGTCGGTCACATCCTGGGTGTGCGGCCCGACCCGGCTGATGCCGGCGTTGTTGACGACGATGTCGAGGTGGCCGAGATCGGCGACACAGGCCGCGAACGCCCGGTCGACCTGGTCGCTCTTCGAGACGTCGGTCTCATACGCCTTCGCGCGCACGCCGGTCTCGGCGAGCTCCTTCGCGGCGACCTCGGCGGACTCGCCGTTGATCTCTGCCACGGCGACGTCGGCGCCGGCCTCGGCCAGCGCCTGGGCGATGCCCCGGCCCAGGCCGGTGCCCGCTCCCGTCACCAGTGCGACCTTGCCTTCCAGTACTCCGCTCACCGGACACCTCCGATCACGCTGCTGGGATTGTGGGTCTTCGAGGTGATCTCGAGCACCTGCTCGATCAGCTGCTCGCGGTTCTCCCGGAACCGCTCCGACGGCGCCGAGATCCCCATCGCCATCCGGCCGTCGACGATCGGCGCCGCGACGCACGAGACACCCTCGGCGAACTCCTCCTCGTCGACCGCATAGCCGTCTCTGCGCGTCTGGTCGATCATGGCGCGCAGCGCCCTGGCGGACGTCCGCGGCTCGTTCGACCCGTGGTGCTCCAGGTACTCGTCGAGCGCGGTGGGACCGCTGAAGGCGAGCAGCACCTTGCCGGATGCACGAACGTGCGTGGCACCGGAGTAGCCCAGGTGCAGGCCGGAGACGCGCACCGCGCGGCTCCCCTCGACGATCGAAAGCAGGGTCGCGTCGCCCCGCCGCCAGGCGGACAGGTAGGCCGTCTCGCCGGTCAGCTCGGCCATCTCCTTGAGCCGCGCGTGCAGGTGCTCGGGCGCCGACACCTGGGCGGTGTACGCCTCCGCCAGCAGGCCCACCATCGGGCCGAGCTGGTACCGGCGGTCGTCGAGCTTGTCCAGCAGGCCAACGTCCGTGAGCGTGCTGAGCAGGTGAAACACGGTGGGCAGCGGCACGTCGAGCCGGGTCGCGATCTGTGACGCGCGCATGCCGCCGTTGCCCCCGACCAGCTCGAGGACGGTGGCGGCGCGGTGGACGGACTGGATCTGGGTGCTCGGCATGAACTTTCGCTATATGAAAGCTGGTTTTGCTGTGCCGAAGTGTCTATCACGCCGTCGGGCCGCGGTCAATCGACGATCAGCCCCTCAGTACGTGATCATCCCGCCGGTCACGTTCACGCTCTGACCGGTCATGTAGGAGGCGTCCGGCGACAGCAGGAACGCGATCAC
>DATAHR010000026.1:0-14801 GCA_036263035.1 Gaiellales bacterium | reverse complement strand
CAGATGCACTCAGTACGAGGCTGCGCCCGGCCGTTGTATGGCGTTCGGTGAACTGAACTGGGTCGTCGAAAGAGCTGCCACGGTGCCGCTGTTCGTGCTCGCGATGAGCTGGAGCACTGCACGGTCGAGCTTGATCAGGTCGAGGATGTCATGTTTCTGGATCTTGTCGAGCGTCTTGCGTTCCTCGTCCGTCAGCTCAGGAAGCTCTTTCCATTCGAGGCGGTTCTGCTTGTAGTACGTGACGTTCTCGCTGTCCGCTTCCGTGCTCACCGCGTCCTCCCCTCGTTGCAGAACGCACGACTCTACCGGATGGGCGTTACAGTTGTGACGTGGATTCAGGGCACGAATCACGGAGAACCGTCACCGTCGTCTTCACCGACGTCACGGGGTCGACGGCGCTCGGCGAGACGCTCGACCCCGAGGCCGTGCGCCGCGTCATGGAGCGGTACTTCGAGACGGCGTCCGGCGCCCTGACACGGCACGGCGGTACCGTGGAGAAGTTCATCGGAGACGCCGTGATGGCGGTGTTCGGCGTGCCGCGCCTGCATGAGGATGACGCCCTGCGCGCGGTGCGCGCTGCAGCGGACATGCGCGAAGACCTCGGCCGCCTGAACGAGGAGCTAGACCGCGACTGGGGCGTCCGCCTGCAGACCCGTACCGGGGTCAACACCGGCGAGGTGGTCGCCGGCGATCCCCGCACCGGCCATGCCCTGGTCACCGGGGACGCCGTGAACGTGGCCGCCCGTCTCGAGCAGCTTGCCGGGCCGGACGAGATCCTGATCGGCGACACAACCCGCGCACTTACCGAGAACGCCGTCCGCGTGGAATCCGTCCCGCCGCTCGAGGCGCGTGGAAAGAGCGAGCCGGTGACGGCCTGGCGGTTGATCGAGGTCGTCGACGAGAGCCCGTACCGGCGTCGCATGGACACCGCGCTGGTCGGCCGCGGCGACGAGCTCCGGCAGCTGTGGGACGCCTACACCCGGAGCGTGCGCCGGCAGTCCTGCGGGCTGTTCACCGTGGTCGGGCCCGGGGGGATCGGAAAGTCTCGCCTGATCCGGGAGTTCCTCGGCTCGCTCGAGGGGGAAGCCCAGGTGCTGATCGGGCGGTGCCTGCCCTACGGCGAGGGCATCACCTACTGGCCGCTGGTCGAGATCATCCGCGCGGTGGCCGGCGACCAGATCGAGCCGGGCCTGCGACGGGCCATGGGAGATGACCCGGACGGCCCGCGAGTCGCCCGCCTGCTGGCGGCCGCCGCGGGTGCGGTCGCCCAACCGGCCGACACGGAGGACGTCACCTGGGCCGCGCGGCGCCTGTTCGAGTCGCTCTCCCGCGAGCAACCGCTCGTGATCGGATTCGAGGACATCAACTTCGCCGAGCCGACCCTGCTCGATCTGATCACCGAGGTGGCGCGCTGGGCGCGCGAGTCGCCGCTGATGGTGCTGTGCAGCGCCCGCGATGAGCTGCTCGAGGAGCGGCCGACGTGGGCCGGCGGCCTCCGCAACGCGACAACGGTGCTGCTCGAGCCGCTGTCCGACGACGACGCCTTCGCTCTGGTCGAGCAGCTGCTCGATACGCCGCTCCCGAAAGACGTTCGAGACCGGGTGATCGCCTTGTCCGGCGGCAACCCGCTGTTCGTGGAGCAGCTGCTGGCCACGCTCTCGACGGGTCAGGCCGCGGACGTGGGGGCGCTATCCACCATCCACGCCGTGATCAGCGCCCGGCTCGATGCGCTGCCGGATGAGGAGCGCGCGGTGCTCGAATGCGCATCGGTGATCGGAAAGGAGTTCGGCGCGGAGCCGCTCGCGGCGCTGGTGGGCGCCGACCCCGGCCC
This sequence comes from Gaiellales bacterium, assembly GCA_036263035.1. Classification (GTDB taxonomy): domain Bacteria; phylum Actinomycetota; class Thermoleophilia; order Gaiellales; family JAICJC01; genus JAICYJ01. The sequence goes on along the minus strand of DATAHR010000026.1, from coordinate 12,970 downwards.
GGCGCTGGCGTCGCTGCTTCAGCGTGACCTCGTCCGCCCGAGCCGCTCCGCGTTCCACCAGGGCAACGCGTACCGGTTCGGCCATCTGCTCATTCGCGACTCGGCGTACACCCGCATCCCCAAGGGGCGCCGGACAGAGCTGCACGAGCGGGTAGCCCTGTGGATCCGTACCTCCGGCGTCGCGGCCGAGGTCGACCCGGCGGAGATGATCGGCTATCACCTCGAGCAGGCGTACCTGCAGCGCACCGCTCTCGGCCCTGCCGACCGGCACGCGCAGGATCTCGCGCGCGACGCCGCCCGCGAGCTGACCGCGGCGGGAATGCGGGCGCAGCGGCGGATGGACGCACCGGCCACGGCCAACCTGCTCGGGCGTGCCGCCGACCTGCTCGAGGGCCTCCAGGAGGACCGGATCGAGATCCTGCCGGAGATGGCGCTCGCGCTGATCTGGTTGGGCCGGCACGAGGAGGCGAGAGCCGCACTGGACGAGGCGCTGCGGGTCAGCATCGAGCTCGGAGACAGGCGGAACGAACAGCGTGCGATGCTCGGCCACGCCTTCCTGCTCTACTCGCGAACGGGCGACGGCGCCGAGCTCGAGCGAGCTGCCGACCGCGCCGTGCCGATCCTCGAGCAGGCCGGCGATGCGCAGGGGCTCGTCCGGGTGTGGCTCTGGCGCGGCTTCGCCCGCCAGGGTCAGTCCCGTTACGGCGACGCGCTGCAGGCGCTCGAGCGGGCGCGACTGCACCTGGCGGGCGCGGGGCCCATGGCCGAGGAGCGCACCGTCTTCGGAAACCTCTCGCTGTGCCTCTGGGTGAGCGACGCCCCCTGCGACCAGGCGGTGGCCAGGTGCCGCGAGCTGATGGAGCAGGAGCGGGAGCGCCACGCCACGGCCGAGGCCCACATCGCCATCCCCCTGGCCATGCTGCTCGCCGGTTCCGGCCAGGCGGACGAGGCGGTCACGCTGCTCGCTTCGACCACCGAGTTCTTCTCACGGTCGCCGGCCACCTCGCGCGCGGAGATCGCCTACTACACCGGGCTGGCCCACCAGAGCGCAGGGCATCTCCCGGCAGCCGAGAGCAGCCTGCGAACCGCGCTGGCGCTGGCGGAGGAGCACCAGCACCGCCCGATCCTCTGCGAGGTGCAGGCGTCGCTCGCCACGGTGCTCTGTGAGCAGGACCGGGCGGCGGAGGCTCTCGCCCACGCCGAGGCGAGCAGGAGGAACGCCGCTCCCGGTGACGTCAGCAGCCAGATCGCGTGGCGCTCGGCGCTCGCGCGCGCGAAGGCGGAGACCGGTGGAGCGAGCGAGGCCGTCGAGCTCGCCTCGCAGGCGGTCGAGATCGCCGAGCGCACCGACTCTCCCGTCATCCAGGGCGACGCCCTGCTGGCCGATGCGCACGTGCTCGCCGCGGCCGGCCTTGGCGATGAGGCTCGCGAGGCGGCGATCCGTGCTCAGCGCCGGTACGCCGACAAGGGTCTCACGACCTGCGCGGAGCGCGCCCAGGCATTCGCGGGCGGCGGCTGGGCAGCCGCCCTGCGGGCTCAGTAGCTGTAGCTGCGGCGGCCGTTGCGGCGGCGGTTGGCGTACGCCTGGTTCGCGCGATGGATCGCGTCGAACTCTTCGAGCGAACGCCCCGAGCCGACCGCGACGCAGGTGAGCGGCGACTCGGCCAGGTGCACCGGCATCTGCGTCTCGTTGCGGATCCGCTCGGCGAGCCGCTGCAGGAGCGCGCCGCCGCCGGCCAGCACGATTCCCCGGTCCATGATGTCAGAGGCCAGCTCAGGCGGGGTCTTGTCGAGCGTCTGCTTCACCGCGTCGATGATCTGCGTGAGCGGCACCTCGAGCGCCAGCCGCACCTCCGCGCTCGAGAGCACGACCGTCTTCGGCAGGCCGGACACGAGGTCGCGTCCGCGGATCTCGGCCTCGACCTCCTCGGGCAGCTCGGCGGCGGAGCCGATCTCGAGCTTGACCTCCTCGGCGGTCTGCGAGCCGATCATCAGCTTGTACTCGCGCTTGACGTGCTCGATGATCGCCTCGTCGAGCTCGTCGCCGCCGACGCGGATCGACTGCGAGACGACGATGCCGCCGAGCGAGATCACCGCCACCTCGGTCGTCCCGCCGCCGATGTCGACGATCATGTTGCCGGTCGGCTCGGAGACCGGCAGCCCGGCGCCGATCGCGGCCGCCATCGGCTCCTCGATCAGGTACGCCTGGCGGGCGCCGGCGGAGTACGTGGCCTCCTCGACCGCGCGCTTCTCGACGCCGGTGACGCCGGAGGGAACGCAGACCACGACGCGCGGATGCGCCCAGCGGTTCTGGTGCACCTTCTGGATGAAGTGGCGCAGCATCTGCTCGGTGACGTCGAAGTCGGCGATGACGCCGTCCTTGAGCGGGCGGATCGCCTGGATGTCGCCCGGCGTGCGGCCGAGCATGCGCTTGGCCTCGATGCCGACGGCGTGCACATCGCCGGTGCGCTGGTCGATCGCGACCACCGAGGGCTCGGAGAGAACGATCCCGCGTCCGCGCACATAGACCAGCGTGTTGGCGGTGCCGAGGTCGACCGCCATGTCGCGGCCACCGAACCCAGTCAGTGAGTTGAGGATCCCGATCGCTGGTCCTTCCGGAAAAGCCGCTGCTATTGCAGACGTTTGGCGGGCAGCGCAGTCTAGCAGCCAGCCTCCGCCAAGGCATCGACCAGCGCGGCGACCGGAAGGCCGACCACGTTCGTGTAGTCGCCATCAACCTCGGTGACGAGAGCCGCGCCCGCTCCCTGCACCGCGTAGCCTCCCGCGCGCTCACGCCATTCGCCGAGCGCCACGTACCAGGCGATGTCGTCGTCGGCGAGCGGGCGGAAGGTGACCGACGTCGCGGCCAGTCGCACGACCTCGGTCTCGCCGCGCCGCAGGCAGAGTCCGGAGTAGACGGTGTGCGTGCGGCCGGCGAGGCGTCGCAGCATGGCGGCCGCCTCCCCCTCGTCGGCGGGCTTCGCGAGGCTGTCACCATCGAGCGCAACGGTGGTGTCGACGCCGAGCACGAGCGCCCCGTCAACCGAGCGTGCCTTGCCCGTTGCGTGGGCGATCACCAGTTCGTCGGGCGTCGCGCCGGGCGGGTCGATCTCGTCGTAGCGCGGCTCGACGACCGAGAACCGCACGCCCAGCTGCTCGAGGATGGCCCGGCGCTGGGGGGAGCGCGAGGCGAGGGTGAGCGGCCCGATCCTGCCCGGGTCGATCAGACCAGCTCGTCCTCGGTGAAGTAGATCGCGAGCTCGCGCTCGGCGGACTCGGGCGAGTCGGATCCGTGCACGGCGTTCTCGCCGATCTCGAGCGCGTAGTCGCCGCGGATGGTGCCGGGCGCGGAGTCGAGCGGGTTGGTGGCGCCCATCATGGTGCGAACCGTCGAGACGGCCGACGGCCCCTCGAGCACCATTGCGACGACGGGCCCCGAGGTGATGAACTCGACCAGGTCGGGGTAGAAGGGCTTGCCCTCGTGCTCGGCATAGTGCTGCGCCGCCTGGTCGCGGCTGACGCGCAGCAGCTTCAGCCCGCGGATCGTGAACCCGCGGCGCTCGAAGCGCGCGAGGATCTCGCCGGACAGCCGGCGTGCGTGCGCGTCGGGCTTGATCATCACGAACGTGCGCTGCTGGTCGGCCATGCGTCGCTCCTTTGGTCGAGGGAGCAGAAGCTTATGCCGCCCGGGGTCGCGCCTCCGCCACCAGTCGACGCACGCCTCCGGCGGCGGATCAGGCTTCGGTGGTGCGCCCGGTGACCACGTCGCGGGCGCGCGGCGGCGAGGTTCCGGTGACCGCGGTCTCGCAGTAGGGGCACAGGCGCCACTCCGGATCGAGCGGGCTCTTGCAGCGCCGGCAGGCGTTCTTCAGCTTCGTCCCGCAGTGGGGGCAGGAGAGGAAGCTCGGCTCGGCCGGGTTGCGGCAGTAGGGGCAGACCTGGTCGGCGCCCAGCCTGCGCTCCATGGCGCGGATCTCGAGCTCACGCTCGCGGACGTCGCTCAGGTACTCCGGCGGGCGCAGGAAGAGGTAGATGACGACGCCGAGCGGCCCGAACAGCACCGCGGCGGCGACACAGACGGCGACGATCACCTGGTCGTCGATCCGGCGGCGCGCGTCCTTGGCCGTCCAGAAGGCCAGGGCGAGCCAGATCGCGATCACGAAGAGCCCGGTGACGCGCTCGATGGCGGTGAAGTAGCCCGAGCTGAAGAAGTTGCCGATGCCCGAGAACGGGCCGGAGCTCGAGGACGTCGATGAGGTAGCGAGCAGCGTCACGCCTGCGAGGAGTCTAGGTGGGTTGTCGGTCGGATGGCAACGGTTACGGCTGGAGGTACGTCACAACCCTGCAACGATTCGGCCACAACCGCCCTGACGGTGTCCAACTCCTGTCGGGTGGGCGTGACGCGGGCGTGACAGGTCTGTGACAGGTGTTCGGCCTGGTTGGGCGATTTCCCTCTCACGCCCAATTATTGGAGACCAACTCCTGCCGGGTGGGCGTTACGTTGGCGTGACGCTCCTGTGACGCGTTACGCCGTGGCGAGATCGTGCAGGAGATATAGCGATCCGCACACGACGACGGCGCCCGTAGGCCCGGCCAGCACCCGCGCCGCCTCGAGCGCCTCGTGCGGGCTGTCCGCCGCCGGCCCGCCGGCCAGCGAGGCGATCGCCTCGGCCGGCAGCGCCCGCGGGTTGCTCGACGTCGTCGCCACGATCGTCGGGCACACGGTTCGCAGCAGCGACACCATCGACGCGACATCCTTGTCCTCCAGCGCCGCGAACACCGCCACCGTCTGCCGGTCGCCCAGCATCGCCGGCAGCTCGCTGACCAGCCGTTGCATGCCGGCCGGGTTGTGCGCGCCGTCCCAGATCTCGAGCGGGCGCGTACCGCGCACCTCGAGCCGCCCGGGCACCTGCAGATCCTCGATCGCCTCCGGGTCGACAGGGCGGCCGAGCGCGGCCTCGACGGCCGCCCGCGCCACCGCCCGGTTCTGATCCTGATACGACCCGCCCACCGTCACGACCTTTACCCACTCGGCCTGCGGCACCAGCTCTTCCCACCCCGGCTCCCCGGCGATCACGTGCCCACCCTCAGGCACCACGGCGAGCTTCTCGCGGGCGATCGCCTCACGTGTCGAGCCGAGCAGCTCCGCGTGCTCGAGCGACACGTTCGTGAGCACCTGCACCACCGAGCGCGCCAGCACGTTGGTCGCGTCCAGCCGCCCGCCGAGCCCTGCCTCGACGACGGCCATGCCGACGCCGGCCTCGGCGAACGCGAAGAACGCGGCGCCGGTCAGTGCCTCGAACTGCGTCAGCTCGAGACGGGTCCCCTGCACGGCGCCGACCGCCGCCTCGTACAGCTCCGGCGCGATCATCTCGCCGCCCAGCCGGATGCGCTCGCGGAACGTCGTCAAATGTGGCGACGTGTACGCGCCGGTGTGCACGCCCTCGGACTCGAGCAACACCTCGCAGAACCGCACGGTCGAGCTCTTGCCGTTCGACCCGACGACGTGGATGGCGTCGAACTGCTCCTCCGGGTGCCCGAGGGAATCCATCAGCGCGTGCATCCGGTCGAGTCCGAACTGCATGCCCATCAGCTCGAGGGATTCGATGTAGTCGGCTGCGCTCATGACCGCCTTCGTCATGACCCGTTCAGCCTGCGCTCGAGCTCGGACGCCTCGGCCGCGTAGCGCTCGGCCTTCTCCCGCTCGGCCTCGACCAGCTGGGCGGGGGCCCGCGAGGTGAAGCCCTCGTTCGCGAGCTTTGCCGTCGCACGGTCGCGTTCGGCGATCGCCTCGGCCAGCTTCGCCTCGAGCGACGCCCGGTCCTCGGCCGCGACCACGGAGGAGGCTGCCGCATCCACGTCGTCTACGATGACAACGCCGGGGATGCGTTCGAGCAGGTCGCGGAACAGGAATCCGGGCGCCGCGATCACCTGCGGCGTCGTGCCCCGGCCCGCCAGATACCGCGCCTCCGAGACGACCTCCTGGTCCGCCCGCGCCTGCTCATCCAGGTCCCGATCGCGGTGACCGAGCTCCGGCTGCGGCATGGGCGACACCAGCAGCATCGCCCGATCTCCCGGCAGGAATCCCCAGATCTCCTCCGTTACGAACGGCATCGCCGGGTGCGCCAGGGCAAGCGTCCGCTCGAGCACCCAGAGCAGCGTCGAGGACACCGACCGCCGCCCTGCCGCATCGTCGCCGTACAGGCGCGACTTCGACGCCTCGACGTACCAGTCGCAGAAGTCGTTCCAGATGAACGCATACAGCGCCTTCACGGCCGCCGCGAACTCATAGCCCTCCAGCAGCCGCAGCACCTCATCCGTCGTGCCGGCGAGGCGCGAGAGGATCCACCGATCCTCGACCGTTGCCGCTTCGGGCGACGGGGACGCGTCGGCCTCGGCCTTCAGCAGCACGAACCGCGATGCGTTCCAGAGCTTGTTGGCGAGCTTCCCGCCCTCGTCGATCATGCCCTCGGCGAATCGCACGTCCTGCGTCGAGCTCATCTTCAGCAGTCCGTAGCGCGTCCCGTCGGCCCCGTACCGGTCGATCAGGTCGAGCGGGTTCACGCCCGTGCCCAGCGACTTCGACATCCGCCGCCCGTCCGCCGCCTGGATGATCGACGTGATGTAGATGTCCGAGAACGGGCGCTCCCCCATGAACTCGAGCCCCATCATCAGCATCCGCGCCACCCACAGGTTGATGATGTCGCGGGCCGTGACCAGCACGTTGCTCGGGTAGTAGACGGCCAGCCGCTCCGTCGGCTCGGGCCAGCCCAGCGTCGCGAAGGGCCAGAGCGACGACGAGAACCACGTATCCAGCACGTCCGGGTCGCGCTCCAGCTCCGCCGAGCCGCACTCCGCGCATGCTTCCGGCGTCTCGGTCGCGACGGTCTGGTGGCCGTCGGGGCAGTACCAGACCGGGATCTGGTGCCCCCACCACAACTGCCGCGACACGCACCACGGCCGGATGTTGTCCATCCAGTGGAAGTAGATGTTCTCCTGGTTTTTCGGGATGAACCGCGCCCGGCCGGCCCGCACCTCGGCGTTGGCGGCCGCGGCCAGCGACTGCATCTCCATGAACCACTGCAGCGAGATCAGCGGCTCGATCCGATCGCCCGACCGGTCGCAGTGGCCGACCTCGTGCTCGTAGGGCTGCTCGCCGACCAGCAGCTGCTCGTCGAACAGGCGGTCGATCACCCGCTGCCGCGCCTCGGCCACCGGCAGGCCGGCGAACTCGCCGGCCGCGTCGTTCATGCGCCCGTCGAAGCCGATCACCGACAGCTCCTCGAGCCCGTGGCGGCGGCCGATCTCGAAGTCGTTCGGATCATGGCCGGGCGTGATCTTGAGCGCGCCCGTGCCGAAGTCGGTCTTCACGTACTCGTCGGCGATGATCGGCACCTCGCGGCCGACGATCGGCACGATCGCCGTCTTGCCGACCAGGTGCGTGTAGCGATCGTCGTCGGGGTGCACCGCGACGGCCGTGTCGGCCAGGATCGTCTCCGGCCGCACCGTCGCCACCGTCAGGAAGTCCTCCGTGCCGGCGATCCGGTACCGCACCTCGTACAGCGCATCGGCCGCATGCTCGTGCCGCACTTCGAGGTCGGACACCGTCGAGCCGCACCCCGGGCACCAGTTCACGATCCGGTTGTCGCGGTAGATCAGGCCCTTGCCGTACAGCCGCACGAACATCTCGAGCACCGCACGGACGTAGCCCTCGTCCATGGTGAACCGCTCGTGGTCGTAGTCGAGCGTGCACCCGAGCCGCTTGAACTGCTGGATGATCGTGGCGCCGGTGGCACGCCGCCATTCCCACACGCGCCTGATGAACGCCTCCCGCCCCAGCTCGAACCGGTTGGTGCCCTCAGCGCGCAGCTGCTTCTCGATCACCGCGTGCACGGCGATGGACGCGTGGTCGGTGCCGCAGATCCACAGCGTGTCGTAGCCCTGCATCCGCCGCAACCGCATGAGCGTGTCCTGGATGGTGCCGTTGAGCGCATGCCCCATGTGCAGCTCGCCCGTGACGTTGGGCGGTGGCAGCGGGATGACGAACCGCTCGCGGTCGCTCTCCGGTTCACCGGAGAAGCCGCACTCGCGCTCCCAGCGTTCGAACAGCCGCGCTTCCACGGCCTCCGGCTGGTGACGGGTGCGACGCTCGAGCTCGTCACGCCTCGCGTCGTCCATTGGCGGCTGATTGTAGTTAGTGTTGGCCCGTGCGAGTGCGAGCCATCTGGGCGATGTGCGCGCTGGTGGGTGCAGTCACGGCCATCACCTACTGGCGGCTTCCGCCCGGGGCGACGTACCACTTCGACGACACGGGGTTCAGCGGCGCGGCGTCGCGGCTGATCAGCTACCTGAACTTCCCGGTCGCCCTGATCGCGATCGCGCTGGTCGGCGCGGTCGCCCGCGGGACGCTTGCGTGGGTGGCGATCGCGCTGTGCGCGGTGGTCGCCATCCCGGGGGTCGTCGACCAGGGCGACCTCACCGCCAGCTGGGCCAACGTGCCGGCGGCCATCGGCGTCGGGCTCGCCTTCTGGCTGACGTGGTGGGCTCCGGCCCGCCGCGAGCCGCCGATCGGCCGGGCGCGTCGCGTGATCATCCTCGTGGTCGCGCTGTGGTCGGTGCCCTGGATGATCGCGGCGACCGGGTTCTACGCGCAGGACCTGCCGCTGCTCGGCCACGTCATCCGCGCGCGGCAGCCGACGCCCGGCGAGCCCGGCCTGGCATCCGTGCACCTGGGTTTGCACGAGGGGCTCTTCGGCCTGATGCTCGTCATCACGGCGCTGCTGCTGTCAGCCCGCACGCGCCCCAAGGTGCTGTCGCTCTATCTGGCGCTGATGTTCTGTTACGGCATCGCCATCGCGTTCAACGACGGCTGGAACGAGCAGATGGTGAAGCGCGGCTGGACGAGCCACAACATCCCATCGGTGCTGCAGCCGAAGGTCGGCCTGGCATGGCTGACGCTGCTCGTGGCGGCGCTGCTGATCGAGCGGTTCTGGTTCTCCCGCGCCCGCTACTAGCGGTCAGGCCGTCGGCACGCCCAGCGCGGCCCGGATGCCGAGCTCGAGGCGGAGCCGCAGGTCCGCGAGCGCGAGCAGGGTGGTGCCGTGCTCGGCGGCCGGATCCGGCGTAGGCGCGGGCGCGGGCGCCTCGACGCGCGTCCGCGACGGCTTGCTGTTCGAGGGCGGCATCTGGTTGGCCCGGGCGGCGGCGATGATGTCCGACCGCAGGCCGATTCGCACCCGCTGCGTCTGCACCGTGGCGGTCAGCCAGGGCGCGCGCTTGAGCAGGTGGCCGGCGCCGGGCGCCCAGATCCGTGCGAAGCCGTCCCAGGGGGCGCTGTCGAGCGGCTCTATGGCGATCGGCCGGCCGCGCCCTGAGGCGACGATGACCATTCCGTTGCCGGCGTAGAGGGCGACGTGGTACGGCTCGCCCGAGGGGGCGCCCAGGAAGACGAGGTCGCCGGGACGGAGCTGGTCGACCGTGATCGGGATGCCCATCTGCCACAGCACGGCGGCCGTCGGACGGCCGGGAAGCGGATGCCCGGCGGCGGCGTAGGCGTAGTCGACGAGGCCGGAGCAGTCGAACCCACCCTCCGCTCGGCTCTCGCCGCCCCAAACGTAGGGCCAGCCGATCTGCTCGGCGGCGGCCTCGATGACGCGTCCGCGCAGCCCGCGACCGAGCTGGGGCAGGTGCGCCGGGTGATGCACCTTGACGTGATGCATTTTGACGTGACGCCCGCGGTGGTGCTTCGCGTGGCTGCGCCGAGCCGTGTGGTGCCGGTGCGCATGGTGATGCTTCGTGGTCGTGGGCGGCGGGGTGCTGCCCGGGTCGCCGGTGCCGCCGCCATTGCCACCGCCGCCACCGTTGCCAGTGCCGCCGCTGTCGCCCGAGCCGGGGGGCGGCGCCAGGGTCAGGGCACCGAGCAGGATCCTGCTGCCGGCGGGGAGGCCGTCGTGATCGGCCGACAGGGTCACGAGCGCCGCGACCACGGTGCGGCGCTCGACCCCGGTGTGCTGGAAGCCCGCGGTGAGCGTGCCCCAATCTCCGAGCGGCGTCGAGTCGCCGGCCGCCGGCAGATCGACCGGCGAGCCGTTCACCTGCAGGCCCTGACCGTCCAGTGTGACGGCATCGGTCGAGGTGCTGGCGGACACGGTCAGCGACTGGAGCTGGATCTCACCGCCGAAGACGCTGACGTTACTCAGGTCGGCGCTGCCGGCGTTGACGCCGCTCTGCGAGGTGGCCGTGCTGGTGCCGGAGTCGAGCGTGACGAGGGGCTGATCGGTGCTCGAGCTCCACGTTGTGACGGTCACGGAGGGGTTGCCGGGCGCGACGGCGGCTGGAGTCGTTGTGGCGGTGCCGTCCTTCGGGGCGATCACCACGGCCTGGGCGGTCGCGGGGGCGGTGGTCGCGCCCTGGGCGGCAGCCGACAGCCCGCCGATCGCCAAAACGGCGACGACGGCCGCAACGACCCGGGTGGAGCGCCCCAACCTCACAGCGTCCAGCCTACCTCAAGACCCGGACTTGCTCTAGGGCGGTTACCACGTTCTCACCGCGATACACCTATGCTCAACCTATCCTCAAGGTCAAGTCGAGGGTTAGAGACTTGCCAGCAGCAGCCGACTCGCGGCCGCTCCGAATACCTGCGCCGTGCCGTCCTCGAGGCCGTTTGTGTAGACGGCGATGACGGTGGGCCCGCGATGGCCGAAGACGATCGCGACATCGTTGTCGGTGTCATCGAGCCACCCGATCTTGTGGGCGACCGGAAGGTTCCCCGCCCCGGCCGGCACCAGGCCGGGATCCTTGGCGTGGAGCATCAGGTAGAGCAGCTCCCTCGCCTCGTGCCGGTCGACGCCATGCCGGATCAGCGGGCCCGAGCCGGAGGCGGCGGCCAACACCATGCCGGCCAGGCGACCCATGTCGGCGGCGGTGGTGTGCTTGTAGGCCGCGGGCGGCGGATCGACGACGCCGAACACGTCCGACCCTCCGCCGCTGTCCACCACGTACCCGCCCGCCATGTAGGTGTGCCGGAGCCCGAGCTGCTGCATCAGCTCGACCATCTCGGCCGCACCGGCCTCGTCGCTGCCGGCCTCGTGCTCGAGCAGCTCGTTGGCCGCCGCGTTGTCCGAGTAGCGGGTGATGCGTTCCATGGCGTCCCAGATGTCGGAACCGGCGGCCTCGCCGGTGTGGTGGGAGAGCGAGAGCAGCATGATCGGAAGCTTGAGCGTGCTGGCGGCCTCGAACTCGGCGCCCGCGTTGTAGGCGGCGATCCGACCCTGCCAGGACCGGGCGTAGAGGGAGACGTGCGGGGTGGCGAGCTTGGCGAGCGAGGCCACCTGACCGCTGAGGGATGCGTCGACCGCGGCGGTCGGGAGCGGCCGCAGTGAGGCGCTGGGCACGCCGTAGACGGGCGTGCTGCCCGATCCGGCAACGGTGAGTGCGACGTCGCCGGTGGGGATGTTGCCCAGGACGGCATCGAGTCGGCCGGCGGTGCCGGCGGGAACGAGCCAGACATGTCCGAGCGCAGCGAGGCGGACGACGGTGCCGGGCGGAGCGGTGCCCGCGACGCGGCCATCCCACACCTCATAGGCGCGAGGCTGGTCGAGTTGGACGCGGCCCGCAGGCGCGGCGGGAGCCGAGAGCAGCGCGGCGAGGGCGAGGAGGAGATGCACGGCGGCGAAGAGTCTACGGAAGCGGGAAGATGAAGCCGCGGTCTGCGTAGACGGATGGCGCCAGGTGCCGGGCTTCACCCCGCACCTCTCGACACTCAGCCTGGAAGATGGGGTCAGGCCTCCGGCCTGACCCCGTGGACGGACGGCGCCAGGTGCCGGGCTTCAGCCCGGCACCGCTCGACACTCAGCCTGGAACGGAACTGTTACAGGGCCGCAACCGCTCCGGTCTATCGACGTGACGCCCTGACCCCGTAGCGTGAGCGCATGCCTCGTCCACCGCGCATCGAGTATCCGAACGCCATCCACCATGTGGCGATGCGCGGGAACCGGCGGCTTCCAGTGTTCGAAGGACGAGCTGACTTCGAGGTCTACCTGGAGACGCTTTCCAAGGTAACCGCTCGTCAGGGCTGGCGATTGTTGTCGTATTGCCTGATGCCGAATCACCTGCATCTCCTCATCCAGACACCGGCTCCCAACCTGTCCGAGGGGATGGGCTTGCTGAGCGGCACCTACACCAGGATGTACAACGACGTTCGGGGCGTGCCGGGGCACGTGTTTCAGGGACGGTTCAAGAACCAGCTGGTGGAGAGCGATGAGCACCTGCTCACCGCCTTCGCCTATATCGCGCTCAATCCCGTGAAGCCCGGGTTCTGCGGTAGCCCGATCGACTGGGAATGGAGCGCTCACCGGGAACTATGCGGGAGCCCGCCTCTGGCCTCCGCACGGATCGTGGCGGCCGACGCGCTTGCCTGCTTCGGTGAAGACCCGGAGGCCGCACGAAGACGATATGTCCGCTTTGTCCGGTCGTACGCCGATATGGTCGCGGTCGGCGACAAGGTTGAGTCGGTGTACCGCGAGCCGTTCTGAGCCGGGGAAGGCAGTCGAAGCGGTGCCGCGCTGAAGCGCGGCACCTGGCGCCAATCACATACGGGGTCAGGCCGGAGGCCTGACCCCATGCCCGCGCCATCCACATACCGGGTCAGGCCGGAGGCCTGACCCCACTGACTGTTACGCCGACTCCTGCCCCAGCTCAGCCGTCACGTCGACGGAGTGCCCGCCTTCGGTGACGAGCGTCGGGTCGATGTGCTTCTCGATCGTCTCGCGCGTGATCACGCACTTGTTCACGTCCTTGCGCGACGGCAGGTCGAACATCACGTTCAGCAGCGCCGCCTCGATGATCGACCGCAGTCCGCGCGCACCCGTGGCCCGCTCGAGCGCGCTGGTCGCGATCGCCCCGAGCGCGTCGTCCGTGAACACCAGATCGATCCCGTCGTAGGAGAAGAACTTCTGGTACTGCTTGACCA
>DATAHR010000025.1:0-26505 GCA_036263035.1 Gaiellales bacterium | reverse complement strand
GTGCGCGCCGCCGGGGCGGTGATCGTGGGCAAGACGGCGACGCCGGAGATGGGGTGGAAGGGCGAGACGACCAGCAGAGTGCACGGGTCGACCGAGAACCCCTGGCGCGCCGGTCTGACCTCGGGCGGCTCCAGCGGCGGGGCAGCCGCGGCCGCCGCGATGCTGCCGGATGTGATCCACCACGGTGGCGACGGCGCGGGGTCGATCCGCATCCCGTCCTCGATGTGCGGCGTGTTCGGACTGAAGCCGACGTGGGGGCTGGTCCCGACCGATCCGGTCAACTCGGGCCTGTCGGTACAGGGGCCGATCACCCGGTCGGTGGCCGAGGCTGCGCTGCTGCTGGATGTGACGGCGGGGACCGAGACGGCCTCGTCCCTGGACGGCGGGGTTCGCGGGCTGCGGGTTGCATGGAGCCGGGATCTCGGCTTCGCCGCGGCGGAGCCGGAGGTGGTTGCGGTCTGCGAGGCGGCGGCGCGGTCGTTCGAGGCGCTCGGCGCCCAGGTGGACGAGGCGTTCCCGCCGCTGGACGACCCCTGGCCGGTGGTGGACACGATCTGGTGCGCGAACCAGGCGGCGCCGTTCTCCGGCGGCCGGCTGGACGAGGCCCGCGACCGGCTGGACGGCGGCCGCGTGCCGGTGATCGAGCGCGGCCTGGGCATGACGGCGACCGAGCTGGTGGATGCGCAGTCGGCGAAGGCGCTGTACGCCGCCGCGTGGGAGGCGTTCATGCGCGACTGGGACCTCGTGCTGACGCCGACGCTCCCGATCACGGCCTTCCCGGCAGGGCTGGACCAGCCGGGCTCGGTGGCGGGCCGCCGCACCGAGTACCTCTCCTGGACGGCCTTCACGTACCCCTTCAACGTCTCCGGCCAGCCCGCGGCGAGCGTGCCCTGTGGCACGGTGGACGGGCTGCCGGTCGGGCTGCAGATCGTCGGGAGGCGGGGCGAGGATTCGCTGGTGCTGCGCGCGGCGGCGGCGTTCGAGCGGGCGCACGGGTGGGCGTTTCCTTGATAGAACGCGCGACCATGACCGACCGATGGAGAGACCTGGCCGGGCCTGTGGGCCTGCTGCCGACCGGCCCGCGCAACGCGATCACAGACGTCCCCGGCGTCCTCGTCGGCCACTCGCAGGCGCAGAGCGGCGAGCAGACGGGGGTGACGGTGGTGGCGCCTCCGAAGCTGCCCGCGCGCGCCGGGGTGGCCACGACGAACGGCGTGGGGGAGCTGACGAAGAAGCTCGAGATCGACGAGTGGGGCGTGATCCAGACGGCGGTCTACCTGTGCGGCACGCACGCGCTGGGGATGGTCTACCACGCGGCCGTGCTGGCCGAAGGCGGCGACCCCTCGAACACGCTGATCCCCGTCGTCGGCGAGTGCGACGACTCCGATCTGGGTGACTCCCGCACCGTGACGGTGGACGATGTCGTGCGCGCCCGCGACGCGCTGGGCGAGGAGGTTGCCGAGGGCTCGGTCGGCGGCGGCACGGGCATGACGTGCTTCGACTTCGCGGGTGGCATCGGTACCGCGTCGCGCCGCATCGGCGACCACACGCTGGGAGTGCTGCTGATGTGCAACTTCGGCGAGCGCGAGCGGCTGACGGCGGGTGGCCTCGCCTTCGAGCCGGCGGACGGGCCGCCCCCGCCCGAGGGCTCCTGCATCGCGGTGTGCGCGTGCGACGCCCCGATGTCCGCCCAGCAGCTGCGACGGCTGGCGCTGCGGCCGCTGCTCGGCCTCGCCCGCGCGGGCTCCTACGCACACAACGGATCGGGCGAGATCGCGCTGGCCTTCACGACCAACGACGAGCAGACGCTTCGAAACGACGAGCTCAACCCCTACTTCGCCGCCGCGTACGAGGCGGCCGAGGAGGCCGTGTACAACTGCCTGGTCGCCGCCCGCCCGCCGATGCGCAAGCGCGACGGCCGCGAGCATCCGGCGTTTCCGGTGCACCTGCTGCGCGCGCCGGGCGGCTGACCGGTCACAATTCCGTCACGAACACGTCAAACCCACCCGGTCGGTCTTTGACTCCAATAATTGGGTTCGAAAGCGGGCCCGCCCAACCAGGCGGCGAACTGGTCACGATTGCGTGCCAATCGCGCAACGCCCATCTCTTGGGGCTTTGACTCCAATAGTTGGGTCCCCGGATTGCGGTATTGACGCCCGGGGTGGCTGCCCCTGGGCGGTCGCCGACGCCGTATCATCGGCCGACCACCGCGATCGAGCAGGGAGAGGACGATGGAAGGACTGACAGTCGAGCTGCGCATGCGCCTGTCGGCGGCGGACGCCCACTACGGCGGCAATCTCGTCGACGGCGCCCACGGCCTCGAGATCTTCGGCGACATCGTCACCGAGCTCGCCATCCACACCGACGGCGACGAGGGCCTCTTCGCCGGCTACGAGTCCGTCGAGTTCCTCGCCCCCCTGCACGCGGGCGACTTCGTCAGCGCCCGGGGCACCATCATCCGCATGGGCACCACCAGCCGCACCGTCGACCTCGAGCTGCGCAAGGAGATCGTCGCCCGCCCGGACATCAGCGAGTCCGCCGCCGACTATCTCGACGAGCCGGTGATCGTCACGCGGGCGCGCGGGACGTACGTGGTCAAGAAGGACCATTCGCGCGGGCCGCAGGGCCGTGCTGCGCCCCGATCCTAGGCGGGCTGCTCGACCGCCGGCTGCGCCGCCGCCAGCAGCTCGCGCACCCGGTCCTCCGAGACCGGGTCGAAGTCTTCGTAGAACTGCCCGACCGACTGGAACCGCTGCGGCGCTCGGAGCGTGACCAGCCGGTCGCACTCGCGGGCCAGCCGCTCCGCCGCCGGCCGTGGCAGCACCGGCAGCGCCACGATCATCTGGCGCGCGCCGGCGTTGCGCACCGCCGCGATCGCCGCCCGCACCGACGCGCCGGTCGCCGCGCCGTCGTCGATGATCACCGCCACACGCCCGATCAGGTTCATCGGGACGCTTCCGCGCAGCCGCTCGTCCATCGCGCGGGCCTCGGCCATCGCAGCGTCGTAGGCCTCCTCGATCTGGCGCGTCGTCAGCAGTGACGCGATCCGCCGGTTCGTGAACCGCTCGCCCTGCGGGGCAACGGCGCCCATCGCGAGCTCCGGGTACCCCGGCATGCCCACCTTGCGGATGCACAGCACGTCCAGCGGCAGCTGCAGCAGATGGGCCGCCTCGGCCGCCACCTCGACACCCCCGCGCGCCAGCCCGACGACGGTGACGTTGCTCTTCAGCCGCAGGTCGGGGAGTGCGGCGGCGAGCCCCGCGCCCGCCTGCGTCCTGTCCTTGAACACGCAGGCGATCATTACGAACACCGTCATGAAGGTCAAGGGTGCCGTCCGAAACTTTGTCGCACTTGTAACCGCGTTGTCACCAGTCGCACGGGGGCCGAACGGAGGGCATCCGCTATACTCAGGCCCTGGCAAAGCAGAGGCATCCCGCTTCTCACCCGCCACGCGTCACGCGTCCGGCGGGTTCAACCGAGCAGTATGACGGTCGATCCCCCCAGCGGGGAGACGAGAACGGGTGCCCAGCGGCGCCCGTTTTGCGTTTACGACGAAGGGAGACACCGAGCTTGAATCTGATCGTGACTGGGCCCGCCTCTTGAGACCGCGTCGACGAATCGACCAGCGGCCGCAGGAGCCGACCACCAGGATCAACGATGCCATCCGAGTCCCGCAGGTGCGCCTGATCGGCGCAGACGGCGAGCAGATCGGCATCAAGAGCACCGACGAGGCGCTGAAGTATGCGTGGGACAAGAACCTCGACCTGGTCGAGGTCGCGCCCGACGCAAAGCCGCCCGTGTGCCGGGTGATGGACTACTCGAAGTACCGGTACGAGCAGGAGCAGAAGGCCAAGCTGGCCCGCAAGCACCAGTCGACCATCACCATCAAGGAGATCAAGCTCAGACCCAAGATCGACCCCCACGACTACGCGACCAAGAAGGGCCACGTCGTCCGCTTCCTGAAGAACCGGGACAAGGTCAAGGTGACCATCATGTTCCGTGGGCGCGAGATGACGCACCCCGATCGGGGACGGGCGCTGCTCCTGAAGCTGGCAGAGGAGGTGTCCGACCTCGGCGTGGTGGAGTCCGCACCGCTCCAGGACGGTCGCAACATGGTGATGATGCTGGCGCCGCACAAGAATGCGCCGACCCAGCAGCCGGCCGCGGAGCCCGCGGCCGACGAGGCGCCCGCCGCCGAGACGGCTCCGGCCGAGGCGGAGGGGGCCAGCGACACCGCGGCCGACACGGCCGCTGCCGCCAAGAACAGCTAGGAGACCAACGCGATGCCCAAGATGAAATCGTCCTCAGCCGCGCGCAAGCGCCTCAGGCTCACCGCCGGCGGAAAGGTGATGCGCCGCCGAGCCTTCAAGTCGCACCTGCTCGAGCACAAGTCGGCCAAGCGCCGCCGCGCCAAGCGCAAGGACACCGGGCTCGCATCCATGGACACCCGTGAGGCGCTGCGCCTCCTCGGCAAGCGATAGGGAGGGCCACCGATGGCACGCGTCAAGCGCAGCGTTCACGCCAAGAAGAAGCGCCGGGAGGTGCTGGAGCAGGCCAAGGGCTACCGCGGCCTGAAGAAGAACTCCTACAAGAAGGCCAAGGAGCAGGTGATGAAGTCGCTCGCCTATTCCTACCGCGATCGCCGCGCACGCAAGCGCGACTTCCGCCGGCTGTGGATCATCCGCATCAACGCGGGCGCCCGCCAGAACGGCCTCTCGTACAACCAGTTCATGCACGGCCTCAAGCTTGCCGAGATCGAGCTCGACCGCAAGGTGCTCGCGGACATCGCCGTGAGCGATCCGCAGGCGTTCACGGTGATCGCGGACGCCGCGAAAGCCGCGCTCGCCAAGGACTGAGCTCGTGGAGCCGATCACGTCGCGCGCCAACGCGCGGCTGAAGGCCGCCCGCCGGCTGCAGGCCAAGCGCCACCGCACGGCGGCCGGGCTGTTTCTGGCCGAGGGCGAGGACATCGTCGAGGAGGCCCTCGCCGCCGGCGTGCTGCCTGTCGAAACGTTCGTCGCCGCCGACCGGCCGGCCGAGGATGCGCTGATCGCCCGGCTTGCCCGAGGCGGCCCGGTCCACGTCGTCGCCGACCCGCTGCTTGCGGAGCTCGGCTCCCTCGGCCATCCCGCGCGGGTGATCTGCGTGTTCCGCCGCGGCGACCTGCCCCAGCGGGACGAGGGCGCGACGCTCGGCGTCTACCTGCACCGTGTCATCGACCCGGGCAACGTCGGCACGATCGTGCGGGCTGCCGGCGCGCTTGGCCCGGCCTTCGTGGCGCTGTCGGCCGGCTGCTCGGATCCGCTCTCCGGCAAGGGGGTGCGCGCCTCGATGGGGGCGGTCTTCCGGGTTCCGATCGAACAGGTGGACGAGCCGCCCGCTGCGGGCCGGCGCATCGCACTTGCTCCCGACGCCGGCCGCGACCTGTGGCAGGTCGACCTCACCGGACCGGTGCTACTGCTCGTGGGGGCCGAGCGGGTGGGACTGCCGGAGGAGCTGGTGGCCGGCGCAGATGAGGTGGCCCGCATCCCGCAGGCGGCCGGCGCGGAATCATTGAACGCCGCCGCGGCAGCAACGGTTGCCCTGTACGAGGCAGTGCGGCAGCGGGCCGCTGCCTGAACCGCTGCTTAACACGATTGAAGCCGTCCAACGGTCTCGCCGTACGGTGGGCGCGATGATGTGGACGGGCCGCGGCCTCGGCGTGGCGTTGACCCTGCTGCCGGTGGCGGCCGTTGCCGGCTGCGGCAGCACCGGTACGACCGGCCCGCACATCCCCCCGGCCATCCACCGCATCCGCCACGTGATCGTGGTGATGCAGGAGAACCGGTCGTTCGACAACTACTTCGGCACGTACCCGGGCGCCGACGGTATCCCCCGCAGGGTGCTCCAGGGCAGGGCCGACTGCAACGTCGACTCGCGCACCGGCACCTGCCTGCTGCCATACCACGACACCCGGCAGATCGACGTGGGCGGACCGCACACGGCGACCGACGCGGTTGCCGACATCGACACCGGCCGCATGGACGGGTTCGTCCGAAGGGTGCGCCACGCGCTGACCAGCCCCTGCCGCGTGAACCCGACCACACCCGGCTGCGTGGTCGACTCGACCAGGCCGGACGTGATGGGCTACCACACGGCGGCCGAGATCCCGAACTACTGGCGCTACGCCCACGATTTCGTGCTGCAGGACCACATGTTCGAGTCGAACCTGGGGTGGAGCGTCCCGTCCCACCTTGCCATGGTGTCGGGCTGGTCGGCGGCGTGCACCTCGCCCATCGACCCGCTCAGCTGCCGGTCGTTCGACGGCTGGAATCAGCCGCGTCACGCCGGCGCGATCCGGTACCCCTGGACCGACCTCACCTACCTGCTCGCTCAGCATGGGGTGACGTGGCGGTACTTCGTCCAGCCGGGTCAGCAGCCGGACTGCGCGGACGGCGACATGCAGTGCAAGGCGCGTGTCCAGAACTCCCACACCCCGAGCATCTGGAACCCGCTCCCGCACTTCCTCGACGTCCACACGGATCACCAGGCGGTGAACGTGCAGCCTTCGGCCGACTTCTTCCGCGACGCGAAGTCGGGCACGCTGCCGAGCGTCTCGTGGGTCGTGCCGAGCATCGAGAACAGCGACCACCCGCCCTCTCCGATCTGGCGCGGTCAGGCCTGGGTGACCCGGATCGTCAACGCCGTCATGCGCTCGCCCGACTGGAAATCGAGCGCCATCTTCATCGCCTGGGACGATTGGGGCGGCTTCTTCGACCACGTCCGCCCGCCGCACGTCGACGGCCTGGGCTACGGCCTCCGCGTGCCCGGCCTCATGATCAGCCCCTACGCGCGGCGCGGATACATCGACCACCAGACGCTCAGCTTCGACGCCTACCTGAAGTTCATCGAGGACGACTTCCTCGGCGGGGAGCGGATCGACCCGATGGCCGATGGCAGGCCCGACTCGCGACCGAGCGTCCGCGAGAACGCACGGCAGCTCGGCGACCTCTACCGGGAGTTCGACTTCAGCCGAGCGCCCCGGAGGCCGGTGCTGTTGCCACCCATACCGAATCGGGGCTGTCGATCCGCAGCGGTGCACCGCCGAAGCCGCCATAGGAGCGGACATCCTCGAAGCCGGCCTGGGCGAGCAGCCGGGCCCAGGTGCGGGGCTCGGCCCACCAGAGCTCCATAGCCGCCTCGCGCCCGCGCGTCCGCACGGACAGGGTGAGCGACCGTTCCTCGGGCCGCCAGTCGGCGCGCTCGTGGATGCCGGGCTCGCGCTCGAGCCAGCGGCCGTGCGTCTCCTCGATGTCCACCCGATCGGGGTGGAAGACGTCGAAGGCCAGCGTGCCGCCCGGGCGAAGCCGGTCGCGCAGCGACGTCAGGACGGCCAGCCGCTCCGCGTCGTCACGAAGGTGCAGCAGGGCGCGGAACGGCACCGTGACCAGCGGGAACGTGCCGAGGTCGGGGAGGCAGCGCATGTCCCCGTGCACCAGCCGCAGCGGCGCCCGGTGCGGGAGCGCCTTGGCCCACGCGAGGTCGAGCATGTCGTCGCTGATGTCGACGCCGACCACCTCGATGCCGGCAAGCGCGACCGGCACCGCCACGCGGCCGCTCCCGACGCCGACCTCGAGCACCGGCCCGCCGGACGCGATCGCCAGCTCGACGTAGAAGCCGATGTCCTCCGTAACGGAGCGGCACCAGGCGTCGTAGGCCGTGCCCAGCGCGCCGTAGGGGTCGGCTGTCGCTGCGACGCTCACGGTGACAGGGTACAGGCGGCCGTCGGTACACTTGTGCGCTCATGAATCCGGAGACCGTCCAGCAGGAGGGGCTCGCGGCGGTTGCCGCCGCGCCCGACACGGCCGCCCTCGAGCAGGTGCGGATTGCGCTGCTCGGGCGCCGGGCCCCGCTCGTGCAGGCGCTCCGCGAGCTGGGATCGCTTCCCGCGGAGGAGCGCGGCCCGCGCGGCAAGGTGCTGAACCAGGTACGGCAGGCGCTCGAGGCCGCCCTCGACGCACGCGAGTCGGAGCTGCGCGCGGCCGAGCTGGAGCAGCGGCTGCGCGACGACCGCGTCGATGTCACGCTCCCGGGAAGGCGGGTCGAGCGCGGCTACGCGCACCTGATCGAGCAGACCGGGCGCGAAATCCTCGACGTCCTGGTCGGGCTCGGCTACCGGATCGCCGACGGCCCGGAGGTCGACAGCACGTACCGCAACTTCGACGCCCTCAACACCGCGGTCACCCATCCCAGCCGCCAGCGCTCCGACACCTACTACATCGACGACCACACCGTGCTTCGCACCCACACCTCGCCGATGCAGATCCGCACGATGACGGCCGAGCCGCCGCCGGTCTACATGGCGACCATGGGTCGCTGCTACCGCCGCGACACCCCGGATGCGACGCACACGGCCATGTTCACGCAGATCGAGGGCCTGGCGGTGGACGAGGGCCTGTCGCTGGCGCACCTGAAGGGCACCCTGCTGGCCTTCGCACGCGAGATGTTCGGCGAGGACCGCGAGGTGCGGCTGCGCCCGCACTTCTTCCCCTTCACCGAGCCGTCGGTCGAGGTTGACGTGTCGTGCTTCAACTGCGCCCGGGACGGCTCGCCGTGCCGCGTGTGCAAGGGTGAGGGCTGGGTCGAGATCCTGGGAGCCGGCATGGTCGACCCCAACGTGTTCGACGCCGTCGGCTACGACGCGGAGCGGTGGACCGGCTACGCCTGGGGGATGGGCGTCGAGCGGATCGCCGGGCTGCGGCATGCTGTCCCGGACATCCGCTGGCTGTGGGAGAACGACCTGCGGCTGATGGAGCAGTTCGGATGAAGGTGCCCGTGTCCTGGCTGCGCGAATACGTCGACTTCGACATGCCCGTGCGCGAGCTGGGCGAGCTGCTCAGCATGACCGGCACGAAGGTCGAGGCGATCCATCGCAGCGCCGTGCCCTCGGGTGGGGACGGCTTCCGGGTGGGCCGCGTGCTGACCCGCGAGCAGCACCCGAACGCCGACCGGCTGTCGCTGACGACGGTGGACGTGGGGGAGGGCGAGCCGCGCCAGATCGTCTGCGGCGCCACCAACTTCGGCCCGGGCAGCACGGTGGCCGTCGCGCTCCCGGGCGCGACCATGCCCGACGGCACCGTCCTGCGCGCCGCCAAGCTGCGGGGCATCGAGTCGGACGGGATGATGCTGTCGGAGCGGGAGCTGGAGCTGTCGCAGGATCAGGCCGGCCTGATGCTGCTCCCGGACGACCTCGTCCCCGGCACGCCGCTGGCCGACGTGCTGCCGATCGACGAGGTCGTGCTCGAGTTCGAGATCACCCCCAACCGGCCGGACTGCCTCTGCGTCTACGGGGTCGCCCGCGAGGTGTCCGCGTCGCTCGACACGCCGCTGGCCGACTGGCCGGGCACCGATCCGGAGCCGTCCGGAGGCGGCACCGTCGAGGATCATGTCACCGCCCGCCTGGAGGCGCCCGACCTCTGCCCGCGCTGGGCCGGCAGGGTGTTCACCGACGTGAAGGTGGGGCCGTCGCCGCCCTGGCTGAAGGCACGCATCGCGGCTGCCGGCATGCGGTCGATCTCGAACGTCGTCGACATCACCAACTACGTGATGCTGTGCGTCGGCGAGCCCACCCATGCGTTCGACCTGGACAAGGTCGCGGGGCGCGAGATCATCGTGCGCCGCGCCGCCGACGGCGAGCGAGTGGTCACGCTCGACGGGCAGGAGCGCACGCTCGACACCGACGTGCTCGTGATTGCGGACGCCGAGAAGCCGTCGGCGATCGGCGGCCTGATGGGGTCGGAGTGGAGCGAGGTGTCCGGCGAGACGACGACGGTGCTGATCGAGTGCGCGAACTTCGACGGCCCGAATATCCAGCGGACGTCGGCCCGCCTGGGACTGCGCACCGAGGGCTCGACGCGCTGGGAGAAGGGCCTCGATCCCCACCTCGTGCCGGGCGCCCTGGCGCTCGCCTCCCAGCTGATGGTCGACCTGGCCGGCGCGACGCTCGTCCCCGGCACGATCGACCTCCACGGCGACCTGCCTGAGCCGCCCGTCGTCCCGCTGCGGCGCGAGCGGCTCGAGCATGTGATCGGGCTCGAGTACGAGGACGCGCAGATCGAGCGGGCGCTGACCCGGCTCGGCTACGAGCGGCGCGACGGCGGCTGGCTGGTGCCGACGTGGCGGGCGTCCGATACGACCCGCGAGGCCGACCTGGTCGAAGAGGTCGTGCGCATCGACGGCATCTGGAAGGTGCCGAGCGTGATGCCGCCGCACGCCGACGCGGTCGGCAAGCTCGAGCCTGATGTCCGCCTGGCCAGGCGCGTGACCGACGTGCTGCTCGGGGCGGGCCTCTCGGAGGCGGTGACGATCGCGTTCACCGACGAGGGCCTGGCCGACAGGCTTCGCCTCGGGGAGGGCGACCCCGAGCGCCATGCCGTCCGGGTCGCCAACCCGATGGGCGCCGACCAGGCGCTGCTTCGCACGGTGCTGTTCCCGGGCCTGCTGGAATCGGCCCGCCGAAACCTCGACGCGGGCCGCGACCGTGTGGCGCTGTTCCAGATCGGCCGAGTGGTGCTGCCGGCGCCCGGCGAGGAGCTGCCGCGCCAGCCGGTGCGGGTTGCGGGCCTGATCGCCGGCAACGACGCCGGCTTCTTCGACATGAAGGGCGTGGTGGAGGTGCTCGAGCGCTCGCTGCATGTCGCCCTGGAGGTGTCGGCCGCCGGCCGCCCCTACCTGCACCCCGGGCGCTCGGCGCGGCTCGGAGCGGGCGGTGTGCTCGGCGAGGTGCACCCGCTGGTCGCCGAAACGTTCGGGATCGACGCGCGGGTGAGCATCTTCGAGATCGACCTTGCCGAGCTGGATCCGGGGCCGTCGACCCGGCTCTACCACGACGTGATCACCTATCCGGCCGTTCGGCAGGACATCGCGGTGATCGTGGACGAATCCGTGCCGGCCGCAACGCTGCTGGCGGCGATCCGGGAGGCCGGACGGGAGCTGCTCGCCGGCGCAGAGGTGTTCGACGTGTACCGCGGCGCGCAGGTGGGAGAGGGCCGGCAGAGCATCGCCGTGCACCTCGCGTTCCAGTCACCTGACCGGACGCTCACCGACGCCGACGCGGACGCCGTCCGCGGCCGGATCGTGGACGCCCTGCGGGAGCAGCTGGGGGCCGAGCTGCGGGGTTAGTCCGTTGTGCCCTGGGTGGCGACGGGTCGCACGTCCGCGGTGCGGTTGAGCAGCCGCAGCGTCCCGCGCACGCCGACCGAGTCGAGCGTGGCCAGCCGCTTCCGGCACAGCTCGGCTGCCGTGCCGTAGCCGAACGTGTGCGCCGCGCGGAACCGGAAGATGCCGCTGCGCCAGTCGCGCTCGTGCCAGGGGTTCAGCGGTGACAGCACCAGCGCCGTCTCCTCGCTCTGGGCGGCGTCCAGCAGCTCGAGCTGCAGGTTCATCGACGACCAGTCCTCCGGCTGGCGGCCGAGGATGTCATCCCATTGCTCTGCAAGCGGCTTCATCGCGAGGCGCATGGTATCGCGACTACAGTCCACCCAGTGGATGGAAGAGCTGAGCCCACGATGCCGCGCGGCCCCTGGTGGCGTTGCGCTGGCGCAGGTGCCGACGCCGCTCCTTGCCCATATTGTCGATATGGGCGGCGTCACGCCCCCGGCCTCTGCTTGCGCGCCGCTCACCAGATGATCCACTCGTCATCATGAGCTCAGCTCTGCTGACCCAGCGGCTGGCCGACCTCGCAGTTGGCTTTGGTGCCAACGTCCAGCCCGGCCAGATCCTCGTCGTGAATGCGGAGCTCGGCCGGGAGCAGCTGGCCCGGGCGATCAGCGACGCCGCCTACCGCGCGGGCGCGCGGCACGTGGAGGTCGCCTACAGCGACGCGTGGGTGCGGCGTGCCCGGATCGAGCATGGCTCGGACGAGTCGATCGGCTACGCGCCGCAGTGGCAGATCGACCGCATCCGGCGGATGGGCGAGGAGCACGTCGCCGTGATCACGCTCGAGGCCGCGCTCGACCCCGCCGCCACGGCCGGACTCGATCCGGCGCGGCTCGGCGCCGACCAGTCTCCCGTGCGCCAGGCGTACCTGCGGCTGGTGGTCAACCGCCTGATCAACTGGTGCATCGTCGCCTGCCCGACCCCGGAGTGGGCGGCCCAGGTCTACCCGGAGCTCGATTCCGCAGCGGCGTATGACCGCCTGGTATCCGACATCTCCCACGTCCTGCGCCTCGACGCCGAGCATCCGGTCGAGACATGGACGGAACGGTTCGAGCGGCTCTCCGAGGTGGCCCAGCAGCTCACGGAGCGCCGCCTCGACTCGGTGCACTTCCGCGGCGAGGGCACCGACCTGACGATCGGGCTGCTCCCCTCTTCCCGGTGGCTCTGCGCCTCCTTCGACACGGCGGAGGGCATCACGCACCACCCGAACCTCCCGACCGAGGAGGTGTTCACGACGCCGGATCCGACACGCGCGGACGGAACTGTGCGCTCCACGAAGCCGCTGCTGGTCGAGGGAAGCCTGATCGAGGGGCTGCGCGTGCGCTTCGAGGGCGGCCGCGCGGTGGAGATCGACGCCGACGCCAACGCCGAGGTGCTGCGCGCCCGGGCGGGCCGCGACGAGGGCGCCTCCCGGCTCGGGGAGCTGGCGCTGGTCGACGGCGAGGGGCGCATCGGCGCGCTCGACCGGGTGTTCTACTCGACGCTGCTCGACGAGAACGCGGCCAGCCACATCGCGCTCGGAAACGCGCTCACGGCGGCCGTTGCCGACGAGGCGGAGCATCCGGCGGCGAACACCAGCTCGATCCACATCGACTTCATGATCGGCAGCCCGGAGGTCGAGGTCGACGGCCTGGCCGGCGGCGAACGGGTACCGCTCCTGCGAAACGGCGAGTGGCAGCTGTGAGCGGCGACCGCGGCCGCAGGCTCGCCGAGCTGCTGGTCCGGTTCGGCGCGAACGTGCAGCCTGGGCAGGTCGTGCTCGTAGGCGGCGACATCGCCGACCGCGAGCTGATCCGGGAGGTGACGGCCGAGTGCTACCGCGCCGGTGCCCGGCACGTGGAGGTCGACTACGTCGACCCGTACCTTCAGCGCAGCCGGGTTCTGCACGGGCGCGACGACGCGATCGGGTTCGCACCGCCGTGGGAGTTCGACCGCGTCGCCGCCGCGGCGGAGGAGGGCTGCGCGGCCATCAGCCTCAGCGGCGGGACGGATCCCTCCGTGCTGGCAGGGCTCGATCCCGACCGCCTTGGACGGGATCGCTCCCCGTTGGGCACGGAGTGGCTGAAGGCGATCGCGGCGCGCGCGCTCAACTGGACGATCGGGCCCGCCCCGTCCGCCCGGTGGGCCGCCGTTGTCCACCCGGACATGGAGCCGGAAGCCGCGCTGGAGACGCTGTGGGGCGAGATCGAGCGGGTCTGCCGGCTGGACGACGCCGACCCGGTCGCGTCGTGGGAACAGCGTATGAGCACCATCGTGGGGGTGGGCAGGCGGCTCACCGACCGCCGGTTCGATGCGCTGCACTTCGAGGGGCCGGGGACGGATCTCACCGTCGGGCTGCTGCCCAGCTCGACGTACGTGTCGGCGGGTGACATGGAGACGAGGTTCGGTGTCCGGCACCGCCCGAACCTGCCCTCGGAGGAGGTGTTCACGACGCCCGACCCCGAGCGCGTGGACGGGCACGTCACCTCGACCAAGCCGCTCGATGTCAGCGGAACGCTGATCACCGGCCTGCGGGTCCGGTTCGAAGGCGGCCGGGCCGTGGCGATCGACGCCGACCAGGGAGCCGAGATGATGCGTGCGCGCACGGCGGTGGACGACGGCGCGGCACGGCTGGGCGAGGTGGCACTGGTTGACGGGGATAGCCGCATTGCAGAGACCGGGACCGTCTTCTACGAAACGTTGCTCGACGAGAACGCGGCGAGCCACATCGCGCTCGGCGGCGGCTTCGACTACGCCGTGGAGGACGAGGCCGACCGGAGCCGGATCAACCGCAGCGAGATCCACATCGACTTCATGATCGGGTCGAACGACGTCTCGGTCACGGGTGTGACGCGCGAGGGCGAACGGGTGCCCGTGCTTCGCGGCGGAGCCTGGAAACTCTAGTTAGGCCGCGCCCGTGCGCATGCGGTGGATCGTCGCGATCACCTCGGCCGGGTCGAGGTCGTCGCCCGCGCCGAACCCGCCGCCCCGCAGCCGCAGCGACGTGTAGGCCATCAGATCGCGCATCGAGGCGACGCCGATCACGTGCCCCTCGTCGTTGGTGACCGGAAGGTGGCGGAAATGCCCGTCGACCATCAGGGCCATGGCCTCGGCCAGCTCCGTCGCCGGCGTTGCCGTGAGCACGTGCCGCGTCATCCGGTCGGACACCGGTGTAGCGGGATCGACCGCTTCGCTGACGCAGCGCAGGAGGTCACGCTCCGTGATCATGCCGACCAGCTCGTCGCCGTCGGCGAGCACGATCGCCGCGCCCACATCTGCCTCCACCATCCGGCGCGCCGCGTCTCCGATCCGGGTGTCCGGCGAGACGGTGACGAGCGCGGTGCTCATGACGTCGGTCAGCTGCATGCTCCCTCGAGTGTACCGGCGTCCCGTCCGCGCCTCCAGCACCAGACGTCTGCGGCGTAGAGTGAAGCAGTGGACGTCCTCATCCCACCGGCCGCTCCCCCGGGGTCGACCATCGGCGTCGTGTCGCCGGGCAGCCCGCCCGAGAGCCGCGCCGAGGTCGAGCGCGGCATCGCCTGGTGGGAGGCTCAGGGCTATCGCGTCCGGCTCATGCCCGGCGCGCTGGAGCAGGACGGGTGGCATGCCGGCCGCCCGGAGGTGCGAGCCCGCGACCTCCAGGACGCATTCGCCGACCCCGAGGTGCACGCCATCCAGACCATGCGCGGCGGGTATGGCTCTGCGCAGGTGATCCCGCTGCTCGACTTCGAGCGGATCGCCGCCGCGCCGAAGCCGTTCGTCGGCATGTCCGACATCACGGCCCTGCACACCGCGCTGCTCAGACAGGCCGCCATGGTGACGTTCTACGGGCCCGGCCTCGTCACGGTTGGTCAGCCGGCGCCGCCGGCGCTGACGACGAGCCGCCTGCTGGAGGTGATCGGCGGTGACGCGGCCGGGCCGGTGCCCGAGGATCCGGACCGCCTCACCGTTGTCTCGATCGCCGGCGGCACGGGCCAGGGCCGCCTCGTCGGCGGGTGCCTGTCCGACCTGATCCACACGCTCGGCACGCCATGGGAGCCGGATCTCGACGGCGCCATCTTCTTCTTCGAGGAGGTCGGCCTGGCGCCGATCCAGATCGACCGGGCGCTGCTGCACCTCGAGCAGATCGGCAAGCTGCGGGGTGTCCGTGGGATCGTGGTCGGCGAGCTGGCGGGCTGCGAGTGGCACGAGCACACGTCGTCGCCGCGGTCGAAGACGCTCGAGGAGGTGCTCGCCGACAGGCTCGGCGGGCTCGGCGTTCCCGTCCTCTACGGGCTGCCGCTCGGCCACGGCGAGTCGCTCGCGACCCTGCCGCTCGGCGTCGAGGCCACCGTCGACGCGGACGTGCGGACGCTCACCATCTAAACGAGCAGCAGCGACGGCGACTGCAGCAGCCGCTTCGCGGTCTGCAGCAGCTTCGCGCCGTCCGCTCCCGAGCACGCGCGATGGTCGCAGGAGAGCGTCACCCGCATGATCTGGCGCACGACGATCTCGCCGTCGACGACGACGGGCCGTGCGGCCGTGGCACCGACCGCGAGGATGGCCGATTCGGGCGGGTTGATGATCGCCTCGAAGTTCGCCACGTCGAACATCCCCATGTTGCTCACCGTGAACGTGCCGCCCTCGATCTCGCGCTGCTTCAGCTTCCCGTCACGCGCGCGCGTCGCGAGGTCGCGCGTCTCGCGGCTGATCTCCCGGACGGTCTTGGTGTCGGCTGCGGCAACGACCGGCACGATCAGACCGTCGTCGAGCGCCACGGCGATGCCGACGTTGGCGTGCGCGTGGTAGACGTGGCGGCCGTCGACGTAGGAGCGATGCGCCTGGGGATGCTCCAGCAGCGCCTGCGCGCATGCCCTGACGATCAGGTCGTTCACGCTGATCTTCTCGCCCGACGGGGCGAGGCCCTCGTTCAGCTCCGCCCGCAGCTGCAGGGCGCGTGTCATGTCGATCTCGGACTCGACGTAGAAGTGCGGCACCGTTGCCTTCGACTGCGCCATGCGCGCCGCCACCGCCTTCAGCATCGGCGTCAGCTCGCGCACCTCGTCGGCCTGGGGGACGGACTGGGTCGGGACGGGAGCGGCAGGCGCTGCTGCAGGCGCACCGCCGCCTGCGATCAGGCGCTCGACGTCGGCCTTGACGATGCGCCCCTCCGGGCCGCTGCCCCGGCCGGCCATGCCGCTCAGATCGATACCGGCGTCGTCCGCCATGCGGCGCGCGATCGGGGACACGCGCAGCGCGGCCCCCGTCGCCGAGCCGTTGCTGGCGGGGCGTGGGGGAGGCGGAGGAGCCTTCTCCTCGACGGTCGCCTCCTCCGGCGGAGCGGGAGGCTGCTCCTCCTCGGCCGGCGTATCGGTCGCCGCCTCGGCGGCCGGAGCGGTGCCGTCGACCTCCTCGCCGTGGTCGCCGACGATCGCGATCGGCGCGCCGAGCGCGGCGGACTCGCCGTCGCCGACCAGGATGCGCAGCACGGTGCCCGCGTCGTAGGCCTGGAACTCCATCGTCGCCTTGTCCGTCTCGATCTCGGCCAGCACGTCGCCCTCGCTGAAGGAGTCGCCCTCCTTCACGAGCCAGCGGCCGATCGTTCCCTCCTCCATCGTGTCGGAGAGGCGCGGCATGACCAGCTCCTCGCTCATGCGGTGATCCCGCTCTCGGCGAGCAGGCCGCGGGCGGCCGCCTCGATCTTGGCCTCGAGCGGCAGCGCGGCCAGCTCGAGCGGCTTGGAGTAGGGCATCGGCACCTCGGCGCCGCCGACCCGCTCGACGGGCGCGTCGAGGTCGTCGAAGCAGAGGCGGTGGATGCGGGCGGCCAGCTCGGCGCCCACCCCGTAGGTCGACCAGCCCTCCTCCGCGATCAGCGCTCGATTGGTCTTGCGGACGGACTCGGCGACCGTCTCGGCGTCGAGCGGCCGCAGCGACCGCAGGTCGACCACCTCGGCCTCGATCCCGTCGCGGGAGAGGATGTCGGCGACGCGGAGCGCACGCTGGACGGTGTAGGAGTGGGCCACGATCGTGAGGTCGGTGCCCTCGCGGACGACGGCGGCCGAGCCGAAGGGCACGGTGTGGTCGGGATCGTCGGGCACCGGGCCGGTGACGTTATACATGACCAGGTTCTCCACGAACAGCACGGGGTCATCGTCGCGGATTGCCGTCTTCAGCATGCCGTAGGCGTCGGCCGGAGACGCGGGCGCAACCACCTTCAGCCCCGGGCATCCGGCGAACCAGCCCTCGAGGCTCTGCGAGTGCTGGGCGGTCAGCTGCGCGCCGGCGCCGCCCGGCGTGCGGATGACGAGGGGCACCCCGACGGTGCCGCCGAACATGTACCGGATCTTGGCGGCGTGGTTGATGACCTGGTCCATGGCGACCAGGATGAAGTTGATCGTCATGATCTCGACCACGGGGCGCAGGCCCATCATGGCGGCGCCGATGCCCGCGCCGATGAAGCCCTCCTCCGAGATCGGCGTCTCGCGCACGCGCACGGGGCCGTACTTCTCCCACAGGCCGGCGGTCACCTTGTAGCTGCCCTCAAACCGGCCGATCTCCTCACCCATCAGGAACACGTCCGGGTCGCGCGCCAGCTCGTCGTCGAGTGCCCTGCGCAGCGCCTCGCGGTAGGTCATGTCTGCCACGATCGCTCCTCGCCGCGCTCGCCGAAGGGTGCACCTGCCCGCATGCGCGCGAACTGCTCACGCCAGGATGGGTCGCCGTAGACATGCTCGTACAGAGTGTCCGGGTCAGGGAAGGCCGCGGCCAGCGCGCCGTCGATGGCCTCCTTCACCTCGGCGGCCACGTCGGCCCAGATCTGCTCGATCTGCTCGGCGTCGAGCAGGCCGCGCTCGGTGCAGAGCAGCCCGAAGCGGGTGATCGGATCGCGGCGCCGCCAGGACTCGATCTCGTCGGCGGTCCGGTAGACCTTGCCGGCGTCGGCGACGCTGTGGCCGCGGAACCGATAGGTGACGGTCTCGAGCAGCGCGGGCCGGCGCTCGCTGCGGGCCTGCTCGAGCAGCCGGCCGGCCGCCTCGCGGACGGCGAGCACATCGTTGCCGTCGACCCGCTCGCCGTGGATGCGGTAGGCGGCGGCGCGGCGCCACAGCTCCGGCTCGGCCGACGACTGCTCCACCGACGTGCCCATCCCGTACTGGTTGTTGATGATCTGAAAGACGATCGGCAGGTCCCAGATGCCGGCCAGGTTGAGCGCCTCGTGGAACGACCCGGTCTCGACGGCGCCGTCGCCGAACTGGCAGAGCACGGCATACGGCTGGTCCCGGTAGACGAGCGCGAGCGCCGTGCCGGTCGCGATCGGCAGGTGCGCTCCGACGATGCCCCAGCCGCCGAAGAAGCGGCGCGGCACGTCGAGCAGGTGCATGGAGCCGCCGCGCCCGTGGGCGACGCCCGTCTCCTTGCCGAACAGCTCGGCCATCACGGCCTCCGGCGGGCTGCCGACCGCGAGGGCGGTGCCATGGTCGCGGTAGCTCGCATACAGGCAGTCACCGTCGGTGAGCGCGTCGATCGCCCCCACGGTGGATGCCTCCTCGCCGATCGCGAGGTGGCAGTACCCGCCGATCCGCGCGCGCGTGTACTGCTCCTCCGTGCGCTCCTCGAAGCGGCGGATGAGGGCCATGGTGCGGAAGAGGCGGCGTGCGGTATCGGCGTCCGGGAGGACGTCCGTGGCGGTCTCGGCAGCCTTTGCCATACCGGGGAAACCTTAGCGGGTAGAGTCCACGGCGCACATGGCGGTGCCGGTCACAGTCCCGCAGCTGGGCGAGGAGATGCGCTCTGCGATCCTGATCCGCTTCCTCGTCCCGGAGGGGTCGGAGGTGCACCGCGGCGACCCGCTCTACGAGCTCGACACCGACAAGGTGACGCAGGAGGTCGAGGCCGAGGCGGACGGGGTGCTCCTGCGCATCGAGGGCGAGGACGGCGGGGAGTACGACGTCGGGGCGACGCTGGCCTGGATCGGCGAGGCGGGGGAGAGCCTGCCATAGCGGTGCTGGAGGTCAGCCGGTTCGGCGCGGACGACGGCGAGCCGCTGCTCGCGGTGCACGGCGTCACGGGATACGGCGGCCGGTGGGGCGAGCTTGCCGAACGTGGGCTTCCCGAGCGACGCTGGCTGGCAGTCGACCTGCGCGGACACGGCCGGTCGACGTGGGATGCGCCGTGGACGTCCGAGAGACACGTCGCCGACCTGCTGGAGACGCTGGACTCCGAGGGTGTCGAGCGGTGCGATGTGGTCGGACACAGCTTCGGCGGGCTGCTGGCGACGCACCTGGCGGCGGCGGCGCCGTCGCGGGTCGGACGAGTGGCGCTGCTCGACCCGGCGATCGCGCAGGACGGGCACGAGATGCTGGAGGCGGCCGAGGAGACGCGGCTGGACGAGGGCTGGGCGACGCGGGAGGAGGGACTGCGCGAGCGGCTCGAGGGGCGGACGCCGGCGGCGGTACCGCACGTGGAGGCGGACTACGACCAGGCGGTGGAGCAGGGCGAGGACGGGCGCTGGCGGCTGCGGTTCTGCCGCTCGACGGTCGTGGCGGCGTGGAGCGAGATGGCGCGCGAGCCGGTGCCTCTGGGCGGCTTTCAGGGCGAGCTGCTGCTCGTCCCGGCGCTGCACGACGGCATGGTCGGAGAGCACGTGGTGGAGTGGCTGCGGAACGACCTCGACTCGCGGCTCACCGTGCACGGCCTGGAAGCGGGGCACGTCGTCTACTGGGACGCATTCGACGAGACGGCTGCGGTGCTGCGGCGGTTCTTCGGCCTGCCACCTGGATGACAGTTCGGGCGGGTTCGCCGCGCTCACGGCGGTCTCAAAGCATGCCGTCCGGCCACGTGACCGCGGCGTGACGGCGTTGGCACGAACCGCCGGGCGCGGGGGCGCCGGCCCGCCCTGAGATACGATCCCGACCGCACCGCCGACCGATCGACGAGAGGTGAAACACGATGGAGTGTGACGTTGCCGTCCTGGGCGGGGGCCCGGGTGGCTATCCCGCTGCGATCCGCGCCGCGCAGCTCGGCGCCAAGGTCGCGCTGATCGAACAGGCGCGGGTCGGCGGCACCTGCATCACGATCGGCTGCATCCCCACCAAGACCTGGGTGCAGACCGCGCACGCGCTGAAGGACGCGCAGCACACGTTCGCCCAGCTCGGCGTCAACGTCGAGGGCGTGACGCACGATTTCTCGACCACGCAGAAGAACAAGGAGACGATCGTCAACGGCCTCGTCAACGGCATCACCGGCGTGGTCAAGGCCAATGGCATCGAGGTGGTCTCCGGACGCGGCCGGTTCAAGGACGCGAACACGATCGCCGTCGACGGGGGCGAGGACATCGCCTTCAAGCAGGCGATCATCGCCACCGGGTCGCATCCGCTGCGCCCGCCTGTGGACGGCATCGACGGCCCGCTCTGCGTCGACTCGACCGGCCTGCTCGAGGTGACCGAGGTGCCGGGCCGGATCGTCATCCTGGGCGGCGGCGTGATCGGCGTGGAGTTCGCCTCCATCCTGTCGCACTTCGCCAGTGAGGTGACGATCGTCGAGATGCTGGACAGCCTGATCCCGACCGAGGACGCTGACGCCTCGCGGGAGCTGCACCGAGCCTTCAAGAAGCGCGGCATCACGATGCATCTCGGCGCCCGTGCGACCCGCATCGAGCACGGCTCCGCGGCGACGCTCCACTTCGAGTCCTCGGACGGAACGGCCGGCCAGGTCGAGGCAGACCTCGTGCTGGTGGCAACCGGCCGCGGCCCGAACACCTCCGACATCGGGCTCGAGGAGGCCGGCGTCGCATTCGACCCGCGCAAGGGCATCGAGGCGGACGAGTCGATGCGCACGAACGTCCCGCACATCTTCGCCGTCGGCGACGTCGCCGGGAAATGGCAGCTCGCGCACACCTCGTTCCGCGAGGGGGAGGTTGCCGCCGAGAACGCCCTCGGCCACGCGACCGAGGTCGACTACGCGGCCGTGCCGCGGTGCATCTACACCGACCCCGAGGTGGCCGGCGTGGGGCTGACCGAGGCACAGGCGCGCGACCGCTACGGCGACGAGGTGGCCGTCGGGCGTGCCCCCTTCTCGGCGAACGCGCGTGCACAGATGTACGCCGACAAGACCGGCTGGGTGAAGACGATCCACGAGACGCATTACGGCGAGCTGCTCGGCCTCGTGCTGGTCGGCCCGCAGGCGACCGAGCTGGTCAACGCCGGCGTGGTCGGCATCACGGCGGAGGCGACGATCGAGACGCTCGCCGACTCGATCGCCGCGCATCCGACGCTGGCCGAGTCGGTGAAGGAGGCGGCGCTGGTGGCGCTCGGCCGCCCGATCCACCTGCCGCCCGCGAAGCCGCGCGCGCGGGCCGTCGCCGCCCGGTGAGCGGCGCACGCGCCTCGCGGCTGCTGATCCCGACGCTCAAGGACGACCCGGCCGACGCGGAGGCGATCAGCCACAAGCTGCTCGTCCGGGGCGGGTTCGTCCGTCAGGTCGCGAGCGGCCTCTACAGCTACCTGCCGCTCGGCTGGCGGGTGATGCGCCAGATCGACCGCATCATCCGCGAGGAGATGGACACCATCGGGCAGGACATGCTGATGCCCGTCCTGAACCCGGCCGAGCTGTGGGAGCGCACCGGCCGCTGGGACATCCCGCAGCTCTACAAGCTCGAGGACTCGTCCGGGCGGCCCTACGCGCTGGCGATGACGCACGAGGAGTGCGTCACCTTCCACGCCGCGCACGAGATCCGCTCGTACAAGGAGCTGCCCCAGATCTGGTACCACATCCAGACCAAGGAGCGGGACGAGCCGCGTCCGAAGAGCGGCATCCTGCGCACCCGCGAGTTCCTGATGAAGGACTCCTACAGCTTCGACCGGGACGAGGAGGGCCTGGACGAGAGCTACCGGCGCCACATCGACGTCTACCGGCGGATCTACGACCGGTGCGGGCTGCAGTACTGGATGGTGGAGTCGGACGTGGGCATGATGGGCGGCCTCGGCGCGCATGAGTTCATGGCGCCGAGCAACGCGGGGGAGGACGAGGTCGCCCTGTGCTCATCATGCGACTACGCGGCGAACGTCGAGCTGGCGCGCTCGCGACCACGGCCGCCGGAGTTCCCGGAGCGGCTGGACGCTCCTCGCGACGTTGAGACGCCTGGTGTGACAACGATCGAGGGCCTGGCGGAGTTCCTGGGCGTCGATCCGGCCGCGACAGCGAAGGCGATGGTCGTTGTCAAGGGTGACGAGGTCGTGCTGGGCCTCGTTCGCGGCGACCACCGCCTGCACGAGCTGAAGATGGCGAAGGCCCTTGGCGGCGAGTTCCGCCCCGCCACCGCAGACGAGATCGTGAAGGCGTTCGGCGCCGAGCCCGGCTCGATCGGCGCCGTCGGCGCAACCACGCGGATCATCGCGGACGAGGCGCTGCGAGAGGGGCAGTTCGTCGGCGGAGCCAACCGCACCGGGCACCACCTGCTGGGCGTCGAGGCGGGCCGTGATTACCAGGCGGAGTTCGCCGATATCCGCGAAGTGCAGGAGGGCGACGGCTGTCCGAATTGCGACGGCACGCTCCACATCGAGCGCGTTATCGAAATTGGGAATATATTCAAGCTCGGCACCAAGTACTCCGTGCCACTGAACGCGACATACCTGGATGAGTCGGGGCGAGAGCAGCCCATCGTGATGGGCAGCTACGGAATCGGACTGGCGAGGATCATGGCTGCGGCGATCGAGCAGGGACACGACGACAAGGGCATGATCTGGCCTGCGTCGATCGCTCCCTTCCAGGTGCACGTTGTCGTGATCGGCGACGAGGAGTCGGAGCAGTTCGCCATCGCGAGGCGGCTCGACGACGAGCTGTCGGCGGGCGGTGTGTCGGTGCTGTTCGACGACCGGGACGCCAGCCCCGGTGTCAAGTTTGCAGACGCGGAGCTGATCGGCGCTCCGGTGCGGATCACCGTGGGGAAGCGGACCGTCACCGAGGGGACGGTCGATGTTCAGGCTCGCAGGGGGCGCGAGCAGTTGTCGATGGACGTGCAGGATGCTGGACAACGGGCGCGCAGCATCCTTGAGGAAGGAGCCTGAGGATGGCCAGGAAAACGGCAGCACCATCGAAGAAGTCTGCGCCGGCCAAGCGCAGTGCCGCGAGCAACGGAGCCAGCCAACCGTTCGGGATGGCGCTCGAGGCGCGCATGCGAACCAAGGGCATCTCCTACCGGGCGCTGGCCGAGAAGACGGGCCTCTCGGCGGGGTACCTGAACCATCTGGTGCACGGGAACCGCCCGGTGCCGGCGAACCCGGTGATCCAGAGCATCGCCAAAGCCGTCGGTGTCAAGGCCGACAGCTTCCGCGAGTTCCGGATTCGAAAGGTGTCCGAGGCGCTCGCCAAGAAGCCCGAGCTGGTCGACAAGGTCTACGTCGACATCGTCAAGGGCAAGTGATCCTGATCCGCGCCTGACCTTTCGGGGCGCGGTGCAGCTCCACATCACGGGTGTCCGCTCCGGCAGCAGTGCCGGCGGCGGCACTTCGCAACCGGTCTGCGACCTGCCGTAGCTGCGGCGCCGGGACGTACGCGCTGAAACGGTTGCCGGGCGGGCACGCGGGCAGCGACGCCTGGTCGAAGATCGGCCCCAGGTTCTTGACCGCCACGTGGTGGACGACCAGCGGCTGCAGGCCCGTGCCGTTCGCCGTGTCCTTCTCAGGCGACGAGGCGGTCCTGGGTGCCTGCGAGACTCCGCCGCCGCCAAACGAGGCGGAGCCGGAGCTGGCGCTGCCGTTGCCGAGGCGGGAGATGCCGAGCACCGCCGCGAGCACCAGCGCTGCCGCAGCGACCAGCGTCAGTGCGGGGCGGAGAAAGCGGCGCTCATGCCGGCGCGGCTCTGCGCGGACGCGGCGCATGACCTCCGGTGCCAGGTCATGGGGCGCCGAAGCCCGGCCCTCGTCGGCCAGCCGTCGCCGAAGCTCGTCGTAGCGCTGGTTGTCGTCGGTCATGGTGTCCTGTTCGCCTCCAGCTGCTGGGCGAGCCGTTCACGGGCGCGGCTCAGCCGGGACTTGACCGTGCCGGCCGGCACATCGAGCGCGGCCGCCGCTTCGTCCATGCTCATGCCGACGATGTCGCACGCGACAACAGCGGCGCGGAACTCCGGATCGAGCCCGGCGAGCGCCGACATCAGGTCGAGCCGGTCCTCGGGCGAGCGGTCGGCATCGGGCACCTCGATCGCCTCCGCCGGCACCGCCGAGCGCTTGCGCCGGTCGAGCGCGTCATATGCCTTGCGGATGACGATGCGGTAGATCCAGGTCGAGAACCTGGCGTCGCCGCGAAACCGGTCGATCGCCCGCCAGGCCGAGATCAGGCCCTCCTGAACGCAGTCACGAGCGTCGGCTTCGGACAGCGTCACGCGAAGCGCGAGCGTATACAGGCGATCCTGGTACCGGAGCACGAGTTGCTCGAAGGCGTCGGCGTCGCCCCGCTTGGCGCGCGCCGCGAGCCACTCGTCCGATGCGTCGTGCAGCCGCATCCGGCCATCGTACGCGCCGCCGGCGGCGGGGAGTGGAATGGCGGCGGCAGTGGTCACATCGATCTGACAGGCGCAGGTGATCCCTGGTTCCACCGGTATACTCCGGCCCTTCGGGGCGTGGCGCAGTCTGGTAGCGCACCCGGCTGGGGGCCGGGCGGTCGGAGGTTCAAATCCTCTCGCCCCGACTGCTCTAAGGCGCATGCCTGGGCGGTACGCGTACCCACTTGGGACAGTCCATGGGACAGTCGTGCCAGGTCGTTCGGGCCCGAACACCGTCGTCTCGGCTGAAACGGCGGTCCGCGCTGCCGAGCATCGGGATCGTATCGCCCCGCATCGAGCACGCGGAGGATCACTCGACCGGGCGATTCGCCGCCTCTTGGCGTGCTGCTTGATGGGAGCGACCCCCCTCCGTCTCCCAAAGGTCGGGCCTATGGATCGCATCGACTCCTGCGACGAGTCCCCGCTCGTCGTGATCGATGATCGCCGCATCAAGCAATGGATGCACTACGGCTTCTTGATGCTTGCCATCTACCTCGAACAGCACGCCGCGTTCGACGAGTACTGCCGCCGGCATAACCGGCATTAAGAGCGGGCCAGCGCCCGGCCCGGTTGCTGGCCCGCTCGTATGCAGCGACCGACTGGCGTCCCTCGCAGTGGCGTCGCCTGGTAACGCGGAGGCACCGCTCCCAGCTGTCCTCGCAAGCAACGAAGACTCGCCTCCGCATGCTTAGCCGCGCAACGTGCCTGTTCTCGGCTCACCCCTGAGACCCCTGTGTGCTGGTCACCCCCCGATGACCAACACTTCTCTAGATAGGCGACGCATCGCGATCTGTCTACGCGGCGGCGCGATGCCATACGAACCGTTTACAAGCTGCCGGGATTCCGCTATCTTGCAGGCGCTTTGGGGCTCTAACCGGGGGTTGGAGAGATGAGTTGGACAACGAGCGTCCCGCTTGTCGGCGATCGCCGGCTTGACGTCGTCGTGTCACGCCACGGCCGGCTGAACCGACACCTCGATACGGGGAGCAGCGGAGAGGAACTGCTTCGCATCAGCGGCAAGCGCCTGCGCGTGGTGCTTCGCAAGATGACCTGGGATGACCTGACCGACGAGCAGCGCCAGGCGCGGCTGCGCGAGCGCGACTAGAGGGTCAGCATGGTCGCATCGCGGCGCTTGCGTGGCGGTTCATCGCCGTGACGCAGCAGCCTGAAGGTTCGTCGCATCGGCCGGTACTCTGGCCAGATGAATCGGCGTCGATTCTTCACGACCGTCTCGGCGGTGATCGCAGCGACGACCCTCACACGGATCGCGTTGTCTGAGTTTGGCAGCTCGCCGATCAGCCTCGACCAGCTCAAGGCTGGCACCTACGCCGGGTGCCTATTCGGGTCAACCGTGCCGCCAGACATCACCCGTTCGGCCCGTCCCCAAGAACTCGGCCTGCCCTTCGCAATTCAGCACGGTTACTCCAGCGGCGGCTTCTCGTCGCTGGACTCACCGCCGGGCGGACTATTGCTCGCGCAGACCCTCTCGAGCGGATCAAAGTCGCAGACATGGGTACAAGACGCGAACGCTGGCAAGCTCGACGCCCAGTACGCGGCGATGCGTGACGAGATCGCAGCGCCGACGTTCATCATCCTTTGGCAGGAGTTCAACGGTCATTGGGAGTCGACCTGGCCCGGCAACTATGGTGGGACGAGGGTCTTCGTCCAGGCGTGGCGGCGGATGGCGCTGATCCTTCGCCAGAATCCAAATGTGATCATGTGCTGGTCGCCAAACGTCTACACGGCCGCGAGTCCGACCAGCCCTATAGACCCGAAGGATTGCTATCCCGGACGGGACGTCGTGGATTGGGT
>DATAHR010000024.1:0-10891 GCA_036263035.1 Gaiellales bacterium | reverse complement strand
AGGGCGGGAGCTCTCGACCTATCCCGAGCGCTGCACCCTGTCCCTGGAGCGGCGGACGATCCCGGGAGAGACGGTCGAGGTGATCGAGGCGGAGCTCTCAGAGCTGCTGGACGGCATCCGGGCGGAGGGTCACGAGATCGACGCGGAGCTGCGCACGACGCTGGTGCGCGATCCGTTCGCCGTCGATCACGACGCGGCCATCGTCCGGGCGACGCGGGAAGCGCTCGGCCCCGGCACGCCGGTGATCGGCGTGCCGTACTGGGCCGACAGCGCGATCTTCTCGGCGGCCGGGATCCCGACCGTGATCTTCGGGCCGGGCGGCGAGGGCGCGCATGCGGCGGTGGAGTGGGTCGACCTGGCGCAGCTCGACCGCTGCGTCGAGGCGCTCGACCACGTCATCGGCGCGTTCTGCGCCTGACCCGGTGTCAAACCCGAGCCACGGGCGTCGTCACGCCCTCGATGCATCTCTGGCACGCCCACCCGGACGGTTGAGCGCCGCCCGGGCTGTGGGTGTCAAACACCGCCGGATCGGCCGGCACGGAGCCGGCACCGAATCGTTACGCGCTGTGACGCCGCAGCGTCAGTGCCCCGCGGGCGCCGCCTCGTCGATCCACTCGCCGTACGGGTGCGGCTCGCCCGGCGCCGCGCCCACGCAGACGATCCGTGTGTTCGGCTCGAGCGCCCGGTAGTCGCGCGTCGCCGTCGGATCTACTGCCGCGACGACCGTGCCCGGGCCCGCCTCGATCTGCTCATCGCCGATCGTGAAGGCGGCCCGGCCGGACACCACGATGTAGACCTCCTGGTGGCCGGTCTCCGCCTCGTCATGGCTGATGCCGATGTCCTCCCCCGGCTCGCACACGATCGCGTTTAGGCCGAAGGCGTCCAGTCCCAGCGGGCCGTTCAGCTGCTGCCAGCGTCCGAACGGCGTGGCCTTGACGGGGATCGTGGTGAGATCAACTGCGGGCATCATGCCTCCTTGGGCGTCACGGTTTGGTGCCGCGAATGATGACACCTCCGCCGACCGAGAGCCGCTGTGCCCGGATCTCCAACATTCCCGCGTCGGCCCACCATGCCAGCACCTGCTCCAACGGGTGCTCGTCCCAGAACCGCTCGATGCTCGGCCCGAGGAACCGGCCCGTGCGGTACCACCCCCCGCCGGCGACCATGCCGCCCGCCGGCAGCCCGACCCGCGTCCACAGCCACCATGCCGGGTACCAGCCCCCGGCCGGGACGCCGAACTCGAGCGACGCCATCTGGCCCCCGGGCCGGATTGGCCGCGCCAGCTCACGCAGCACCGCGGGCGGGTCGTCGACGTAGCGCAGCAGGTAGGTATGCACGAGCGCGTCGACCGACGCGTCGTCGAGCGGCAGCTGCTCGGCCTCCCCCTGGCGCAGCTCGATGCGCGACTCGAGGCCGGCCGCCTGCACACGCCGGCGGCCCTCCTCGAGCATGGAGGGGTTCTGGTCGATCCCGATCACCCGGCTGCCGTGGCGCCAGGCGATCGTCATCGCCACCGCCGCGGTGCCCGTGGCCACGTCGGCCACCAGCGAGCCCGGGCCCACCTCCAGCCGGTCGACCAGGAGGTCGTGCCAGCGGCGGTCGTTGCCGAACGAGAGGATCTGCGCCCAACGGTCGTAGTCCGCGGCGATGCCGTCGAACAGGTCGAGCGCGTGGCGCTTGCGCGGGGTGGCGGTCGCCGTCACCGCGACACCGCGTAGCGGTCGCGCTCGGCCACGGCCAGTTGGTCGGCGCGCTCGTTCAGCTCCACCCCGGCATGCCCCCGAACCAGCTCGAACCGGACGCGATGCCTGCCCGCCTCCTCGGCCAGGCGCTGCCAGAGATCCTGGTTCTTCACAGGCTGCTTGGCCGCCGTCTTCCAGCCGTTTCGCTGCCACTGCTCGAGCCAGCCCTTGGTGAACGCCTGCTGGATGTAAGCCGAGTCGGTGTGCACCACCACCTCCATCGGGCGCGTGATGGCCGCCAGGCCCATGATCACCGACATCAGCTCCATCCGGTTGTTGGTGGTGTCCGGCTCGCCGCCGGACAGCTCGCGCTCGTGACCGTTCCAGCGCAGGATCGCGCCCCAGCCGCCGGGCCCCGGATTGCCGGAGCAGGCGCCGTCAGTCCAGAGCTCCACGACCTCCATGGGGGCTAGTCTAGAGCGGGATGTCGCCGGTCTATCACGAGGGAAACCGCCACTACCAGGACCTGTTCGACACCCGCCGGCTGGCGGATCGGATCGACGAGCGCCTTGTCGACGACGTGATCGACGACGACGACCGGGCGTTCATCGAGCGCATGGAGATGTTCTTCCTGGCGACCGCGGACGAGCGCGGCCGCCCGACATGCAGCTACAAGGGCGGCGAGCGGGGATTCGTGCGCGTGCTCGACGAGCACACCATCGCGTTTCCGAGCTACGACGGAAACGGCATGTATCTCTCGGCCGGCAACATGCGGGTGAACCCGCACGTCGGGCTGCTGTTCATCGACTTC
Source organism: Gaiellales bacterium (assembly GCA_036263035.1). Lineage (GTDB taxonomy): Bacteria > Actinomycetota > Thermoleophilia > Gaiellales > JAICJC01 > JAICYJ01. Next base: position 8,398 of record DATAHR010000024.1, on the reverse strand, counting down.
GAGCGCCGCCGCCGTATGCGGCTGGAGGGCGTTGCCCAGATAGACGAGTCCGATCCCCTGCTCGCCGAGTACCCGGAGGCGCAGCTGGTGGTGCGTGTTCGGGCAACGCGCATCTACCCGAACTGCCCGCGGTACGTCCCGCACATGGAGGTCGTGGAGCGCTCCCGCTTCGTGCCCCAGGCGGGCTGCGAGACGCCGGTGCCGGCGTGGAAACGGCGAGAGTGGTCGCACGACGTCCTGCCTGAGGGCGACCCCGCCGCCGACCCCGCCCGCGAGTCGTTCGAAGCATGAGCGGCCCCGACCCGCTCGCGCTCGCCGTGCTCGGCCACGGGGTGGTCGACCCGGCGCTGCCCTGGCTGCACGCCGATGACGCCGGCGTGCTGCGCGGACGGGCCGCCTTCGAGACGATGCGGGTCTACGGCGGCCGCCCCTTCCGCCTCGACGCCCACCTGCAGCGCCTGGTCGGCTCGGCCCAGGTGCTGGGACTGCCCGCGCCCGACCCGCAGCAGCTCGCCCCGCTCGCCGCCGATGCCGTGTCAGCTGCGGCAACGCCCGACTGCGTTCTGCGTGTGGTGTGGACGGGCGGCCGCGAGCACGACGAGCAGGGCGTCGGGTTCGCCCTGGTCACCCCGCTGCCGGACGGCCTCGAGGCCGTCCGCGAGCGGGGGGTGCGGCTCGCGACCCTGCAGCTCGCGATCGGCGCCCACGCCCGGCGGTCGTCGCCGTGGCTCCTCCCGGGCGTCAAGTCGACCAGCTACGCCGTCAACATGGCGGCGCAGCGCGAGGCGAACCGGCGCGGGGCGGACGACGCGCTCTTCCTCTCGTCGGAGGGCATCCTGCTCGAGGGCCCGACGTCGAACGTCTGGTTCGTCCAGGGCGAGCTGCTGTGCACCCCCTCGCTCGACCTCGGTATCCTCGCCGGCGTCACGCGCGACACGCTGCTGGCCGCGGCCGGCGAACGCGGCATCACCGTCGCCGAGGACGCCTTCGCGATCGAGCGGCTGCATGACGCATCGGAGATCTTCACCAGCTCGAGCGTCCGCGAGGTGATGCCGGTCGTGCGCCTGGACGACGTCGAGGTGGGGGATGGCCGGCCGGGGCCGCTGGCGCGCGAGATGCAGGCCGCGCTGCGCGCCGCAGCTACCGGCTGAGCGGACGCAGCCGGCAGACGAGCACCGGCGGGATCTCGGGCAGCATCTCCCACTTCATGGAGGCGCTGCGGGCACCCGGCGGGAACGACGGCTCCTCGACCCCGTCCAGCACCATGCCCGCCGCGAAGAACGGCTCGAGCAGCAGGTGCAGCGGCCGGTCGAAGTACAGCTGCTTGGACGGCTGGCCGTCGATGGCGATCCCCTCCTCGACGGCGGCCGTCGCATAGCGCGTGACGGTCACGCCGGCGCGCTCGACCGGGTCACCGTCGACCACCTCGAGCTCCCGCACCAGCCGCACCCCGCTGGTGTTGAAGCAGGGATGCGTGATCGAGAATACGAACCGGCCACCTGGGCGGAGCAGGGGCGGGAGCGCCTCCGCGAGCGGCTCGGTGGCGGCCATGTCCATCAGCGCCATGTTGCAGACGGCGGCATCGAACCCGCCGTCCGGAAGCGCGGCGAACTGCGCGGGGTCGGAGGCGTCCAGCAGGCGGTACTCGATGCCGGACGAGTCATGGCCGCGCGCGCGGGCGAGCATCTGGGACGATCCGTCCGTCGCCAGCACGGTGGCGCCGAGCGCGACCAGGCGCCGGGCGAAGAGGCCGTTCCCGCATGCGATCTCGAGCACGTGCCGGCCGCCGACGTCCCCCAGCAGGCGTTCGACCGCCGGGCGGATCAGCGTCAGGTGGAAGTCGTTGCCGTCGCCGCCCATCTGCTCGTCCCAGAAGGCGGCGTTGCGATCCCATCGCGCGACCGCGTCGGCGGAGATCTCGGACGGCCGGCCGTCCGTCAGAGCACCGCCTCGGGCACCTTGTGCCACTGGGCGACGTACTGGCGCTGCAGCGGGTGGGTCAGCCGCCCGGCCCACGCCACCTGCACCATGTCCGGGCGCTTGGGCACGTGCCGGGGGTACATGCCGGCCTCGTAGGGCAGCCTGTTGCCCTTGCGGTGGTTGCATCGCCGGCATGCCGCGACCACGTTGTCCCACGTGTGCTCGCCGCCGCGCGAGAGCGGCTTGACATGGTCGACCGTGAGGTCGCGAGGACCGCCGTCACGGCCGCAGTACGCGCACCGCCAGCTGTCCCGGCAGAACAGGACACGCCGCACGACGGTGTGCTTCACGATCGGCCGCAGCTCGACGTAGGCCGGCACCTGCAGGATCACCGGCAGCGCCAGCCGCAGGTGCTGCGACCGGTACACGACCGACTCGTCCTCGGCGATCACCTGCGCGTGGCCGCAGACGACCAGCGTCACCGCTCGCTCGCGGGAGACGAGGCTGGTCGGTCGCATGGTGGCGTCTAGCAGCAGGCAGCGGATCGCGTCACCCTCCTCGGTTTCCGAGCGTAAGTGTAGAGGCCTCGCCCGCCGTCGCCGCTCCGCCCGATCACTGTCCGGTGACAATGCGGAGAACACGTCCACCGAGCGTGGACGCGTAGAGCCGGCCGGCGCCGTCCACGCCGAAGGAGTCGAGGCCCGGCAGCCGGGGCAGGGGGAGCAGCCGCGGGCGGCCGCCCTCCTCAGGGATTGCCCAGATCCGGCCCGAGCAGTAGTCGCCGTAGACGTACGACCCATCCAGGGCGCCGAGGTCGTTTCCCCGGTAGACGACGCCGCCGGTCACCGAACAGCCGAGGCCATGCGAGTAGACGGCGACCGGCCACACCAGCCGCGACCGGTCGATCGCCTGCCGGCGAAACACGACGCGCCCCTCATAGGCGTTCCAGCCGAGGTTCGCGCCCGGGGCAGCTCCCGCGGGCAGCCGGTCGATCTCCTCCCAGCTGTCCTGGCCGACGTCGCCGATCCAGAGATCTCCGGTGGCGGGGTCGAAGGAGATCCGCCACGGGTTGCGCAGGCCGTAGGCGTAGACGTGCGGCTGCGGCCGGGCGGCGGTCACGTCCATGCGCAGGATCTTCCCCAGCAGCGTGCCTCGGTTCTGGCCATTGCCCTGCGGGTCGTCCTCGCTGCCGCCGTCGCCCATGCCGATGTAGAGCAGGCCGTCTGGCCCGAACGCCAGGCCGCCGCCATTGTGGTTGGCGAAGGGCTGGCGGATCAGCAGGAGCGTTCGCAGCGCGTGCGACCGGGTGTCGAGCTGGGCGATGTGCGTGTCGCCGGCGAGGTCGGTGTAGTCGACGTACGCGACGTGGGTCTCGGCGTAGTGGGGTTCGAACGCCACCGAGAGCAGCCCCTGCTCGCTGCCCGTCGCGACGCGGCCGCGGAGGTCGAGCAGGGTCGTCGCGACGCCGTCGCCGTCTGGGAGAAGGATCAGCCTGCCGGTCTTCTCAACCACGGCCAGCCGGTCGCTGCCGGGTAGGGCCGCCACCTCGACCGGCTGGTCGAGGCCGCCGGCAACCTGCTGCACCGCCAGGTGGGAGCCGCCTGGGGTGGCCGACGCCGGAGCTCCGGTTGCGGCATCGCCGCTGCCTCCCCCGCTGCAGGCGGCGGCAAGGATCAGGATGGCGCAGCAGGCCGGCGGGCGAAGCACCAACCCAGCGTAGACTCCGGCGGGCCCGCTCAGGCCGACAGGCGGAACGTGTCCTTGCCCGCCTGCTTGGCCTCGGCGAGGCCGCGGTTGGCCCGCTCGATCAGCGAGATGGCGTCGAGCTCGTCGGGCCGCATGCGAGCGATGCCGGCCGACGCGCTCGTGCCGGTGCGCCGCCCGATCTCGGCCGCGAGCCGCCGGGCGACGGTCTCGGCCTCATCGCCGACGCCGGGGAGCACGACGACGAAGCCGTCGCCCCCGACCCGGCCGGCGGCCTCGCCCTCGCGGCACTGCTCGCGCAGCGTCTCGGCCACGCGCCGGAGCAGGCGATCCCCTGCCAGGTGGCCCTCCCGATCGTTCACCAGCCGGAAGTCGTCGAGGTCGATGGCGATCACCGACAGGTCACCGCCCCGCAGCTGCGCCGCCGCCAGCTCGGCCTCGACCAGCTCGTGCAGCCCGCGGTGGGTGAGCAGCCCGGTCAGCGCGTCGTGCTGCACCTGGCGCCGGAGCGAGTCGTGCAGCTCGGCATTGCGGATGGCCATCGCCGCGTGGCTGCTCACCGTCTGGCAGAACGCGATCTCGCGCGCCGACCAGCGCTCGTTGCTTGCGTAGTCGGCGACCTCGATCAGCCCGACGGAGCGGTTCTCGACCACCAGCGGCAGCGCGATCCAGCTCCGCCAGCCCCACTCGGCGAGCTGTTCTCGGACGCCCCGCGACCAGTCGGCATCGTCGTGGTGGTACTCGCAGTACGCGCGGCCCTCCTCGAGCAGCGTGCGGCTCTGCGGCCAGTCGGTCAGCGGGAACACCTGGCCGCGGAAGCTCTCCACGGCGCCCCGGCCCTCCTCGTAGACCGACAGGATGCGCAGGTTGTCGTCGCCGGTCTGCCACGACGAGATGGTGCACTCGTTAATCCGGTCGATGCCCTGCACCAGCTCCTCGGCCAGCATGTCAGTGGCGGCGACCAGCGAGGCCGCTCGGGGCAGCTCGACCGCAAGCCGGTGCAGCACCTCGAGCTCCCGGCGGTCGCGCTGGTTGGGCGTCAGCCGGCGGCTCATGCGGACAGCCTGTAGGTTCGCTTGCCCGACCGCTTGGCGTCGATCAGCGAGCGGTCGGCCCGCCCCATGATCAGCAGCGGATCCGTCTCGGCCGGCTCCGCGAATGCGATCCCGATCGACGCGGAGACCCCGGTCTTGCGGGAGATCGTTGCGAGCATGCGCCGGGCCACCAGCTCGATCTCGGGGCCGGCGCCCGGGAGGATGACGGCGAACTCGTCGCCGCCCAGGCGCCCGGCGACGTCGCTGCGGCGCGAGCAGCTGCGGATCGCCGCCGCCGTCAGCGCGAGCACCTTGTCGCCGGCCAGGTGGCCCTGCGAGTCGTTCACCGCCTTGAACTCGTCAAGATCGATGGCGATCACGCCGACGCTCGAGCCGTCGCGGGACGCACGGGACAGTTCCTGGGCGAGCCGCTCGTAGTAGGCGCGATGGTTCAGCAGGCCGGTGAGCGAGTCGCGGTCGACGCGACGCTGGAGATCCTCGTAGAGCTGCGCGTTTCGCACGGCCAGCGCGGCCTGGCTGGCGACGGTCTGGCAGAACTCGATGTCGCGTCGCGACCAGCGCCGGGCGGAGTGGTAGTCGGCGACCTCGATCAGGCCGACCGAGCGCCCCTCGACCACCAGCGGCAGCTCGACCATCGACCGCCAGCCCCAGATATCGAGCACCTCGCGATCGGTGGGTGAGAGCGCGGGATCCGACATCCGGTACTCGCCGTGGCCGCGGCCGCGCTCGAGCAGCTCGCGCGTCGCCGGGTAGTCGTCCAGCGGGTTCTCGACCTGGCCGCGCGGCCACGCCGGCGGCCCGTGGATGGTGTGTGCGGCGGCGTCGATCAGCAGGTCGCGGCGCTCGTCCCACATGGAGATGGCGCACTCGCAGGCCCGGTCGACGCCCATCACGAGCTCGCGCGTGAGGGCTCTCAGCACCTCGGTCGTGGAGAGCGACTGGGAAAGGGCGACAGCGACGCGGTGCAGGACCTCGACCTCGCGCCGGTCGCGCTGGGGGCTGCTGCGCCGGCTTGACATGTGGCAGATGTATCGGCAAACCGGCTGGACGACTGAACCACCGGCACGGGCGCGCATCGGTCGGCTATCGTCGCCCGCGATGAGCGAGCAGCTGGTCTCAACCGAGCGTCACGGCGAGGTCTGTGTCGTGCGGCTGCAGCGCGAGGCGAAACTGAACGCGCTCAGCGCCGAGCTGGCCGCCCAGCTGATCGACGCGATCGGCTCGGATGACGTCAGCACCAGCCGCGTCGTGGTCGTCACCGGCTCGGCCAAGGCGTTCTCGGCCGGAGCCGATCTGACCGAGTTCACGGACCCGAGCCCCGAGGAGACGGTGCGGTACTACCGCGACCAGGGGCGGATCTGGGAGCTGCTGCCCGCCATTCCGCAGCCGTCCATCGCCGCCATCTCGGGATGGGCGATCGGCGGCGGGCTCGAGCTCGCGCTGAGCGCCGACCTGCGCATCGCCGATGAGACCGCCCGGTTCGGGCTGCCCGAGGTGTCGCTCGGCATCCTGCCCAGCGCGGGCGGCATGTCGCGGCTCGTGCGGCTGCTGGGCACCGCCAGGGCGAAGGAGCTGATCCTGCTCGGCGGCCGGTTCGACGCGGCGCGGGCGCTCGAGCTCGGCATCGTCAACCGCGTCGTGCCGGCCGGCGAGGTGGAGGCGGCCGCCCTCGAGTGGGCCGAGACGATGGCCGGCCAGCCGCAGATCGCGCTGCAGGTCACGCGGGAGCTGATCGACCGCTCCGCGGAGATGTCGCTCGCGGGCTCGCTGGCCGCCGAGAAGCTGGCGCAGGGGATGCTCGCCCACTCGGCGGACAGCTACCGGGCCGACGCGTGAGCCGGGTCGCGATCGTCACCGGCGGCGGCACCGGCATCGGCCGGGCCACGGCGCTCGCCTTTCAGCGGGACGGCTGCAGCCTCGTCATCACCGGCCGGCGCCAGGAGCCGCTCGACGCGGTACGCGCCGAGATCGGCGAGGACGCCTGCGCGTCGCTGGCCGGGGACATCCGCGAGCCTGAGGTGGCCGACGCGCTGATCGACCTGGCGCTCGAGCGGTTCGGCCGGATCGACGTGCTCGTCAACAACGCCGGCGGCCAGTTCATGGCGCCGGCCGAGGACATCACGCCGAACGGATGGGCGGCCGTGCGGCGGCTGAACCTGGACGCGCCCTGGTACCTCACCCAGCAGGTGGCGAAGCGCTGGATGATCGCGAACGGCGGCGGCCGCATCGTCTCGGTGGTGCTCTGCCCGACGCGCGGCATCGCCGGCATGGTGCACTCATCGGCCGCCCGCGCGGGCACCGAGGCCGTCGCGCGGGTGCTGTCGCTGGAGTGGGGCAGGTACGACATCGGCGTCGTCTGCGTCGCGCCGGGCTGGATCGACACGGAGGGCATGCGCCAGTACGGCGACGACCTGGACGAGCTGGCAAAGCTCGTGCCGATGGGCAGGCTCGGAACCGCCGAGGAGGTGGCCGACACGATCGCGTTCCTGGCATCGCCGCAGGCGCGGTACATCACCGGCCAGACGATCGTGATCGACGGCGGGATCGACAACACGCACACGTCCGCACCGGGGATTACGGCTTAGTCACGCTGGTACGCTGACTGCGTGACCCCGCAGTCCGTCGACGAGCTGTCTCAGGCCCTCCGCGACCACGCCTACCTGGCCGATCGCGGGCTCGCCACCGTGCTCCACCTCTCGCTGGCGCTCGAGAAGCCGCTGCTGCTCGAGGGGGAGGCCGGCGTGGGCAAGACGGAGCTGGCCAAGGTGCTCGCCGCCGTCACCGGCGGCAGGCTGATCCGGCTGCAGTGCTACGAGGGGATCGACGTCGCCCACGCGCTCTACGACTGGAGCTACACGCGCCAGCTGCTCTACATCCGCACGCTCGAGGCCGCCCAGGCGGTCGGCGGCAAGGAGCGCCTGCACGAGCTGTTCGGCCCCGAGTTCCTCGAGCGCCGGCCGCTGCTCGACGCCATCGAGAACACCGACCCACAGCCGCCGGTGCTGCTGATCGACGAGATCGACCGCGCCGACGACGAGTTCGAGGCGTTCCTGCTCGAGCTGCTCTCCGACTTCCAGGTGACGATCCCCGAGATCGGCACCATCCGCGCCGAGCGCAAGCCGCCGGTGATCCTCACCTCCAACCGGACGCGCGAGCTGCACGACGCGCTCAAGCGGCGCTGCCTCTATCACTATGTCGACTATCCCGACGTCGACCGCGAGACTCGCATCATCCTGACGCGCGTCATGGGCGCCAGCCCGTCGCTGTCGCTCCAGATCGCGCGCATGGTCGAGGGTGTGCGCAAGGAGGAGCTGCGAAAAGTCCCGGGCGTGGCGGAGACGCTGGATTGGGCGGCAGCCCTCGTCGGCCTCGACGTAACCAATCTTCACGACGCGCCCGAGACTGTGCATGAGACGCTCGTCTGCCTGTTGAAGACCCACGAGGACCGCGCCCGCGTCACGCCAGAGGTGACGCAGCGCCTGCTGGGGAAGGTCGCATGAGTTGCTGTGGTTCCAGCCCCGGATATGATGACCTCAACGAGGTCTCGCGCCTCGTCTCCGCGAAGCTTGCGGCGTTCCTGCGCACGCTGCGCGAGGCCGGCTTTCGCGTCGGGCTCGCCGAAGGGCAGGATGCGGCGACGCTGATATCATCGGGCTATGCGGCGCGGCCGGGTCTGCTGCGCACGGCGTTCAAGCACCTGTTCTCGGCACGCAAATCCG
>DATAHR010000023.1:0-11001 GCA_036263035.1 Gaiellales bacterium | reverse complement strand
TGCCGCTCGGCGTCACGACGGCGTGACGTCGCCCGAGGGCGGAGTTTGACACCGGCCAGGCGGGAACCGCCTGGCCATGCGGTTGACCGTCACGACTTCGCCACGAGGCCGCACCAACGCCCGGGGCTCGGGTTTGACACCGGTTCTGGCCCGACTGGCCGGCCGATCAGAGCCAGCCGGCCCGCTTGAAACGCACCCACAGCACCAGCGCGCTGCCGCCCATCAGGGCCAGCGCGTAGACGTATCCGAACCGCCAGTGCAGCTCCGGCATGTGGTCGAAGTTCATCCCGTAGACGCCCGCGATCAGCGTCGGCACAAGCACGATCCCCGCCCATGAGCTCAGCTTCAGCACCACCGTGTTCAGCCGGTTCGACACCACCGACAGATGCGCCTCGAGGATGCTTGTCACCAGGTCGCGCTGGGTGTCCAGCTCGTCGTACACCCGCAGCACGTGGTCGTACAGGTCGCGAAACTCGGTATCCAGGTCGACGCCGAGCACCGCCTGGTCGATGTGCACCACCCGCCCCAGCACGTCGCGAAGCGGCGCGACCACCCGCCGGAACGTCAGCAGGTCGCGCTTGATCCGGAAGGCCTCGGCCAGCGACCCGGACGTGTCGCCGCTGCCATCGCCGATCAGGTCGTCCTCCGCCCGCTCGATGCGATCCTCGAACGCCTCGACCACCGGGAAGTAGCCGTCGATGATCTCGTCCAGCACCGCATAGGCGACCTGGGAGCCGCCGCCCCGGACGAGCGACGGCGTCCGGTCGATGCGCTCGTGCACCGCCTCGAGCATCGCGCCGCCGCCGTGCCGGATGGTGACGATGTAGTTGTGCCCGACGAACATGGACACCTCATCCATCGCCGGCCCGGCGCCGTCGCGCGGACGGGCGGCGTATGCGACGACGAAGACGTACCCCTCGTAGCGCTCGATCTTCGGCCGCTGGTGCGGCGTCATCGCGTCCTCCAGCGCGAACGGGTGCAGGCCGAACTCCTCTCCCAGCTGCGCCGTCTCCTCCGGGGTCGGATCGTCGACGTCGACCCAGACCAGCACCCCGTCCTCCTTGAGGACGTCGGAGATCCGCTCGAACGGCAGCTGCTCGCGGGAGCGAGCTCCATCTCGGTACAGGAACGTGGTGAATGCCACGGGGCGGTGTTCGCCCCGCGACCGGCCTTCACCTGCCGAATCGCGCCATCCAGGCGGTTGACTGGAAGCCGTCCGCGCCGATCATCTCGTGGATCCGCTCCCTCGCCGCCGGCGGCGTCTCGGCCATGTCCAGCCATGGCTCCAGCTGCCAGCTCGACGCCCACTCCCGCTCCTCCTCGAGCCCCAGCCCATGCCCGGCGAGCAGCTGCGCCACCTCGCCCCGGCGCGGCAGGCGCCGGTGGCCATCGTCGCGCAGCCGTTCGATCGCGTCCCACCGCTCCGCGGCCGCGGGATCGTCGTCGGCCAGGTAGTCCTGTACCGCGATCCGTCCCTCCGGCGCCAGCACGCGCACCATCTCCGCGAGCGTCCCCGTCATGTCGTCGACGTGGTGCAGGCTGTTCACGATCGTGACGAGGGTGAACGTCCCGTCGTCGAACGGGAGGTGCTCGGCCGTCCCGACCACCCGCGTCACGCCCTCCGGCGCATGCGAGAGCAGCGCCTCCGACGCGTCCAGTGCGACCGCCTCGGCCACCAGCGGCGCCAGTGCGCCCGACAGGAAGCCCGGTCCGGCTGCGACGTCCAGCGCGCGGTCGTCCGGCTGCGGCCGGCACAGCTCGACGAACCTCGACCAATCCCGCCGCGCCGCCGCCGCCGCGTAGCGGTCGGCGGTCCTATCGAACCTGCTCGCGGACAAACGCCAGCGCCTCCTCCCTGGTCGTCACGTCGCCGGCTGCCTGCTCCTCCGCAAGCAGCGCCACCAGCCTGCCGATCTCCGGCCCCGAGACGCCGGCCGCCTCCGCGATCTCGTCGCCGCGAAGCAGCGGCTCGCTCGTCTCGCGCTCCACCTGGGAGATCAGGCCGAGCAGCTCGTCCGCGGTCTCGGCGTGGCGCCGGAGGTGCCGCAGCCGCGACGACGGCCCGCGCGTGGCCAGCCGGTCGCCGAGCGAGAGCACCACGCTCGAGCAGGGCCATGGCTCGGTCGCGCGCAGGTACCGGTACGCCCGTCGCCGGTCCAGCGGCCGGTCCCTGATCGCGAACCCGAGCACGAGGTGCTCCGACACCATCGCCCGGCAGAACCGGATGACGGCGTTCGCGGCCTTCCAGCGGGACAACACCTGCTCGGCGGTGTCGGCCCCCTCCCGGTCGTGGCCGATGAAGCTGATCCGCCCGTCGCGCTCCTGCCGCGTCTGCGGCTTGCGGATGTCGTGGAACAGCGCCGCGAACCGCAGCGCCTGCCACGCGGCGAGATCGTCGCCGACGTTTCGCCCAAGCTCCTCCTGCACCATGTCGGCGTGGCCGGGTAGGTAGTGCCGCGGATGGTCGGCAATGTCGGCGACCGCCTCGATGACGTGCAGCGTGTGCTCCCAGACGTCGAGCTGATGGTATGGGCTCTGCAGGCACCCACGCATCGGCGCCGCCTCCGGCAGCACGGCATCGAGCACGCCCAGGCGATCGGCCAGGCGCAGCGCTTCCGCCGGGCGGGCGCCGCACAGCATCCGCCGCATCTCCATGTAGATGCGCTCGCCCGACGGCCGGTCGGCCAGGGCCGCCTGCGACCGGGCCAGGCGCTCGGTGGCCGGGTCGACCGCAAACTCCAGCTCGTGGGCGATGCGGGGCAGTCGCAGCAGCCGCAGGGGATCGTCCTCGAAGACGCCCTCCGAGACCGCGCGCAGCATCCGGCCATCCAGGTCGCCACGGCCGTCGAACGGGTCGGTCACGGTGCCGTCGTCGAGCCCCATGGCGATCGCGTTGACCGTGAAGTCGCGCAGCCCGAGGTCCTGCTCGATGCTGCCACGCGCGGCGGCCACGTCGATCGTGTCCGCGCCGGCCACCACGCGCCACGCGCCGTGCCGCTCCGAGAGCGGGAACGGCGAGCCGCCCGACCGGCGGGCGAGGTCGCGTGCAACGGCGCGCGGGTCGCCGTCCACAACCAGGTCGATGTCGACCACCGGCCGCCCCAGCAGCAGGTCGCGGACGCTGCCGCCCACCAGCCACGCGCCCGGCACCGGGGCCCGCTCGCGGATCGCGCCGAGCAGATCAGCCGTCGACGATGACATGCTCCACCCGCCGCCTGCGCGGCGCGATGTCGCACACGATCTCGTAGCTGATCGTGTCGCACAGCCGCGCCCACTCCTCGGCGCCGATGCGCTCGGGCCCGTCGCGCCCGATCAGCACGACCGGATCGCCCAGCTCGACATCGCACTCGTCTCCGATCACGAACGTGAGCTGATCCATGCTCACCGTCGCCGCGACCCGGCGTCGCCGGCCGCGGACCAGGACGTCCATCCGGCCGGACAGGAGGCGCGGCACCCCGTCGGCGTAGCCCGCAGGGGCGAGCCCGATCCAGGTCGGCCGCTCGGCGATGAAGCGCCGCCCGTAGCCGGCGCTCTCGCCCGCCTCGAGCCGCTTGACCTGGGCCACGTAGCTCTCCAACCGCAGCGCCGGCGTGAGCCCGTGCGCGTCGGGGGCGTCGTTGAACGGCGAGAGCCCGTAGACCGCGATGCCGCTTCGCACCGCGTCGAACCGCGCCTCCGGGAAGGCGAGCGCCCCGGCGGTGTTGGCGATGTGCCTCGTGCAGGGCGGAAACCGCTCGGACAGCCGCGCGAATCGCTCGACCTGGCGCCGCGTGTGGTCGGGATCGGAGTCCGCCGCGGCGAGATGGCTCATGAGTCCGGCCAGCCGCAGATGCTCCGACGCGAGCACGTCGTCGGCGACGCGCAGTCCGTCCTCCTCGCCCATGCCCCAGCGGCCCATCCCCGTGTCGACCTTGACGTGCACGGCGACCGGCTCACGCGCCGCGGCACGCAGCCGGGCGAAGCTCTCCACCGAGCTCACGGCCACCTCGACGCCCGACACGTCCGACTCCTCCCCGGGAGCCAGCGGCGACATGACGAGCACAGGCGCATCGGGGAGCGCCGCCCGCACGGAGCGTGCCTCCTCCCAGGTCGCGACGCAGAGCTTCGCCGCGCCGGCGGCGAGCGCCGCGCCGCCCACGGCGCTGGCGCCGTGGCCGTACCCGTCCGCCTTGACCACCGCCCACACCTCGGCCGGCGCCGCCACCCGGCGGAGCCGCTCGACGTTGGCGGTGACGGCGGCGAGATCGACGGTCACCGTGGCGCGGGCCAGCCGCTGCGCCCTGGCTACCACCCGGCGGCCCTCATTCCTTCAGCACTCCGGGCAGGGCCTCGATCACGTCGCCGCTGATGATACCGTCGGGCCCGAGCGCCTCCGCCGCCCGGCGGCCGGCCCGCTGGTGCATGACCGCACCGCAGCATGCCGCCGTCCACGGCTCGAGGCCCTTGGCCAGCATGGCCGCGACCACGCCCGTCAGCACGTCGCCGCTGCCCGCCGTCGCCAGCCCGGGGGTGTCCGACACCGACACGACCACGCGCTCCCCGCCGGGCGATGCGATCAGGGTATCGGCGCCCTTCAGCAGCACCACCGCGCGCGACGCGGCGGCCGCCTCCCTGACGGCGGCAAGCCGGTTGGCACGCACCCACTCGGCGTCGCGTCCCAGCAGCCGGGCCATCTCGCCCTCGTGCGGCGTCAGCACGGCCGGGATGCGGCGTCGCGCGGTCAGCTCGAGCCGCCCGGCGATCGCGAACAGCGCGTCCGCGTCGACGACGATCGGCCCGCGATGGCGCTGAGCGAGCCGGCGGGCGAGCCTGCCGGCGTCCTCGCCGCGACCGAGCCCGGGGCCCACCGCGACAGCGCCGGCACGCTCGGTGAGCTCCAGCCCCTGATCCATCTCCTTCACCATCAGCTCCGGATGCACCGTCGCGATCTGCGGTGCGACGTTGCCTGGGACGGCCAGCCACACCGTTCCCGCGCCAGCGCGCAGCGCCGCGCGGCCGGCCATGACGGGCGCTCCCGCGAAGCCGGGCGCACCGCCGACGACGAGCACGGAGCCGGCCGCGTACTTGGTCGAGTCCCGCTCCTTGCGCGGCACCAGGTCGAGCAGCGACCGCGTCGCGAGCGCAGCAAACGTCGGCGTCTCGAGCTGGGGTGGAATGCCGATGTCGGCGACGACCACCTGGCCCGCATGCCCGCTGCCGGGGGCGACGACGAGACCCAGCTTCGCCCCGTGGAACGTCACCGTGAGGTCGGCGCGGACGGCAGCGCCGGACACCGTGCCGTCGGACGCATCCACGCCGGAGGGCACGTCAAGGGCGACCACGGGGCGGCCCGCCGCGTTGATCGCCTCGATCGCCGCCGCGGCGGCCGCGCGGGGCCGGCCCGAGAACCCGGTGCCGAACAGTGCGTCGACCACCACTCCCGCGCCGCGCAGCGCCCGGCGAACAGCGGCCGCCTGCGGGCGGCGGGTGACCGGCACCCCGAGCCGCTCGGCAAGCGAGAGATATCTGCGCGCATCCTCTCCCAGCCCGGTCGCCGCGCCGATGAGGAGCACACGGACATCGATGCCGGCCGCGAGCAGATGGCGGGCCACGACGAACCCGTCACCGCCGTTGTTGCCACCCCCGGCGACGATCACCACCGAGCCGGCGTCGCCGAAGCGCTGGATGACCTCGTGCGCGGCCCCCAGTCCCGCACGCTCCATCAGCACGGCACCGGGAATGCCGAGCGTCTCGATCGCGGCGCGGTCGAGCGAGCGCATCTCTTCGGAGTCGTAGAGCGGCAGCAGCTCGTTCATCGTGGATGGACGATGGCGACGGCGGCGGCCATGCCCTTCGAGTGCGTCATCGAGAGGTCGATGTCGCCGGCGTCGAACCGCTCCGCGAGCTCGGCCACCTGCCCCGACAGCGAGACGCTCGGCTTCGGCCGTCCGCTGATCTCGATGTCACGCCACATGAACTCGACGCCGCAGCCGATCGCCTTGCCGACCGCCTCCTTGCCGGCGAAGCGGGCGGCGAAGTGCTGCGCCGGATTCGGGCGCGAGAAGCAGTACCGGCGCTCCGCCTCGGTGAACACGCGCTCGGCGAATCGCGGCCGCTTGGCCAGGGCTGCCCGCACGCGATCGATCTCGATCATGTCGATGCCGACGCGCATGCCCGGACACTACACTCAGCCCGATGCCGCGCGCCCGCTGGATCAGCCCGTCGGCCACCTGGTGGCCGAGCGTGCTGTGGCAGACGACGACGCTCGAGGTGGTGCGCGACGGCGAGCGCCTGCTGGTCGATCCCGGCATCGCGCCGTGGGAGGTCGAGGAAGCGGCGCGTGACGGCGCCGCGCACGTGCTGATCACGCACGCGGACTGGGATCACGTGATGGGCATCGGGCTGCTGCCCGGCGCGACCGTCTGGGCCGGCTCCGCCGCGGCGGTGCGCATCCGCTCCGGCGAGGCCAAGGCCTCGGTCGAGAGCCAGGCAAAGGTCTACGGCGTGCCGCTCGAAGGCCTGGAAGGACTGCGCGTCGACCGGGAGCTGCCGGCGCAGCCGGACACGTTCCGGCTCGGGCCCTGGCAGGCGGAGTGCCACTCCACCACCGGCCACACGCCGGACGGGGTCACGACCTGGCTGCCGGAAGAGGGACTGCTCGTGGTCGGCGACTACCTGTCCGAGCAGGAGGTGCCCTTCATC
Source organism: Gaiellales bacterium (assembly GCA_036263035.1). Classification (GTDB taxonomy): domain Bacteria; phylum Actinomycetota; class Thermoleophilia; order Gaiellales; family JAICJC01; genus JAICYJ01. The sequence goes on along the minus strand of DATAHR010000023.1, from coordinate 4,320 downwards.
TACGACTCCGCCTGGAACTACCGAACGACGCTTCACACCCTGATCGGCCTGATCGAGCGGCACCAGCCGGCGCACGTGGTGGTCGGCCACGGCAGCCCGCACACCGCTGCACGCGCCGCCCAGATCGCCGCCGAGGACCTCGAGTACGTCGAGCGGCTGATCGCCTTCGCCGAGTCGGGCAACACGGCCGACGGCGCGGATGACCTCCCCTATCCGCAGCGCGGCGGCTCCAGCGACCCCGAGGAGCATCGCGCGAACGTTGTCCGGACATGCGACCGGCTGGCGGTCTGACGCCGATCGACGCCGCGGCTCTCCGCGACCTGGCGGAGTCGCCGCCGTCGCCGGAGCCCCCAGTGGGCGGCTCGTCGCGCCGCATCACCGACGATCGGTACCTGATCGAGATCGGGCCCGATCCCGACCCCGACATGAACGTCGTGTCCCGGCTGCGGCTGGACGGCCACGACCTCGAGACCGCGATCGCCGACGCCCGGCGGACGTTCCGGGAGGCGGGACGGCGCGAGGCCACCTGGGAGGTCGGCAGCGGATCCACGCCGTCCGGCCTGGTCGACCGCCTGCAAGCAATCGGCATGACCGGCCACGACCCCGGCTCGATGCTCGCGCTCGCATGCACGGCCGAACCGGCGAGCGCAACACCCGGCATCGAGACGGAGCGGGTCGAGACGGACGCGCAGTTCGACGAGGTGCGGGGCGTCTTCGCCGAGGCGGACGGTTGGCACCCGTCGGACGACTGGCTTCGCGGCCCGGGCTTCGTCACCCGCTACCTTGCCCGGATCGACGGGCGCGCCGTCGCCACCGCAGACATCACGTGGCTCGAGCACGACCGCGCAGTCTTCCTCGGCGGCGCCGTAACGCTGCCGGAGTTCCGGGGCCGCGGCGCCTACCGCGCGCTCGTGCACCGGCGCTGGGAGGAGGCGGCGGCGCGCGGGCGCGATGTGCTCGTCACCCAGTCGGAGCCGATGTCACAGCCGATCCTGCTGCGGCTCGGCTTCCGGGTCGTCGGCGAGATCACCGTGCTGCTGGACAGGTTCGAATGAACGAGCGCATCCTCGCCCTGGCCGGCGAGCCGAACACCCACACCCCGCTTCAGGACGGCGAGGAGCGGATCGTGGACCCTCGCTTCGTGATCTGGCTCGGGCCGGGTTCTGGCGCCGGATGGACATCCGTGCAGCGCTTCCGGTTCGAGCCCCACGAGGTCGACACCGTGATCGCCAACGTGCACGAGCTGCTGGCCGAGCGCAATCGCTACGAGTGCGCCTGGGAGATCGGCAGCACCGGGCGGCCGGCGGACCTGGCCGAGATGCTGCTCGCACGGGGCATGGAGTGGGCGGAGCACGACAGCCATCAGGCCGGCATGGTGCTCGACCGGGAGCCGGAGCCGGGCCCGCCGGAGGTGGCGGTGCGCGTGGCCGACTCGCTCGAGGACTTCATCGTCTCGGAGGCGATCGCCCACGTCGCATTCGGCGGCTCCGTGCCGTCGGACGAGCGCATCACCACGCTGTACGAGCGCCGGAACCCGGAGGTGTCGCGGCGCTACATCGCGAGCATCGACGGCATCGACATCGGCACGGCAGCGGCAACGTTCCTCCCCGACGGCGTCCTGCTGAACGCCGGGTCGACCCTGCCCGAACATCGCGGCCGCGGCGCCTACCGCGCGCTCGTCCGCGCGCGCTGGGATGACGCCGTGGCGGCTGGCAACCCGGTGCTCGTGACGCAGGCCGGCGAGATGTCCCGGCCGATCCTGGAACGGCTTGGGTTCCGGCAGATCTGCACCGTGCTCGCGCTGGTCGACCGGTTCGGCGACGCGGCGGACCGGTGATCCGCCCTGCGGGCGGAGTCGTCCCCGGCCCCTAGACTTCCGGAATGCGTCAGGTCATCCCCTTCGGCCGCGTGGCCGGCATTCCGATCGGAGCCAGCTGGACATGGCTGCCCGTGGTCGCGCTGGTGATCGCCAACTACTCCGGCGACGTCTTCCCGGCGAGCAACCCTGGGTTGTCCAGCGGGACGTACATGGCGATGGCGATTGCGCTGACCGGGCTGTTCTTCGCCGGCCTGATCCTCCACGAGCTCGGGCACGCCTTCATCGCCCGGCGAAACGGGATGGAGATCCAGGGGATCACGCTGTGGCTGTTCGGCGGCGTGGCCCGCATCACCGGCGAGTTCGAGGGGCCCGGGGTCGAGTTCCGGGTGGCGCTGGCCGGGCCGGCGGTCACGTCCGTGCTCGGATTCGGATTCGCCGCCGCCTCGCTGCTGCTCGACCTGCCCTCGGCGGTGGACGGCGTCGTCTCGATGGTGGCGGTCGCCAACCTGTTCCTGCTGGCGTTCAACCTGATCCCGGCGTACCCGCTCGACGGCGGGCGGATCCTGCACGCGGTGCTCTGGCGGTTCCAGCGCGACCGCGGCGCGGCCACCCGGATCTCGGCGGGCATCGGCCGCGGGTTCGGCATCGTGCTGGTCGGGGTCGGGATCGCGGGCGTGCTGGCGGCGCAGGACCCGCGCTGGGGCTGGCTCTCGGTGATGGGGGTCTTCCTGCTGATGGCGGCGACCGGTGAGAGCCGGACGGAGCAGGTGCGCTCGCTGCTCGACGGGTTGACCGTGGCCGACGTGATCGAGCGGGATCCGGTGTGTGTGGCGCCCGGCCTCAGCCTGGCGGAGTTCGTGAACGCCGTTGTCTGGGCGCAGCGCTACACGACCTACCCGGTGTTCGACGGCGAACGGGTGGTCGGCATGCTGCCGTTCCGCAGCGTGGCGGCCGTGCCCCGCAGCAACTGGGACGTGACCCGGGTCGCCGACGTGATGACGCCGCTCTCCGGCGTCGTGCTGCTGGACGAGGCGCAGTCGCTCACGGACGCTGCAGGACGGCTGTCGGCCGACCCGCTGCAGCGCGGACTTGTACTGGAGGGCGAGCGGCTGGTTGGGCTGGTGTCGATCTCCGACATCGCCCGGGCGTTCGAGCGCCGGGCGCGGGCCGTCTGAGCTCGGGTACGATCCGGCCATGGATGCCGCCGACCTGCACGGCCTGCCGCTGTTCGAGGGGCTGACGCCGCAGCAGCTGCAGCAGGTGGCGGGGTGGTCGGACGTCATCGACGTCGAGATCAACCACCGGCTGATCCGGCACGAGGAGTTCGGGCACGAGTTCTTCGTGATCCTGTCCGGTACGGCCGAGGCCATGGACGGCGAAACGCACCTCGCGGACATGGTTCGCGGCGATTTCTTCGGTGAGATCTCGCTGCTCGACAAGGATCGCCGAACGGCGGGCGTGCGAGCGACCTCACCGATGCGCCTGATGGTGATGGACGAGCGCAGCTTCCGGTCGATGATCGACGCAATGCCGCAGGTGGCCGAGCGGGTCAACGTCAAGGTGGACGAGCGCCGGGAGGCGAGCGAGTTCAGCAAGGGCTGACGGCTGGCAGCGGCGGCGGCCAGCCGGTATCGTCGAGCTCCCGATCAGGAGACTCCATGGATGCCGCGAAGCTGACGCAGACGCCCCTGTTCGAGGGGCTGCCAGAGAAGGATCTGGCGCGAATAGCCTCGATGATGGACGAGGTCGACGTGACAGCGAACCGGCCGCTCGCCGTCGAGGATACGCTTGGTCACGAGTTCTTCGTTCTGCTCGAGGGCAGGTGCGAGGTGCGCGTGGCGGACGAGTTCATCGTCGGGCTGCAGCCCGGCGACTTCTTCGGCGAGATCGCGCTTGCCGAGGAGGGCCGACGCACCGCCAGCGTATTCGCATCATCGCCCGCACGGGTCGCCGTCATGACACGTTCGGCGTTCAGGGACATGGCGACGCGCTATCCCGACGTCGGCGAGCGGCTGCGTGCGGCGATCGACGAGCGCCGGGCTCGCGCCGCCAGCTGACGGTTCCGGTGGCCCTTCGCGGAGCGGTGCTCACCGTCCGGTTCCTGTGCGAGCTGGCGGCCGTGGCGGCGGTGGGGTACGGCGGCTACCGAGCCGCCGGCGGGATCGCCGGCGTGGTCCTCGGGCTGGTGCTGGCAGTCGCCCTGATGGCGTTCTGGGCAACGTTCCTCGCGCCTCGGCGGCGGATCGACCTGCCCCTGGCCGCGCGGCTCGTGCTCGAGCTGGGCGTCTGGACGGCCGCCGCGGCGGCGCTGTGGACGAACGGGCGGACAGGGCTGGCGGCGCTGCTATTCACGGCTGCGGTCGTGACCGGAGCGGCGAACGCGACGTTTCAGGGTGAGCCCGCAGGCTGAATGCGCGGCCGCCGGTACGCTCCGGCAGCATGGAAGCAGCGGCGACGACACCCGCGACCCGCTCCGCCGCGCTGCATCGGGAGGGTCTCGC